>OMXK01000008.1 GCA_900314995.1 uncultured Prevotella sp.
CGACGGTAAGGACATGAAGGAGCTGAAGGGCACAGGCTGCTACTGCGTGAAGTACAAGGAGTACTGGGCAGACGGCGAGGAGCACTACGAGGACATCGAAATCGTATGCCAGAAGCTCGAGAACGGCCCCGTAGCCTTCGAGAATCCTTGGCGATAAAAAATCTATTAACTATTAACCTGCTCACAAAGTGCACGACACCTTGTGAGCACTTTTTTTAATGCCAAACGGTTACGGTTACAGTTGTAACCATGTAACCTTTTGAGATTTGACAGGTTAATTTTGTAAACTAATTTCAAAATAGCCAATTTAAAGGCACCAATATGTATCCATCTGACATACAACCAGTTACAAGGCGCTAAGTTTATCGTTAGCAAACTCTGAGTTTATAGGGACTAAAAGGGTGGTTTGTCGTAATGAAACCAGTGCTTACATTACGGCAAACTCGGTGTTTGTAGGGCATGATTTCATATTGTAAACTAATTTCAAAATGGCATACCAATAAAAGGTTACATGGTTACAACTGTAACCGTAACCATTCGAGCCCCAACACAACGCGATTCCTGAAAAGGTGTTATTTTTATTTTATTTATGTTAAATTGTATAGGTGCGCCCCTACCCGTTCCAATATTATTCTTTATATTTGCATGATGGTACTAGAAACCGATCTAGGAACACTCTATTAATATAATTATCAGAGAAGTGGAGCAACATATTGACCAAGACATTCACAGACAATCTGAATGAACGGGAACAAGCCAATAAGTAGTTATTAATTTAATTCAAAACAATATCACAATGAAAATCCGACATTATTTAACAATGCTTGCTGTTGCCCTGACAGTTCAGGCCAACGCAGACAATCGTTTTGACATGTCTCCCCTCACACTGGAGACACCTGAAATGAAGGCTGAACTGGTGGATCTGCCCGAACTAAATTCCACCCGTCTTGATATGGTTTCACTTTCTGAAAGTCCGAAGATGGATTTTGACTTCTTCAAGTCGAAGACGAATCCAGGCGTCAAGCCCTACAAGTTTATGGACGACATGACCTTCGTCGGTATCCCCCTGTTCGTTGCAGGCTGGGCCATCAAGGGCGACAAGGCTATGTTCCGTGTCAATGCAAAGGCAGAGCAAGGCGGCAAGAAGAATACGCAGCTATTGACGGACTTCAAGACAGGTATCGACGACTACACACAGTTCTTCGGCCCCGCTATGGTAGTAGGACTGAAACTTGGTGGCTATGAGGGCCGCAGCGACTGGCCCCGCCTGCTTGCCAGTTCGTTGATGTCATACGGTATCATGGCCGGCTTGGTCAATGGAATCAAGTACACCGCCAAGGAAATGCGTCCTGACGGCTCTTCAGCCAACTCTTGGCCCTCTGGCCACACGGCCACAGCGTTCGTAGGTGCCTCGCTGCTGCATAAAGAGTATGGTCTGACGCGTTCACCCTGGTGGTCGGTAGCCGGCTACGGTGTGGCCACAGCCACAGGTGTGATGCGTGTGCTGAACAACCGTCACTGGATTAGCGATGTGATGTCGGGTGCCGGCATCGGTATCATGTCTACTGAGTTAGGCTATGCCCTCTGTGACCTGCTCTTCAAGCAGAAAGGCCTGCTGCGCAACGATCTTATCCTGAATAGTGAAAACCCGTCGTTCTTCAGCATCTCAATGGGTGTGGGCCTGGGAAGTAAGGATCTCGAGTTCGAAGACAATGGCGATAAGAGAACCATCAAGTTCCGTGCCGCTACGGTGGTGGATGCAGAAGGAGCCTACTTCTTCAACAAATACATCGGCGTCGGCGGTCGTCTGAGAGTGAGAGCCCAGTCTGCCAAAGACTTCGGAGACTTTACCGACTATGCTGCATGGGAAGATATGTATGCCTGGGAAGGCTTGCGGACAACCTATCAGACACTTAAACCTGAGGACTACCCCGCTACTAGTACTGAAATCGAGAACTGGGTTACTTATATGAACAAGATCGGTTATGACACGAATTCAGAGACTGCATGGAATGCCAATGCCCCCGTCACAGACATCTATGGCACCGTGAAGAGCGACCATATTACCGAGTTTACGGGTAGTGTAGGTGTGTACTTCAACCTCCCGCTCAGCAGTCACTTCGCCCTGGGCACCAAGGCCTTGATTGGTCGCTCTATCACCCAGGAGCTTGACATCGACGGCCATGCAGAAGGTAACAAGAAGGATATCAGCTACTCGATGACACTTGACAACAGGCCAAACCAGCAGATAGACGGCGACCCATCCTTGTCGATCAACAATCTGGAGTATCCTAACAATACAGGTGAGAAATGGACTGAAGATTGGGAATACCTGACAATCGGTGCCGAATCATCGACGTCGTTTGGCACAGGCATCTCGCTGACGTATAAGTACAAGTCTAACTTCTCATGGCGTCTGTTCTGCGACTACGACTACACCCGAAAGAACTTCACAGCGAAATACGACCCCTTCCACTTTATGGAGAAAGGTGTGACAAGTGGCGCAAACGTATTAATGGAAACCGTAGGCGACTATGCCGACGGCCTAGGATTTGAAGCCAGGGAATACAAGATGAAAAAGCACATGAATTATGTGACCCTGGGCCTTTCGTTCCTCGTAAATCTATAACTTTATAATAACTGAAGAAATGAAAAGAAGTAAACTATGGATGCTTGCCGCCATCTTCACTATCTGCAGCACAGTGGCTGTCGTTACGGCCTGCAAAGAAGCTAATGCCCAAAGCGACAATCCCGTTAATTCGGTACAGTCTACCGAACTGATTCGCACCAGCCAGAGTTGGGACGGTGTAGAGTTACCTGACTATTTACAGGGACGCCCTGAACTGGTGGCCGTGAAATACGAGTTCCCTGCTGGTCAGAAGCTGGGCTGGCATCATCACCCCGTAATGAACTACGGCATTCTGGTGCAGGGTGAGCTGACCATCATCGGACAGGACGGTAAGGAGAAGACCGTGCATGAGGGCGAGGCAGTCGTAGAGATGGTAAATACCATCCACCACGGCGAGAACCGAGGCTCTAAGCCTGTCATTCTCTACATGTTCTATCTCTCGCAGAAGGATCTGCCCTTGGCTGTGCAGCACCCGGAAATCCCGCTAGAGTAGGAATTGAAGTCAGGAAAAGAAATCCCCGCCATGTAGCGGGGATTTCTTTTATCCAATAATCAAGAATAGCGAGACTATTTCAGCATTTTCTTGCCCTCTTTAATATATACACCGTTGGTAGGCTCATCTGAGATACGCTGGCCTTTGAGGTTGTAGATAGCTGCTTTCTTAGAACCAGCACCAGCTCGTGTAGGTGCATTGATGTCCGTCAGCAACTCATCGTAAGCAGCAATGCGGTCCTCAAAACGGGCTTCAAGATCAGAGAGTTTGTAGAGACCATCTTCGTTAGCCGTCAAGCCCTCAAGAGCTACCGGGAACACCATTGGGGGATTCTCAAGCATGAGCAAGGGCATCTGGCGCAACTGATCAATACGCTGATAGACGAGATTGATGGCGGCATACTGACTGCCGTCGGCTCCCTCCCATTTCTCAAAGACAAGCTTGGAACCGATGGGTGTCTTCGACTCGATGGCTTGAGGAAGCGTATATTCCGCCAATCCCAGCGCAGCGAGCACACTGCCGAGATTTGAATCATGTCCGCATAGGAAAGTGAACAGTCGCCCCTCTGTCTTCAGCTCTTCGAGGATTGTCTGCAGCAGTGGATGCGCCACATTTATAGCCACTAAAGGGGCAGTAAAAAGGATATCGCCATAATAATCCTTCACGGCAGATATCTTCTCCCAATCGCTGAGCGACAGCTGATGGCCAAAAGCAGCCTTCAGCTCATCGGACTCTTCATAATATTGCAATACGAGGGCATCACTGGCGCTACAAGCCGTCTTGAGCGAGCCTGTCATACTTGGCTCTTTATTCAGTTCAAGAAGAATATTGGTATCGTCAGTCTTGAAGCCACTGAACTCACCAGCCTGCCAGGCTGCGCTCTGCTCCACATCGAGCACATCCTGCAAGAGTGCATAGTTCTCAGCCAACTTATCACCAATACCCTCTAGAGAGCCGTTACCGAATAGGTCGGCAATCTGCTGGCGGGCTCTTGCACAATAGTCATCGCTCGCAACAGTTAGCTGGGGCGTAAAAACAGGGTCCATTGTATTCAGGTCATAGTGGTGCTCAATCTCCACATCGGCCACAGGGAGCATACCGCTGGAGAAATACTGCGCCGTGGCGATAGTGCGCTGCATGGAGTTGGCATAGAAGCGCATTGAGCCTGCAGCAGGCAGATGGTTCTCGTCCATAAGTCCCTCGCTGACAAGCCACTTGCGGAAGAACTGGCCCATCTCCGTCTCAAGCACACCGCCACGTAATGACAGTTCGCTCTTGCCCGAAGACCAATGGAACCACTCATGGGGCGTAAGACGCCCCAAGGCTGACTCTGGCCCCGACAATGGTGAACGGATATTGTGACGACTCAAAACGACAGCCTCCTTCAACGTATAACGACTGTGGAAGTCGGCTGTTCTCTCAATCTGTGCCTCAGCACTTAACCCGCTGCCTATAAGAATAGCAGCAAGAATCCATCGATAACTCCTGTTCATATTAATAGTCTTTAAATGCGTCCATAATTGCCGTTGGGCGATGATTGCGGAAAGCGCCTAGCCGATATTGCCCCTCAGCCTCTGGTGCCCAGTAGAATACGCCCTTGCAATGCCCGTCAGTCTGAGTGCGGGCTGCGCTGATAAGGCGTTTCAGCCACTTCTTACCTGCTTCGGGATGATCGGCATCGTAGCCAGTCTCCACGATCATCAGCGGCGTCTGATAGGTCTTATAGAGGGCATTGATGTTGGCAATGGCTTTGGTAAGCGTCTCGTCCTCGTCTTTCGTCAGCTTCGCATCAATATCCCAATAGGGATAGACACTCAAGCCAATCATATCCCACTTCGCACCATATTGCTTCAGTCCGTCGAAGATAAACTGATAGCGCTTCAGATCGCAGGCAGCATCGAGGTGTACGATACAGACGGCTCGTGGATAGATCTCCTTCACGGCGTCGTAGCCAGCTTGGGTTAGTCCTGCATAGTGCTGCATCTGCTCTTCGGCACGCGCCATCGGCCATAGGAAGCCGTGCGTCGTCTCATTGCCCACCTGCACCCACTTCACATCGATGCCGTTATCCTTCAAGAGCTGGAGAGTCTCCCTCGTATGCTGGGCCAGAGCCTTACGCATCTGCTCATAATTCATCTGCTGCCAAGCTTTGGGGATATTCTGCTTGGCAGGATCGGCCCACCAGTCGCTGTAATGAAAGTCAATCATGATAGCCATTCCCTGCGCTTTGGCACGAAGGGCCAGCTTCAGTACATCCTCCTTACTCGAAAAACCGTCTTTAGGATTTACCCAAACACGGAACCTGGCTGCATTCAGGCCGTATTCACGCATCAGGACGGTATTCTCACGAGGCTCACCCTGCGCATTGTAGAGTTGCACCCCTCGGGCCTCGAGTTCTGAAGTGCCGCTGATGTCGGCTCCCAGCCAGAAGGTATCATCGCCGGCAAGTACCTCGAGTGCTTTCTTCACCATCGCACTCTGCTCGTTGAATACAGAGAAGTATTCGCTCATATCCCAAAGGTCACGAGCTATCAGCGCCTTTAGCTGCACACGGAGATAGGGCAGTGTCTTTGCCTTCTCAGCCTCATCGCGGGGCTTTACGTCCTGCTTTTCCCCCTCGGCGACAACGGCGTCAATCAAAGCCTGCGGAACCTCATAGTTGGCCTTGAAATCGGCAAACGATGTCCAGCGGCCCTGCAGTTCCTTTCGATGATTATCCACATAACGGAGGTTCTGCTGGATGACGATGCCCTTGGCTGCCAGTTCGCGATGGTATTTGGTATAAAGGGTTGTATCGAGAGGCACAAACTCATCAGGCATGATACCACCGCCACCATAGACGACACGATGCTTGCGCAGCGTTTCATATTTCAGGGAATCAGCGAAGTGCACGCTGTCGGCATTGGTCAGTTCACCACTCTTCAGGCGGTTCAGCATATCCATCGCATAGTCCTTATTGCCACCTTTGGTATAAGGCTTCTGTATACAACGGCCTGAGGGTGTATAATAATGGGCTATCGTGAGCCGGATCATCGAACCGTCAGGCAGATCGATAGGACGCTGGACAAGACCCTTTCCGAAAGTACGGCGGCCAACGACAACACCACGATCTTGATCCTGAATGGCCCCTGTGACAATCTCTGCGGCAGAAGCCGTATAGCCATCGACAAGAACCACGACTTTACCTGTCTGGAAAGCCCCACCGCCATTGGCAGTATATTCTGTGCGAGGCACTCTCCTACCCTCTGTATAGACGATAAGGTCGTCCTTCTGCAAGAACTCCTCGGCGATATCGACAGCTGCCTTCAGATATCCGCCGCCATTTTCCTGCAGATCGAGAATGAGATCAGTCATTCCCTGCTCACGCAACTTATCCAGACTCTCCAAGAACTCCTGATGAGTCGTGGCACCAAAGTTACCAATACGGATATAGCCGATGCCTGGGCGAATCATATAAGTGGCATCAATAGACTTGACGGGAATCTTATCACGGACAACAGTAAACTTCAGCATATCCTTGATGCCCTGACGCACGACACCCAGATGAACGGTCGTACCCTTCGGGCCACGCAGACGCTTCATGATCTCCTCCTTCGCCATCTTGACACCAGCGATAGCTGTATCATTTACCAAGACGATACGGTCGCCTGCCAGGATGCCCACTTTCTCAGAAGGCCCATTCGTAACAGGCTGGATAACGAGCAGGGTATCCTCGATCATATTAAACTGCACACCAATTCCCTCGAAATTTCCATTCAGAGGCTCATTGAGGCTTTTCACTTCCTTTGGCGTGAGATAGCTGGAATGCGGATCGAGCTTATCCAACATGCCCCGAATAGCATCTTCCACCAGTTTCTTCTCGTCAACACTATCCACATAGAGATTGGTAATGGCCATCTCTGTAAACTGTAGTTTGCGCAATGACGAATCATCACCATTGCCAACACGGAACTGAGCCGATCCAAGGAGGCTCTGGCACAGCATTGCCGCCATCAAGGCGGTCTTCTTTATATCAATCATAAACATCTTCTTCCGGACGGTCTTCCTCGATTACCAAGTTATCAATAATGAAGTTCTGACGCTCCATCGTATTCTTTCCCATATAGTACTCCAAGAGTTTCTGCACCTGATCGTTCTTATGAAGGGTGACCTGCTCCAGACGCATATCAGGACCTATGAAGCCCGCAAACTCATCAGGTGAAATCTCGCCAAGACCTTTAAAACGGGTAATTTCCGGATCTGGCCCCAGTTCATTAATAGCCGTCTGACGCTCCTCTTCACTATAGCAGTAACGGGTGATGAAATCGCCCTTCTTATCCGATTTGGCATCCGCTTCGGCAATCGCTTTCTTATTCTTGATCTTCGTACGACGGTTACGAACACGGAACAGTGGCGTCTGCAAGACATATACGTGGCCCTTCTTGATCAGTTCGGGGAAGAACTGCAGGAAGAAGGTAATGATGAGCAGACGGATATGCATACCATCGACATCGGCATCGGTAGCCACAATCACCTTATTATAACGCAGCGAATCGAGACCCTCCTCAATGTCGAGGGCAGCCTGTAGCAGATTGAACTCCTCGTTCTCATAGACCACCTTCTTAGTCAAGCCGAATGAGTTGAGCGGTTTGCCTCGCAGCGAGAATACGGCCTGGGTGTTCACGTCGCGGCTCTTGGTGATGCTGCCGCTGGCAGAGTCACCCTCCGTAATGAAGATACACGACTCTTCCTTGCGGTCGTTCTTCTCATCGCTGAAATGGATACGGCAGTCGCGCAACTTACGGTTGTGGAGATTGGCCTTCTTGGCACGTTCACGGGCCAGTTTTGTCACACCAGCCATCGCCTTACGCTCACGCTCGCTTTCCTTGATCTTGGTTTCTAGAGCCTCAGCCACATCCTGATGGATATGCAGGTAGTTGTCGACTTCTTGCTTGATGAAATCGCCAACATACTTGTTGATGCTCACCCCGCCAGGGGACATCGGCAGAGAGCCCAACTTGATCTTCGTCTGACTCTCAAAGACCGGTTCTTCCACATTGATGGCTATCGCAGCCACGATACCAGTACGAATGTCGCCGTATTCATATTTCCCGAAATAGTCACGGATGGTTCGAGCGATATGCTCCTTGAAGGCGCTCTGATGGGTACCACCCTGCGTGGTGTGCTGACCATTAACAAAGGAATAGTACTCCTCGCCATACTGATTGGCATGGGTAAAGGCAATCTCGATATCCTCACCCTGCAGATGGATGATGGGGTAAAGCGCCTCGTTGGTCATACGATCCTTCAGCAGATCCTCCAAACCATGACGTGAGAGGATGCGGCGCCCGTTATACATAATGGTCAGTCCGATGTTCAGATAGGTATAGTTGCGGAGCATATTCTCCACAATCTCATCATGGAACTTGTAGTCCTTGAAGAGTTTGGCATCATTATCAGGCTCAAAGAAGATGTATGTGCCGTTCTCATCCTGAGAATCCTCCGTTACATCGCTGGTCATAACGCCTCTCTCGAAAGTGGCTCTTCTGACTTTGCCGTCACGATAACTCCGTACCTCAAAGTGAGAACTCAGCGCATTAACCGCTTTCACACCAACACCATTCAGGCCTACGGATTTCTTGAAGGCCTTTGAATCGTACTTACCACCCGTATTCAGGACAGAAACGGCCTCGATCATCTTTCCCTGAGGAATACCACGACCATAGTCGCGGACAGAAACACGCAGATTATCCTCGATGTTGATTTCCAAGCGGTCGCCAGCCTTCATCTTAAACTCGTCGATGGAGTTGTCGATGACCTCCTTCAGCAATACATAAATACCATCTTCGGGCAACGAGCCATCACCCAAACGGCCAATGTACATACCAGGACGAGTACGTACATGTTCCATATCACTCAGATGACGAATATTCTCGTCGCCATACTGCACTTGCTCGTCAGCATTCTCAACTAGGTTATTATCTTCTATCATAGATTCTTTTTATTGCAATATAGATTGGGAACATCATATTCGTTGCAAAGATAAGGAAAAAGAGGCAAAAAACAAAATTATTAAGATTTTTTTCGGCAAATAAAAAGCTGATGGCCTAGATTTGCCACCGTTGTTGCAAAAATAAAAACATCACCGCCATCCTTGATATTCAAGCGCTTGCGCAAATCAGCTACAGACAATGGGAAATTCCTTACGGCAATGTTTGCTTTCGTAATGCCTGCCAAGGCCTGTTTCATTTCCCGTTTATTCATGGAAGTCATCTGCTCGACAACGAAGCACCTGCCTGGGAAATCCGGAATCTCCCTGTCAGCCACAAACAGATGGCTATTGTCATCAAGCTGTGCCAACTGATACCTTTCAGAGATCTCCCCAAAACAACCCGCCTTCATCAACGAGGCATTCGGCTCATATAGGAAACAAGGGTTCGTAATACGAGAACAGATAAGAGCCTGTTTTGTCTGACCCGCCTGATAATCAAACACTTCCTCGTTGTTGACACAATAGATATGAAGGGGCTTCTCATTCTTTGTAACGATCAAGAGCAGTTCCTTGCACTCGTTTGCCACAGACAAGATATGGACTTCGTTCACAAAGACAGGGCTCACCTTTCTCGACTGAAGATCCTCTACGGCTTTCCGCCAATCAAGCATCGGCGACAACTTTAGCATCACCCTGTCTGCCTTCTCTGTCATCTCACCGATCAGTTCCAGCACATTCGGCTCACAGTCAGAGATATCATAAGTCCTTCCACCATGGGCATCTCTACGAGCAGGATCCATAAACAGCAAGTCAGCATGACTCATCTGATGAAGATAGGCAATGCCGTCTCCACAGATCACCTCTATCTGCTTTAATCCCAGTCGCTTATGATTCTCAGCCGCTATCTGGCAAAGCCGTTCTTGTCGCTCTACGGAGACTACCCGCTGGAAGCCTTCGGCGATAAAGGCCGTATCTACCCCAAAACCTGCCGTCAGATCAACAAACAGTTCACCTTTTCCTGCAATGCCAGCCTTATATCTCGCCGTCTGTTCGCTCGAACATTGTTCCATAGAGAGATGAGGCGGATAGATCATCCCATCCTTGACAGCCCAAGAAGGGATTTTGATACGCGCTTTCTGGCGCCCGGCTATCTGTTCCAAAGCATACATCAGGTCTACCTCGGGATTCTTGAGTTTCCGAAGTGCCAACTGACGGACATCAGCCTCAGCATGCTCACGGATAAAATCGAGCGTCGCCTGATTCATGTGCCTATCTTCCTCCCGTCAGCCAACTACAAAGCGTAGGCATAAAACGCTTCAAGAACAGATATAACCCAATGCACACAAAGGCTGTGATAAAGGGAACGGTAAGATACAACCCCAATAAGGCATAAGGACTATCGGGGAGATGAAGAACCAGAAACAGAACCTTCGCCAGTTCAAAGATAATCATTGTATGCAAGGCAAAAATGAAAAAACTGCTGTTTGCCAATGTCTCATTCACTTTTACCTTACCCTTCTCCAACAAATAGGAAGCAATCACCATGAGGGATACAATGCCGATAAACGGTTCCAGACCACCCATTAGAAGACTGACAGGTGTACCATAGGTTGCCAAGTCAACGATGGAAACCAGGATAAAGACAAGCGGTGCAAACCAGACCTTGCGGAAACGCTCTATCACGTCAACCTTATTGATACTATAATAAGCACCCCAAGAGAAGAATAGTGCAGGCGCCATGAACTGGTTAGCATAGCCTGGGAGATGGATAAACAGGTAAAAGACCGCCATCACCAAAAGGAGCCAAACACGCAACTTCTTAATCAGCCAATACAAAACAGGCGAAATCAGAACCAGCACCATCAGGTCGCGGATATACCACAAAGGCCCGTTAATCGGTATGGCAGGGTTTACCAGATTCACCTCTGGTGCCAAGAACAAGCCACGACTATTGTCGTAGAAACAATTGATAAAGCCCCATATCGTCAAATTCAGTTTCACACCATCGGCATTGGAGAACAAAGACGACAAGCCAGGCACGAAAATCTTGGCAGTCCACAGAATCGCTATCAGGTTCCACAAGATATAAGGCACCAGCAGCGTCCTGACCCTGCGGCGAAGCTTCTTCTTATAGGCTTCAAGGCAGAATTCTGTCTTGTAAAAGAACAGAAGCCCTGAAAACCAGAAGAACATAGGAACGCTGACAGCAGACAAGATGCCACTACAGAACACATTCAAATAGAAAAACCAGTCAGGCGCATCGGCACCATATTTTACCCCGTGAATGGATAAGCCCGTCTTCGCCAGGTAAAAGTGAACATAAAGAATCCCTATGATAAGCGGAAACCTCAGGAAATTGATCGATTGCGACAACAGATTATCGTTTGTCATACCACATATTTATATAGCCCGACTCATTTATATTGGCTGCAAAAGTACGAAAATATATGGAACTTTCTTTGTTTTATATCTACAAAATTAGAAAAAAAGTATAAAGTTCGTGTAGTTTTTCGTAACTTTGCTGCGTCTAATGGGCAAAAAGTTACAAAAACAGAACGACAATGAATGCATTAGATCAACAGTTTGCGCAAACCGTTAAGGAACACAAAAGCACCATTTATACTGTGTGCTACATGTTCTCGCAGGATGCCGACGAGGTGAACGACCTTTTTCAGGAGGTACTAGTGAATCTCTGGAAAGGGTTCGACAGTTTCGAGCATCGAAGTGACATCAAGACGTGGATATACCGCGTTGCCCTCAACACCTGTATCTCTCTCGACAGGAAGAAGCGACGCGCAGCCACAGTCAAGGTGACAATGGACATCAATCTCTTTAAGGACAACGACGAGGATACCCGCCAAGTGGACATGCTCCACAAGCGCATCTCCAAGTTGCAACCCTTCGACAGAGCGATTGTCCTGCTATGGCTCGAAAACCTTCCTTACGAGGAAATCGGACAGATTGTCGGTATCAGCACTAAGAATGTCAGTGTCCGTCTGTTTAGAATCAGAGAGCAGTTAAAAAACATGTCAAACGATTAAAAAATTACTCCATTATGAACGAGCATTATGAATTAGAAGATATGCGCCAGCAGATGGCCACATTGAAGAAGAAACTGGAAAAACAGGAGATCGTTAACGACCGTATTATCCGCCAGTCACTCAAGCATAGCACTTCGAGTATCAACCGTCGCTATATCTTTACTTGCTTTCTCTGCCTGGCGATGATTCCTTACGGTTACTGGGCTTTCGTGAAACTCAACGGTTCTTCGATTGGTGTCTGGGTAACAATGTGCATACTGATGCTGATAACCTTAGTATATACGGTTTACATAGGTCGTCATCTGCACAACAGCAACCTGTACGACAGAGATCTTGTAGATGCCTACAAGAAGGTGGCTCAAGCCAAGAGGCTGGATAGCGAATGGCTGAAGTTTGGTATTCCTGCCGCCATCCTGTGGTTTGGCTATTTCCTCTACGACCAATACATAAAGCTGGCAGGTGAACACTTCCTGTTCTTCATGGTCACGATGATTGTTTGTGGTACCATCGGTGGACTGATTGGCTATAAGATCCACTGCCGCAATCAGAACAACTATCAGGAGATCATCGATCAGATAGAGGATCTAACGTCAGGAGAATAATTTGATGGCACGAGCTACACTGCCTGCTTTTAGCAGGCGGTGCCGTGCCTCTTCATAATCCACGCCTTGGATTTCCATCAGCATACGAGCACCACGATCAATCAGTTTCTCACTCTTCAGTTGCATCTTCACCATGCGATTGCCTTTCACTCGGCCCAATCTGATCATCAAAGAGGTAGAGATCATGTTCAACACCATCTTCTGAGCCGTGCCGCTCTTCATGCGACTTGACCCCGTCACAAATTCCGGGCCAACGATTGTCTCAATGGGGAAATCAACAGCCTGAGCCAACGGCGTGTTGTAATTACTGGTGATACAGCCCGTAAGCAGTCCATTCTGCCTGGCTAGCGTGACAGCTCCCACCACATAAGGCGTCGTACCAGAGGCGGCAATACCCAAAACGGTATCATTAGCAGTAGGCTGATAAGCCTGCAGGTCTTTCCAACCTTGTTCAACATTATCCTCTGCCTTCTCGATAGCCTGACGAAGTGCCTTGTCTCCACCCGCCATAATGCCAGTAACCCACGTATCAGGCACCCCAAAGGTGGGAGGCAGTTCGCTGGCATCGAGCACTCCAAGCCGACCACTGGTGCCTGCACCAATATAAAACAGTCTGCCGCCTCGTTTCATCCGTTGCTCCAAAGTTTCAACAAAGGCCTGTATTTGGGGAACAGCCTGCCTCACAGCCGCCGCCACACGACAGTCCTCTTCATTGATGTGCCGCAAAAGTTCCGATACCGACATCTGTTCCAGATGGTCGTAATGGGAAGGTTGCTCCGTTATCTTGTCTTTTATATCCATTATTCCCAGCACTCTAATTCTTTTTCCAACTCGGGTATCTGACTACGGTGAAAGACAGGTTCCTTGATACCCTGCCGCCGCTGATGGCGATAATCGTCGAGCAAGCGGAAGGCATAACGCCCTAAAAGTACGATAGCCGTGAGGTTGCAAGCCGTCAGGAAAGCCATAAAGAAATCAACGATGTTCCAAACCAGTTCGAAACTCGCCATAGCACCAAAGACCACCATCACACCAGCAGAGAAAATGCGATAGACAGTCATCACCGTTGTATTTGACGTGATGAATCGGATATTAGCCTCACCATAATAGTAATTGCCGATGATGCTGGAGAAGGCGAAGAGCAAGATGGCAATCGCCACAAACACAGGACCAGCAGCACCAACCTCACTCTGCAAAGCCGACTGCGTCAGGGCAATACCGTTTAATTCTGGTACACTATAAAGGCCACTGATAAGGATAATAAAGGCTGTGCAAGAACAAACCAACAACGTATCGGTAAAGACACCCAGTGCCTGAATCAGTCCTTGTTTGACAGGATGCGTTACTGACGCCGTAGCTGCTACGTTTGGGGCACTACCCTCACCTGCCTCATTCGAGAAGAGGCCACGCTTCACGCCGTTCATGATCGTTGCCCCAATACCACCGCCAGCAATCTGCTGGATACCAAACGCATCGAGCACGATCACCTTGAAGATATGGGGAATCAGCCCGAAGTTCATCACGATAATCACAATGGCGAGCACCAGATAGCCAATAGCCATCAGCGGCACCAAGACTGCGCTGACATGAGCTATGCGCTGGATGCCACCAAAGACGATGAACAAGGCTAAGGCTGCCAACACCGCACCAACCCATAAAGGCGACCATCCGAAGGCTTCCTGCATCGCCCCACAAATGGTGTTCGACTGAATAGAGTTATTCGACAATCCAAACTGACAGGTGATGAGGATAGCGAACAAAATGGCCATCCAGCGCTGATGCAGTCCTCGTTGGATATAGTAGGCAGGACCGCCGATAAACGAATCCTTATGCTTCTGCTTGAACAATTGCGCCAATGTTGACTCTACGAATGCTGTTGCAGAGCCGATAAGGGCAATGACCCACATCCAGAATACGGCTCCTGGTCCTCCGATGGCTATCGCCGAGGCTACACCAGCCAGATTACCAGTTCCCACACGAGTGGCTACTGAAACAGCAAATGCCTGAAACGAAGATATATGCTTGCTTCTGCCCCCTTCCCGCTGCTCCTTAACTTGTTCCTCAACCGTATCAACAGCCGAATCAGTCAACAGACGCAGCATCTCTCCTACCATGCAGAACTGTACGAAACGGGTCTTAAAGGTAAACCACACACCACAGCCCACCAGTACGAAGATAAGCACATAGCCCCACACCGCATCATTGATTTGCGTTATCAGCGCATTCAGGTCCATCGTCTTTGCTCTATTTATTTAGAATCTGTTCGGCATGTTCTTTGGTCTTCACCTGTTTGCCAGCGAAGATCTGTTCGATGACACCCTCCTCATTGATAATGAAAGTGGTACGGATAGTGCCCATCGTCTTCTTGCCATACATCGTCTTCTCGCCCCAGGCACCCATCGCCTCCATCAATGTCTTGTCTACATCAGCTATCAACGGGAAGGGTAGTTCGTGCTTCTCCTTGAACTTCACGTGAGAAGCGGCAGAATCCTTACTCACGCCAACCACCTCGTAGCCTGAACCCTGAAGCTCGCTGTAGTGATCTCTCAAACTACAAGCCTCAGCAGTACAGCCGCTGGTATTGTCCTTCGGATAGAAGTAAAGCACCAGCTTACGTCCACGATAATCACTCAGACGGATTTCCCGCCCCTGCTCATCCTTGCCCAATATCTCAGGCGCCTTGTCTCCAATGTTCATAATCGTTTGAGGTTAGAAATGATGTCGCAAAGATAGTGTAAATTGGTTGAATCACCAAATATATTACATTTTTTATGAAAAGTTTTATCCAAGGAAGAAGAGACTGACACCAATAACCGAGATGAAAGCACCAGCGACAGCACGCCAGGTAATCTTCTCATGGAAGAGCCAATACGACGGCAGCAGGATGATGATTGGTGTCATGGCCATCAGAGTAGAGGCGATGCCTGCAGCCGTGTACTGCACAGCCATCAACGAGAAACCAACACCGACGAAAGGACCGAAAATGGTGGTCGCAGTTGCTACAGAAAGCCCCTTTTTATCGTGCATGGCCTCACGTAAAGGTTCCATTCCATCGCGGAGATACAATAATAGGGTAAAGCCGATGATGCCTGCGATGCAACGATAGAAATTCGCACTGAAGGGTACCAGCCACTCAGGCATAGAGGCAGAAACCTCATAATGATCCATGCCGATCTTACTCAGCACCAGTCCTATACCCTGACACAAAGCGGCTCCGATCGCATAAAGGACACCGTTAAGGGGCAATTTCAGCGACACCTTATGATGCTCGCCTCGCCCAAGCACAGAAATACCGATACCGAAGAGCGTCACCAGCATCGCCACAATGCTCATCGCCGTCATCTGCTGCCCCAGCGTCACCCATGCCATCAGGGCTGCCGCCAACGGGGCCAGCGTCATAAAAAGCTGCCCATAACGCGAACCTATTATTATATAGCACTGAAAAAGACAGAAGTCACCAATGACATAGCCCACGAGTCCTGACAGCAGCATCCAACCAGCAGCCTCTGCCGAAGCCCCCGCTGGCATTGGAGAACCTGTTACCACGACAAACAGTACCAACGAAAACACCAGCGCCAACGCCATTCGCAGCACGTTCAGCGTCAGATTGCCTAGCCGCTTCGAGCCAAACTCACTTAGCAGCGCAGTAGCCGTCCACGAGAAGGCTACGCCTATCGATATCAGTTCACCTAAATACATCATCGTTTAGTTGACGGGTGCAAAGTTAACAAAAAAAGACGAAAACATCGCGGAAAGCAGAAAGAAATGTGTATCTTTGCAGCAGAATGACAGGACCAACAACAGAACGGCAGCGCCACGTAATACTCGACGCACTACGTGGATTGGCTTTGATGGGGATAGCCTTGGCTAACTTCCCCGAGTTCGCGTTGTGGACATTCCTGAGCAGCGAACAACAGGCTGCGATGCCTACCGCCTGTATCGATGAAATCGTAAGATTCCTGCTATATTTGGTTGTTGACGGTAAGTTCTATTCCATATTCTCAATACTCTTCGGCATCGGCTTCTCGCTGATCATGGAGCGTCATGGACTCAGACTCTTCGTGCGAAGGATGCTAATACTAGTCATCATCGGATTCCTGCATCTGATGTTTATCTGGAGCGGCGATATCCTGCTACTCTATGCCGTTGGCGGACTGTTGCTGACGTTGATGATAGGTTTATCCGACAAATCGTTGCTCTTACTCGCCTTATCGCTGATTCTGATTCCCGTGGGACTCGATGCACTTATAGAGTTTGGCGGCTTCAACTTTCCAGAACCTTTCTATCAGGCTTGGTGGAATAAGGCTGAGGCGCTGGGTATCAATGAGGCGAATTTTGCCTCTTGGCTACGCGATGCCAACAGTTACGGACAGATGTTTGCCTTTCTAATTCAGGGCGCTTACGAGCGACTCTGGGAGTTTGTGGAGGGGCATCGATTGCCGAAGGTCGTAGGTTTGTTTATCCTGGGTTATCTAGCCAGCAAGCATCGGCTGTATACACGTTTACAGGATTTGCCCTTGCGGAAGGCTCTATATTGGAATGTGTCCATAGGTCTGCCTACATCATTATTATATGCCTGGAGTGCTACGAGTGGACATCCTTGGGGACTTACCGTCCATTCGCTGCTTTATGGCGTGAGTGTGATTCCTTTGGCCATCGTATTCATAATAGGTATATGCCTGCTCTATCTGCAGAGCCCCAAGTCTGTGGTGTTCCGATGGCTAGCTGCCCCAGGGCGTATGGCACTCAGTTGCTATATTTCCCATTCGCTCATTGGCGTTCTGCTGTTCTATGGTCTAGGATTCGGTCTTGGCACAAGTCTTGGCCTCGTCTATATAGAATTGATAGCCCTTGTGGTATTCTTCATTCAGATTATAGTGTGCCGCATCTGGCTCAACTATTTCCGCTTCGGGCCGCTGGAATGGCTTTGGCGGATGCTCACCTACGGACGTTATTTCCCCATAATAAAATAAAGTAATTGGAAATGAAGAAAATCGGATTATTGCCTCGCATCATCATCGCGATAATAATAGGTATACTGATGGGAAACGTGCTGCCAGAAATGTGGGTGCGCGTTTTTGTGACATTCAACTATGTATTCAGTCAGTTCCTGGGCTTTCTGATCCCACTCATTATCATCGGACTGGTTACCCCTGCCATAGCTGACATCGGAAAGGCAGCAGGCCGTCTGTTGCTCCTGACAGTAGGACTGGCTTACGCTGACACCATCATAGCCGGATTGTTGGCTTATACTACAGGCTCGTCGCTCTTTCCTATGCTAATAGGCAGCGAGGCCTCAGTAGCAATTGAGAAAGCTGATACGCTGCAGCCCTACTTCCAACTGAATATTCCTGCCATTCTCGACGTGATGGCGGCGCTGGTGAGTTCCTTCGTAGTAGGCATCGGCATTGCATATACCAACTCTCCGACGCTGAAGCAAGGGTTTACAGAGTTCCGTACCATCATCGAGAAGACGATCCAGGTGGCCATCATCCCACTTCTTCCACTCTACATCTTCGGTATCTTCCTCGGCATGACGTTTACAGGCGAGGCCTATCATATCCTCCTGGTATTTGCCAAGATCATTTGCATCATCTTCATGCTGCATATTGTCATTCTCGTGTATGAATTCCTGATTGCCGGCGGCCTTTCCAGGAAGAATCCACTGCGCTTGCTGGCGAATATGATGCCAGCCTATTTCACCGCATTAGGCACCTCGTCAAGTGCTGCTACCATACCCGTCACCCTGCGACAGACGAAAAAGAACGGTGTAAGCGATGAAATCGCAAGTTTTTGCGTACCGCTCTGTGCCACGATCCACATTGCCGGCTCGATGATGAAGATTACCTGCTGCGCTCTCACCGTCTGCCTCATCAGTGGACTACCTCACAATTTGCCGCTCTTCCTCCACTTCATTCTGCTTCTGGGTGTCTGCATGGTGGCGGCCCCTGGTGTGCCAGGCGGAGCAGCGATGGCGGCACTGGGTCCCTTGGCTGGTGTATTGGGCTTCAACCCAGATGCTCAGGCACTCATCGTTGCCCTCTATATCGCAATGGATTCCTTCGGCACCGCCTGCAACGTCACTGGCGACGGCGCCCTAGCCGTCATCATCGACAAACTGCACAAAAAGAAAGATTGAGATGAAAATCATCCGTCATCTGTCACTTTCTTGCTTCGAGAATAATGGGCAAACAACCTGCTGTATGAATGCCAAATGCATCAAGCATCCCGATAATCCTTGCTACGATAAGTCGTATGCCGAAGAAAACACCTTAAATGACATCCAGATTTCCACCGTTGCTCCTTACGTTGGCAAGGAGAATGCCTCAGCAGCATCTGCCCTACTCTACAACATCGTAGGCCGAGGACAATCGTTCAATAATCTACTAAAATTCACTCAAGAGATTTTCAAGTATCTGAAACTGAAATAGAACATTTCATCTCTGTGCCACAGCAACACACAGAACAATAAAGCGCCACAGATGATTCTCTGCGGCGCTCTTATTATAAGATATATACCCTTAGTCGGCGAGCTTGGCCTTGATCATCTCGCGGTTCAGGCGAGCGATGTTGGCGATGGTCTCGTTCTTCGGGCAGACAGCCTCGCAGGCACGAGTGTTGGTGCAGTTACCGAAACCGAGCTCGTCCATCTTGGCGATCATGTTCTTCACACGACGAGCAGCTTCTACTCGACCCTGGGGAAGCAGGGCGAGCTGAGAAACCTTGCTGGATACGAAGAGCATGGCAGAACCGTTCTTACAAGCAGCTACGCAAGCGCCACAGCCGATGCAAGATGCGCAGTCCATAGCCTCGTCGGCATCCTCCTTCGGAATCAGGATAGCGTTGGCATCCTGAGCCTGACCAGTACGGATCGTGGTGTAGCCACCAGCCTGGATGATCTTATCGAAGGCATTGCGGTCTACCATACAGTCCTTAATCACGGGGAAGGCAGCTGAGCGCCAAGGCTCTACAGTAATCACGTCGCCATCGTTGAAGCGGCGCATATAGAGCTGACAGGTGGTAGCACCACGCTCTGTCTTGCCGTGAGGCGTTCCGTTAATATACAGAGAACACATACCGCAGATACCCTCGCGGCAGTCGTGATCGAATACGAATGGCTCCTTGCCTTCGTTGATGAGCTCCTCGTTCAGGATGTCAAGCATCTCGAGAAACGAGGTATCGTCGGGAATATCGTGCATCTCGTGGGTGTCGAAATGTCCCTGGTCCTTGGGGCCATTCTGGCGCCAGAACTTTATTGTAAATGAAATATTCTTTGCCATACCTAATTAATTCTTATAGTTACGTGTCTGTACCTTAATAGCCTCGTACTCCAGCGGCTCCTTAGAGAGCTCAGGCTCAACGCCCTTGCCTTTGTACTCCCAGCATCCTACGTAGAAGTAGTTCTCGTCATCGCGCTTAGCCTCGCCTTCCTCAGTCTGGTACTCCTCACGGAAGTGACCACCGCAGGACTCGTTACGAGAGAGAGCATCGAAAGCGACGAGCTGACCCATGGTGAAGAAGTCACGCAGGTGGATAGCCTTGTCGAGCTCCACATTCAGACCTTCCTTAGTGCCAGGAACGAAGAGGTTGGTATCGAACTCCTTCTCGAGCTCGTGTATCTTCTTCAGACCAGTCTTCAGGCCCTCAGCTGTGCGACCCATACCAACATACTCCCACATGATGTGGCCAAGTTCCTTATGGATAGAGTCAACAGAACGCTTACCCTGGATCTTCAGCAGGCGGTCCTCCTCAGCATCTACAGCCTTCTCTGCCTCAGCGAACTCAGGCAGATCGGTAGAGACCTTCGGCCATACAGCCTGATCAGCCAGATAATTCTGGATGGTATAAGGCAGTACGAAGTAACCATCGGCCAGACCCTGCATCAGAGCAGAGGCACCCAGACGGTTAGCACCGTGGTCAGAGAAGTTACACTCACCGATAGCGAACAGACCTGGGATAGTAGTCTGCAGCTCGTAGTCTACCCAGATACCACCCATCGTGTAGTGGATAGCGGGATAGATCATCATGGGCTTGTAGTACTTCACACCGTTGATCTCGTTGGCTACGTCGCCGGGGAATACATCGGTGATCTCCTCGTACATCTCGAAGAGGTTACCATAACGCTGCATGATAACATCGAGACCCAGGCGGTTGATAGACTCAGAGAAATCGAGGAATACAGCCAGACCAGTGTTGTTGACACCGAAGCCCTTGTCACAACGCTCCTTAGCGGCACGAGAAGCAACGTCACGAGGAACAAGGTTACCGAATGCAGGATAACGGCGCTCCAGATAGTAGTCACGATCCTCCTCAGGAATCTCCCAACCCTGCTTGGTTCCAGCCTGCAGAGCCTTGGCATCCTCAATCTTCTTAGGAACCCAGATACGACCGTCGTTACGCAGAGACTCAGACATCAGCGTCAGCTTAGACTGCTTGTCGCCATGAACGGGGATACAGGTGGGGTGAATCTGAACATAAGAGGGGTTAGCCATGAAGGCACCCTTACGATAGCACTGGATGGCAGCTGTGCAGTTGCAACCCATAGCGTTGGTAGAGAGGAAGTAGGTGTTACCATATCCGCCAGTAGCGATAACTACTGCATTGGCGCTGAAGCGAACCAGCTTACCTGTGCAGAGATCCTTGGCGATGATACCACGGGCACGACCATCAACGATTACCACGTCTTCCATCTCATAACGGGTGTAGAGCTTTACCTTGCCAGCGTTAACCTGACAGCTCAAAGAGCTATAGGCACCCAGCAAAAGCTGCTGACCTGTCTGACCCTTAGCATAGAATGTACGGCTTACCTGAGCACCACCGAATGAACGGTTAGCCAGCATACCACCATATTCACGAGCAAAAGGAACACCCTGAGCCACACACTGGTCGATGATATTGTTAGAAACCTCAGCCAGACGATAAACGTTGGCCTCGCGAGCACGATAGTCACCACCCTTTACGGTATCGTAGAACAGACGATAGACAGAGTCACCATCGTTCTGATAGCACTTGGCAGCATTGATACCACCCTGAGCGGCGATAGAGTGAGCACGACGGGGAGAATCCTGAATACACAGGTTAATCACATTGAAGCCCATCTCACCAAGAGAAGCAGCTGCTGATGCACCAGCCAAGCCAGTACCAACCACAATCACGTCGAGCTTCAGCTTATTCTTTGGGTTAACCAAGCGCTGATGAGCCTTATATTCCTTCCATTTCTCAGGTACTGGACCTGCGGGAATCTTAGAATCTAATTTCTTTGCCATAATTCTTCGAGTTTTTAAAGTTGATAATTAGCAGAGGCTAGGAGCGCACTTGAATGCGAAAGCCAAAACTACTACGAGGAAGCAAAGCATGAGCAGAGTAACATAGATCATGCCGATGCACTGCCAGCGCTTCAGCCAAATCTTTCCGCTAATGCCAAGAGTCTGCATAGCTGACCAGAAACCATGAGTGAGATGGAACCAGATTGCTACCAACCAGATAACGTAAAGTACCACGAATACAGGATTGGAGAAAGTCTCCTTAATCCAGGCAAAGCCATCAGCGGGATCATACTGTGTATAAGTTCCCACTAACTCTGCAAACATCATGTTGTACCAGAAGTTGTACAGGTGAAGCAGAAGACCCAGGCAGATGATGATACCCAGCACCAGCATGTTCTTCGATGCCCACTCTACCTTACCGGCATTAACCTGCGTAGCCACCTCATAGCGGTTGTCGCCACGAGCGGTACGGTTCTGCGCTGTCAGAATGAAAGCGTAGACGATGTGAATCACTGCCAAGGCAGCCAAACCAAGTGTTGCTACAACAGCATACCAGTTGGCGCCCAGGAATTCGCAAATCATGTTGTAACCCTCTTCCGAGAAAAGCGCAACCATGTTCATGCAACCGTGGAAGGTCAGGAACAGAATCAGCGCAATACCCGTTACAGACATTACAACTTTTCTACCAATTGATGAATTGATTAACCACATAAGTTGTTGAGTTTAAATTATTTATAAAAATTAAAAGTTTCAATGAAATATACATTTCTTGGGTTTCACGTCATCGTCAAACGGTCTCCGCGTACCTTATTCTAGGTATTAAAATACAGCTTTAGAGTGCAAAGTTACTATAAATTTATGAACTTTCAAAGTTTTTTGAGGGAAAAATTTATGAAATATTCAAAATTTATTGTTACTTTTGCGGAAAAATATCAAAAGAAGGATGAAATTCAGTTATGATGTCTTAGTAATTGGAGGTGGTCATGCTGGTTGCGAGGCAGCCTGTGCCAGTGCCAATATGGGTGCTAAGACCTGCCTTGTCACACTCGACATGAACAAGATTGCCCAGATGTCGTGTAACCCTGCGATTGGCGGCATTGCTAAGGGGCAGATTGTACGAGAGATAGATGCACTTGGAGGACAGATGGGCTTGGTGACTGACGCTACAGCCATTCAGTTCCGGATGCTGAACGTAGGCAAAGGTCCAGCCATGTGGAGTCCTCGAGCCCAGTGCGATCGTGGAAAGTTTATTTGGGAGTGGAGGCGGATGCTTGACCTGACACCCAATCTGGATATCTGGCAAGATCAGGCAGACGAACTACTCGTTGAGAATCATGAAGCCATAGGTGTTCGTACCATCTGGGGGGCAGAGCTCTTAGCCAAATGCGTCATCGTAACGGCAGGAACCTTCCTCAACGGCCTGATGCACATTGGACGAAAGATGGTTCCTGGCGGCAGAATAGCAGAACCTGCTGTGCCGCATTTCACAGAAAGCATCACCCGCCATGGGGTCATCTCAGCTCGGATGAAGACAGGAACTCCAGTACGCATCGACAAACGCTCGGTGGATTTTAGTGAAATGGAGATTCAACCTGGAGAAACAAGACCATATCAGTTCAGCTATATGAACAAGACTGGTGCTCTGAAACAACTGCCTTGCTGGACAGTAAACACCAATGCCGAAGTTCATGAAGTGCTAAAGAGCGGATTAGCAGACTCACCTCTATATAATGGACAAATCCAATCAATAGGTCCAAGATACTGCCCGTCCATAGAAACAAAACTGATGACTTTCCCTGACAGAGAAAAGCACCCGCTGTTTCTGGAACCAGAAGGAGAGGATACTAACGAAATGTATCTGAACGGTTTCTCGTCATCCCTGCCAATGGACATTCAGATTGCTGCCTTAAAAAAGATGCCCGCTTTCAAGAACCTAAAAGTCTACCGTCCAGGCTATGCGATTGAATACGATTTCTTCGATCCCACGCAACTTAGCCATTCGCT
The DNA here is from genome assembly GCA_900314995.1 of uncultured Prevotella sp. Classification (GTDB taxonomy): domain Bacteria; phylum Bacteroidota; class Bacteroidia; order Bacteroidales; family Bacteroidaceae; genus Prevotella. The sequence goes on from OMXK01000008.1 coordinate 24,007, forward strand.
TGAATCCAAAATCATCAAGAATCTGTTCATGGCAGGACAGGTAAACGGAACAACAGGATATGAAGAAGCCGGAGGACAAGGAACGATAGCCGGAATCAATGCAGCACTCAAGGCAGGTGCTGCTGCCAATGATGAAGGTACGACATTCAGTCCGTTCGTACTTCATCGCGACGAAGCTTACATTGGTGTATTGATAGACGACTTGGTGACGAAGGGCGTCGATGAGCCCTACCGCATGTTTACCTCACGAGCCGAATATCGGATTCTGCTGAGACAAGACGATGCAGATGCCCGCCTTACAGAGAAGGCATACAATCTGGGTATCGTCAAACGTGAACGTTATGATTGGTGGATGGATAAAAAGAAGCATATCGAAGAAATCGAAAGTTTCTGTCAGAACTTTGCGATTAAACCAAAACTCATCAACTCGGCACTTGAGGCACTAGGTACTACCCCACTCCAATACGGCTGTAAGTTGATTGATCTCGTAAACCGTCCACAACTAAATTTGAAGAACCTATCGGAGATGATTCCTCAACTGCAAGAAGTGCTCGATCGTCCAACGAATCGAAAAGAAGAAATAGCAGAAGCAGCAGAGATTAGGATGAAATATAAGGGATACATCGAACGCGAAAGAATCGTAGCGGAAAAGATGCATCGCCTGGAGAACATTAAAATCAAAGGGCATTTCAACTACGAGGAGATCCAAAGCCTTTCAACGGAGGCGCGGCAAAAACTGACGAGAATCCAACCGGAAACGCTCGCTCAAGCAAGTCGTATTCCCGGTGTCTCCCCTAGCGACATTAACGTGATGCTTGTGCTGATGGGGAGGTAACTGGCAGGTTCTTAGAGACACATGTTCCACGTGAAACATTCTAAACATACAAATTATAAACTCAACTAATTATGAACAACAAGACATTGATTGAAAATCTGCGTTGTATACCAGATTTCCCCAAAAAGGGCATCAACTTCAGAGATGTAACTACTCTCTACAAGAATGCCGAGTGCGTTCAGATTATGCTCGATGAACTCGAAGCGTACTACAAAGACAAAGGTATCACCAAGATCGTTGGAATCGAGAGCCGAGGATTTATCATGGCATCGGCTCTGGCAGGAAGAATGAAATGCGGTATCGTGATGGCTAGGAAACCGGGCAAATTGCCAGCAACAGTTATCAAGGAATCCTTCTCAAAAGAATACGGCGTAGATACCATCGAGATGCACATAGATTCAATCGACGAAAACGACGTTGTATTAATCCATGATGATTTGTTGGCTACAGGAGGTACAGCTAAGGCCGCTTATGATCTGGTTCAACATTTCCATCCAAAGAAGGTCTATATGAACTTCATCATTGAAATTAAGGATGAAGGTCTGCACGGACGAGATGTATTCAAGGGCATAGACCTGACAACATTAGTAACGATATAAAAGAAACCTACACTCCCCTTCTGCCAAACAGGAGGGGAGTTTGTTTCACGTGAAACAGTAAAGGGCAGAACACCTTTATATAAAGGACATTCAGAAGTTTGACAAAACAAAATAGAGATGACGAAGGAAGAGAACGAGAAGCGATTGGCGTACCTCAAAGGGATAGTTAGCCGTCTGCCAGAGAAGCCTGGTAGCTACCAGTACTATGACGAAAACCATACGATCATTTACGTAGGAAAAGCGAAGAACCTCAAATCAAGGGTCTCTTCGTATTTCCACACAGAAGTGGATCGCTTCAAGACGAAAGTACTCGTCAGTAAGATACACGATATAAGCTACACCGTAGTAAATACCGAAGAAGACGCACTACTTCTCGAGAACGCACTCATCAAGAAATACAATCCCCGATATAATGTGTTACTGAAAGACGGTAAGACCTACCCTTCCATCTGTATCACGAACGAATTTCTGCCCCGTATATTCAAGACCAGGACTATCAACAAGAAATACGGCACCTATTATGGTCCCTATTCTCATGTTGGTGCGATGGCCAGTGTACTCGAATTAATCAAGGAGCTGTATCATCCACGAACGTGCCGACAGCCAATAACAAAAGAAGGCATTACGGCAGGTAAGTATAAAGTATGTTTGGATTATCATATAAAGAAATGTATGGGACCCTGTGTCGGAAAACAGACTCAAGAGGATTATCAGAAAAACATCCAACAGGCAAGAGAGATCCTGAAAGGGAATACGCGGCAAGTGATACGCGACTTGAAAGAAGAAATGTTCAAGCTGTCAGAAGAACTACGTTTTGAGGAAGCAGAAGAAGTGAAAAGAAAATATCTGGCACTCGACAATTTTGTGAGCAGAAGCGAGGTGGTCAGTCATACCATCAACAACGTAGATGTCTTCTCTATTACTTCAGATGAAAAGATCTCTTTCATCAACTATATCCACGTCTCAAACGGTAGTATCAACCAAAGTTTTACTATCGAATATAAGAAGAAACTTAACGAGACAGACGAAGAACTACTGCAGCTCGGAATCATAGAATTGAGACAGCGATTCAAGAGTGACGCCAAAGAGATTATAGTGCCAGAAGAGGTGGATATGGAGCTCGATAATGTGACCTTCACAGTACCACAGAGAGGCGATAAAAAGACTCTACTCGACCTATCGATCATGAACGGCAAACAATACAAAATTGACAGGCTGAAACAGGCAGAAAAACTAAACCCAGAACAGAGACAAACGCGTTTGATGAAAGAGCTACAGGAAAAACTAGGACTGCCAAAGCTACCCTATCATATTGAATGTTTCGATAACTCCAATATCTCGGGCACAGATGCTGTCGCTTCTTGTGTCGTGTTCAAGGCCATGAAACCAAGCAAAAAGGACTATAAACACTTCAATATAAAAACCGTTGAAGGCCCTGATGACTATGCCTCGATGAAGGAAGTGGTAGGCCGTAGATATAGGCGGATGATCGACGAAGAACAAGCCCTACCCGATCTCATCATCGCTGATGGCGGAAAAGGTCAGATGGAGGTAATCCGCGAGGTCATTCAAGACGAACTGAATCTCGATATCGCCATAGCCGGATTGGCAAAAGACGACCGTCATCGCACGAACGAGATGCTCTACGGATTTCCACCCATCCATATAGCGCTGAAGACTGACTCTGAGCTCTTCCACGTACTCACTCAGATACAAGACGAGGTACACAGATTTGCCATCACTTTCCATCGAGACAAGCGCTCTAAACGAGCATTACATTCTGAACTTGATGACATCCAAGGCATAGGTCCAAAGACGCGAGACAGTCTTCTAAAAGCACTTAAAACGGTGAAGCGAATCAAGGAATCGGAGCAGTCAAAAATAGCAGAAATAATAGGTCCTGCAAAGGCCAAAATCGTCTATGAATACTTCCATCCAGACAAGTGATTTTTGGGCTCTGAGTTACATTACGAGAAACTACCAGTTTCATTACGACAAACTACCCTTTTCATTACGAGAAACTTTAGGTTAGTTACCTAGTTTCATCAGAGGAAATTTGGAGAATTAAAAATATCTTTGTATCTTTGCCGCAAAATAAGCAAAAAGATGAGAGCAGTCATACAAAGAGTAAGCCACGCAAGCGTAACTATCGAGGGCGTCAGGAAGTCTGAAATCGGGCAAGGATACCTGATTCTATTAGGGATATGTGACGAAGATGCGACAGAAGATGTAGACTGGTTAGTAAAGAAAATCGCCAATCTCAGGGTATTTGACGATGAAAACGGCGTGATGAATCGCAGCATCCTCGAAATAAACGGTAACTGTCTGATTGTCAGCCAGTTTACGCTCTATGCAAGCTATAAAAAGGGCAATCGCCCGAGTTGGTTCAAGGCTGGTAGCCACGAGCACTCTATCCCACTCTACGAAGCCTTCTGCAAACAGCTTTCAGAAGCTATCGGGAAAACGGTAGGCACAGGCGAATTTGGGGCAGACATGAAGGTCGAGCTGCTCAACGACGGCCCTGTAACCATCTGTATGGACACCAAGAACAAGGAGTAAATGATACAAAAAATCATCACCATATTAGAGTGCGCAGGAGCCATTCTCATTTCAGCTGCACTAACGCTCTGGAGCGGCAATTACTGGGAAACGGCCAACAAACTATGGTGGGCAGGATTAATAACTGTAACACCCGTCATAGCGTGGAAAGCATGGCCCCAGTCATTCCTGAGACAAGTATTCATCGCAATATTATTCTGCGCACTTCTCGTCATCGGGAAATGGTGGTTCGGCAAGAAAGATATCAAGGTCAATATCCCCTACCTGCCGGAAATAACGATCAATAGAAATTAAACAAAACCAATAAAACTATGGACAAGAGACAAATTACCAATTACGTTAACTTTACAGCCCTGATTCTGTACATCATCGGGCGAGTAATCAACATGGGTATCCTGTGCTGGATTGGCCTGGGAATTATGACGCTTTCGAGCATCTGGACCATCATCCATTGGAAGGAGAACGACAAGATGTCGAACTATATCTCTGTGGCCTTCCTGGTTCTCGTCGGACTATCACTCTTCGGACTCTAATTCAGCACTTATGAGCATCAAGGGATTCTTCCAAAATACATATTACAGATGGGGATTTATATTCCTATTAATGTTTGCGTTCAACTTACTGCCAATCGCTATTAAGAAGTGGATTTGCGTTGTGTCTCTTATACTTGCGCCGATCCTTCCGATCTGGGGGCTGTCAAAATGGAAACAGAACAGCAGACTGTTGAATTACGAATGGATTGGAGTATTGATCCTTATCATCGTTATCTGGGGCTTACTACTCTATTTTATAGGTCCTGACTTTTTATTTAGCTTAGAATGAGAAAGTATCTTCGTGAAATCGAGATGGCAGGGGTAATTCTGGCGATTATCGGCATCGTCAGTTCCCTCGTATGGGGTGCCATATATGGCGGCTGGCTCTGTGGAATTGGCATTGCGCTGTTCCTGTTGGTGTTTCTGTATAAGGCTTTCCATTGGAAGGAATACGAGCGTGAAAACAAGCAGTATATCATCATTATCCTGCTGACTATCATCATATTATTCATTCAAATGTTAAGAGCAAGATGACCATCAAAGAAGCACAAGAAGCAGTAGACCGCTGGATAAAAGAGTATGGAGTCCGTTACTTCTCTGAACTCACCAATATGGCAGTATTAACAGAGGAGGTAGGCGAACTAGCTAGGGTAATAGCCCGCAAATATGGTGACCAGAGCTTCAAAGAAGGTGAAAAAGACAACCTCGGCGAAGAGATGGCAGATGTATTATGGGTGCTGCTTTGTCTGGCAAATCAGACGGGAGTAGATCTAACTACAGAGCTCCAGAAGAGCATCGAGAAGAAGACTCAGAGAGACTCACTCCGGCATATTCACAACAAGAAATTATTAGCATAAAAAGATAACGATTATGGCAGAACACAATCATGAGCATGAGCATCATCATCATGAGATGCCTCAGAAGAGCCACATTGAAGAGGCTCTGGGAAAGTATAACCTCAACATCTCTGACGAGGAAGTAAAGGAAGCTGTGAAGAAGATCATAGCTGAGAAAGTGCATGAAAACGACACCCTTGAAGTGAAGCAGTTCCTCATGGGCAGCGTAGAACTGACCACGCTGAAAACCACAGATTCTGATGAGAGCGTGATGGCCTTTACGGAGCGTGTAAACCAGTTTGAAGCAGAGTACCCTAACCTACCCCATGTGGCTACAATCTGTGTCTATCCACGCTTTGCAAAGACAGTCGCAGAAACACTTGAAGTAGATGGCGTAGAGATAGCTTGCGTTTCAGGCAGTTTCCCGTCCTCCCAGGCCCTTATCGAGGTAAAGACGGTAGAGACAGCACTAGCCTTGAAAGACGGCGCTACAGAGATCGATATGGTCATGTCTGTAGGTGCATTCCTCTCTGGCGACTACGAGACGGTCTGCGATGAAATCCAACAGATGAAGGAGACCTGTGGAGACCAAAAGATGAAAGTAATCCTTGAAACAGGTTGCCTGAAAACAGCAAAGAACATTAAGACCGCTTCCATTCTGGCCATGTATGCTGGAGCAGATTACATTAAGACATCTACAGGCAAGCTAGAACCGGCTGCAACGCCTGAAGCTGCGTATGTCATGTGCCAAGCCATCAAGGAATACTATGATGAAACAGGTATACAGATAGGTTTTAAGCCCGCTGGAGGCCTTAATTCAGTCATGGACGCATTGATATACTACACCATTGTAAAAGAGGTTCTGGGCGAAAAATGGCTCACAAATCAGTGGCTCCGCCTAGGTACATCACGTCTGGCAAATATGCTACTGAGTGAAGTAACTGGCGAAGAAGTGAAGTTCTTCTAAGGAAATCAAATAATTATCCCTCGCCGATGAGCGAGGGATAAATTTTATAATTTGCGCTGGATGGCGTATTCTAGATAAGCCGTAAAAGCATCTTTCAACAGTGGATCACTTACTTGTTTATGAATGTAATCCTGCACTTTTAAAGCTATCTCATCCATCTTACTACGGGCATAATCAATACCACCGTACTCTTTTGCAAACTCCACAAGGACAGCAATTTCATCCGTATTGATAGTACCTGTCTTGACTTTCTGGGCAAGCGGCATCATCGACTCATAAGGAGAATGATGCAAGGCATAGATAACTGGCAACGTCAATTTGCCTTCAGCCATATCAGCACCGGTAGGTTTGCCAACTTCGTTAGAATCAAAATAGTCAAAGATATCGTCACGAATCTGGAAAATCATACCTAAGTTCCTGCCAAAGTTTTTCGCTGCTTCTACTTCTTCGTCAGATGCAGAAACAGAAAGAGCACCTATGCCAGCACACGCCATAAAGAGAGAAGCAGTTTTCATTTCAATAACTTGGTAATAAGCCTCTTCCGAGATTTCGGTGCTGTTAATGTTCTGAAGCTGAAGTATCTCACCTGCGGCAAGTGTTCTTCCAAGATTAGAAAGCGCTTGTATGATTTTATGATTGCCTGTAAAAGAAGCGTTCAACAGACAAGTGGAAAGGATGTAATCACCCACCAATACAGACACCTTATTATTAAAGGCCGCATTCAGGGAAGGCTGTCCTCGACGCTCATCACTCTCATCGACCACATCGTCGTGAGTGAGACTGGCCGTATGAAGCAATTCGAGCGCAACGGCAGAACGAAGAGTCACATCCGAAATCCCTCCGTAATTCTTTGCAGACAAAAGCGTAATCATTGGACGCATCTGTTTTCCTGTACGCTGACGAATATGAGTCAACGCATTAGACAATAATCCATCAGGGTGTGTCAATGCATCATTAAAAAGACTTTTGAAGTCCTCAAATTCTTTCTCAATTGGTAATTTTATCCGCGATAAATAATCCATTACGTTGAAATTTGGGACAAAAATAAGAAAAAATTGTGGAATTAGATAATTTTTTTGTAATTTTGAGCGGAAAATTAAGAAAGTTATGCAGAAATTGTTTCTTTTAGACGCTTATGCGCTGATTTATCGCAGTTATTATGCGTTCATCAAAAACCCTCGAATCAACTCGAAAGGTCTTAATACAAGTGCCATTATGGGCTTCCTAAATACACTCAATGAAGTCCTCACAAAAGAGAAGCCTACACATATAGGAGTGGCTTTTGATCCTCATGGTCCTACTTTCCGAAGTGAGGCCTTTCCAGAATATAAAGCACAACGTGAAGAGACGCCAGAGGATATCCGAAAGGCTGTACCTATCATCAAGGATCTGTTGAAGGCTTACCGCATCCCGATCCTGCAAGTGGATGGTTTCGAGGCAGACGATGTTATAGGGACACTAGCATCTAAGGCTGGAGCAGAAGGCATAGAGACTTATATGCTCACACCAGATAAAGACTATGGGCAATTGGTGAAAGAAAATGTATTCATCTTCCGTCCCCGTCACGGAGGTGGTTATGAAACCATGGGTCCACGGGAGGTTTGCGAAAAATATGGCATTCCATCGACAAATGCAGTCATCGATCTCCTGGCTTTGATGGGTGACTCAGCAGACAATTTCCCTGGATGTCCTGGTGTGGGTGAGAAGACTGCCGTGAAATTGATCAATGAATTTGGAAGCATCGAAGCATTACTTGCACGTTCTTCTGAAATCAAGGGTAAACTTCGCGAAAAAGTTGAGGAACATGTTGAGGATATCAAGATGAGTTACTTCCTGGCCACCATCAAGACTGATGTACCTATCGAGCTCGATATGGAAAATCTGAAACTCGTCGACCCCAACGAAGAGGAATTAGGCAAATTGCTCACAGAATTGGAGATGAAGTCATTCGCAGACCGAGTTCTTAAAAAAAGCCAAAAACAGCAAATTGCCGTTAATACACAACTCGATCTCTTTGCAGAATTTCCGACTAACGGTGAAGGATTGAGCGAAAATTCGAGTTTTGAGAGCCTAAAAACAACAACTCACGACTACAAACTCGTTGATAATGAGGAAGATTTGATAAAAATGCGTGATTATTTCTTGACAAACAAAATTCTCAGTCTAGACACGGAAACAACATCAACCTCTGCGATTGACGCAGAATTGGTAGGTTTGAGCTTTGCAGTTAAGGAATTTGAGGCCTTCTACGTTCCGATTCCAGCAAAACGTGAAGAAGCGTTGCGAATCGTTAATATATTTAAAGAGGTGTATGAAAACGAGCAAATTCTGAAAATCGGCCAAAACTTGAAGTACGACCTCGAGGTGTTACGCAACTATGACATCCATCTCGCAGGTCCAATGTGGGACACCATGATTGCCCACTACCTCATCCAGCCAGAATTACATCATAACATGGATTACATGGCTGAGATATATCTGAACTATCAGACTATCCACATCGACGAACTTATCGGACCACGAGGTAAGAACCAAAAATCAATGCGCGACCTCCTACCCTCTCAAGTCTATGAGTATGCCGCTGAAGATGCGGATATAACGCTTCGCTTAAAGAATAAGTTGGAACCCGAGTTGAAAAAATACGAGTGTGAAGACCTATTCTATAACATTGAAATGCCGCTGATGCCAGTTTTAGCAGAAATGGAGATGAATGGTGTCTGTCTGGATACGGAATCGTTGAAGGAAACGTCAAAGGTTTTGACAGATAGGATGAACGAACTTGAACGTCGTATCTACGAACTGGCAGGTGAACAATTCAATATTGCCTCACCCAAACAAGTAGGTGAGATTCTCTTTGATAAACTAAAAATCATCGAGAAGGCCAAGAAGACAAAGACCGGACAATACGTTACATCGGAAGAAGTGCTACAACAGTTGCGTAATAAGCATGAGATTGTAGCAGACATCTTGGAACACAGAGGTTTAAAGAAACTCATCGGCACTTATATCGATGCACTCCCCAAGCTGATTAATTCTCGTACAGGCCATATCCATACCTCATTTAATCAGACGATTACAGCCACAGGACGCTTGAGTTCTTCTGATCCTAACCTCCAAAATATTCCCATCCGAGGCGAAGACGGAAAAGAAATACGAAAGGCTTTTATCCCGGAGCCTGGTTGTCTGTTCTTTTCAGCAGACTATAGTCAGATTGAACTGCGAGTAATGGCCCATCTCTCACAGGATCCTCAGATGATTGAGGTGTTCCGTGAGGGGAAAGACTTGCATGCGGCAACGGCAGCAAACATCTATAAGAAGCCCATTGAAGAGGTTACTCGCGATGAACGTACCAAGTCAAAACGTGCGAATTTCGGTATCATTTATGGTATTACGGTCTTCGGTTTGGCAGAACGTCTGGATATCCCTCGTGATGAAGCAAAGATGCTGATTGACGGCTACTTCGCAACCTTCCCTCTGGTTCATGACTATATGGAAAAATCCAAGGAGGTAGCTCGTCAGAAAGGTTACGTCACTACCCTATTTGGGCGCCGTCGTTATCTGCCGGATATCAATTCTCATAACGCTACAGTACGTGGTTTTGCTGAGCGGAATGCCATCAATGCACCTATTCAGGGAACAGCTGCTGATATTATCAAAGTGGCTATGATCCGCATTTTCAATCGCTTCAAAGCAGAAGGAATCCGAAGCAAAATGCTCCTTCAGGTTCATGACGAACTCAACTTCTCTGTCTATCCAGAAGAAAAGGAGAAGGTTGAGCGCATCGTACTTGAAGAGATGCAATCAGCCTTCCCCTTGAGTGTGCCCCTCGTTGCCGATAGCGGCTTTGGCCAAAACTGGCTAGAGGCTCATTAAGTCTATTTCACCCTCCAAACGTTCAAGACAATACCCTTGAATTGTTGGGTGAAATCAGGTGAACAGACGAAAAGCGCATTGTTCAGCCATGCGTATTTGCTGTCTGCAGGAGCCTCAAACTGTGGGGCAGCCTTAAAATAGAACGTGGGGTTGCCCTCTGCATCTTTACCGTTGCTGATGATGCCACGATTGCGAACATGAATAATTATGCCGTCATCTGTCTTGATACAGTAGATGGCTTCCAGTTCTGTACGGTTGATAGCTGTATTAGCAATCTGATAATCTGCACCACCGTTGATAATCGTTCCCTTGATATGAGGCCCCTCAAAAGTGCCGCCTGTAATAGGGATTATGGTACGACGTCCATGCTGTGTCTCACCACAGGAATAGGCATCTCCCAAGGTTACTTTCAGCTGTAGGGCGAACTCCATCTGCGGTGTGTCTTTTGGTTCTATTACCTGAGAGCTGGCATTCATAGCATAAGCCAGCAGAATCATCAAAACAGCACTTATCTTCTTCATTTGTTCAATACTTTTTGACCGTTCTTGATAATGATACCTTTAAAGTTCTTATCGACCTTCATGCCATAAAGATTATAGAACAGCTGATCATCAGATAAACCATCGCCTTTAACAGATTGGATACCTGTTCCCTCTAGCTTCAACTCAAACTTGTCAAGATTGACGTATGGCTTATCAATGGTAATACGGATAATCTGTTTGCCTGCTTCCAAAGGCACTTTGAACTCACCAGACATCACCTTGTAGGTGCTCCACTGATTATTATCCGTCTGCGTTACATTCACCTTGCAGAGATTAACTACATCATTATCTTTGATGACATCAATACTGAATGCAGAGCCGTCGGGTGAACCACAAGAGACTGTAGCCTCATAAGAATAGATGCCTGCCTCCTTTACGTTAATCGTATATTCGAGCCATTCGCCTGTAGCCGTATAACCAATGGCACAACCGCCATTACCTTTAACGAAGTCCACTCCGCCAGCGTCTTTACGATAATCCTTGATATCACCTTCATTCTTGTTATCTGAATCATGGAACGAGAAGAGTTCTGCACCACTATCGAAATCTTCTGCTTCGATGATGCCGGGAATCTCCTTTTCCCCGTTATAGGGCATACGCGCCGGATAAACCTTAAAGCCTGATAATCTCTCGAACTGAGTTCCGTCAGTAGCAGTTACTAGTGCCTTAATATCGTATTTGCCTTCGGCTGTAGGGGTATATTCTGCTTCATAAGGAGCATTGGTCAATGTTCCTATCAATTCGTCGTTCACAAACAGGTCAATGTGATCAATGGTTTTTGTCTTCAGACTGGCATTCACCGTAATAGGCAACACCTTTCCGCTTTCAACACCTATGGCAGCTGGCTTGACATAGACCGAAGCCTCCTTCACCATGCCAGGGAACGGACTCTTGGCATTCTTGGCAGCATCGGTCTGCATATACTCACGAAGCCAGGTTAAAGCAGGACGTTCTACCTTGTTTTTGATAAGGCCGGAATTACCATCAGTAGTCCACGTGCTGCCATAAATCCATCCCCACAGAGTGATTCCTGCACAATAATCAGCCTCCCACATATAAGGAATCTGCTCCTTATAAGCTTTAAGCTGAAGCTCGTCATCTTCGGTACCAACATCGTATTCTGTACTATACATTGGCATCATGAGCTCCTGATGCATCTTATCCATGCTCGATTTGAAGGTCGGAGCGACATTTTTGCCATCATAAGAAAGCATGTCGTGAGATTGGCAGCCATAGGCATCAATCGGCGCACCAGCATCGCGAATCGTCTTTACGAGGTCTATGAATTCATCCGTATTCCATTGAAACGTGTTGAAATCATTATAAATCAGAATGGCATCTGGCCAACGCTCATGCGCCATCTCAAAGGCTTTGATGATCCAGTCGTAACCTGTCTTACCGTCACCGCCTAAAGCTTCCTTTATGAGTGGTGTATCATTTTGATGACCACTTACAGCCTCGTTGACCACATCAATAATAGGAAGCTCTGGAAAATGCTCCTTTGCAGCATCCATCCATTCCACGATGGCCTCATAGCGTTCCTCTGGTGTCAGGTTTCTAAGCCAATTGGGAAATTGAGACCCCCAAGCAAAAGTGTGGAACTTAAAAAGCAGACCATGCTCTTTAGCATAGTTAAAAGCCTTGTCGGCTCCTCCCCAATTGTATTTGCCACGGGTACCCTCTACACTACCCCACTTCGTGGCATTCTCTGGGGTCACCTGATTCCAATAGTCTGAAAAGATGAAGCCATCGGTATCCATGTCGTTGTTCCAACTCGTAGTGATGTTCCCCAGGAACTTGTCTGGATTTGAAGATAACTGCGCATTGGCAGTATTACAGAGACTGCAGGCAATAGCTGCACTCATCAATGTCTTAGTAAATAATTGATTCATATCTTGTTTCTTCTGATTTTGACTGCAAAATTAGCCATTTATTTTGTATTATTTGGCTAATTGTCCATTTTTTGCTACCTTTGCACCCAGATTTAAACGTTTAAAGAAGAAAATGGCATTAAAATGTGGTATCGTAGGACTGCCGAATGTGGGCAAGTCTACGTTGTTTAATTGTTTGTCGAGTGCAAAGGCTCAGGCAGCAAACTTTCCTTTTTGTACGATTGAACCCAATGTGGGTGTGATTACCGTACCTGACGAAAGACTCACCAAACTTGCAGAGCTTGTTCATCCAGGCCGTATTGTGCCTGCCACTTGTGAGATTGTGGATATCGCCGGTCTCGTAAAGGGTGCCTCAAAGGGTGAAGGATTGGGTAATAAGTTCCTTGGAAATATCCGTGAGACGGATGCCATCATCCACGTACTCCGTTGCTTTGAAGATGAGAATATCACTCACGTTGACGGTACGATTGACCCCATCCGCGACAAGGAAATCATCGATACTGAGCTGCAGCTGAAAGACCTTGAGACCATCGAATCACGTCTTGCCAAGACGGAAAAGGCCGCTGCTGCTGGCAACAAGGATGCAAAGATAGAAGTCAACGTGCTTCACGCTTATAAAGAGGTTCTGGAGCAGGGTAAGAATGCCCGTATCGTGGAGTTCGAGAGTAAGGACGAGCAGGATTGTGCCCGTAATCTCTTCCTGCTGACATCGAAGCCCGTGCTCTATGTCTGCAACGTTGGCGAGGCTGATGCCAAATCAGGTAATGACTTCACCAAGAAGGTAGAGGCTTTGGCAAAGGAAGAAGGTGCAGAGGCCATGATTATCGCAGCCAAGACGGAAGAGGATATCGCAGAGCTCGAAAGCTACGAGGATAAGCAGATGTTCTTGGAAGAGCTCGGCCTGGAGGAGAGTGGCGTGAATCGTCTCATCAAGAAGGCATACGCCCTACTGAACCTCGAGACCTTTATCACGGCTGGTGAGATGGAAGTCAAGGCCTGGACCTATAAGAAGGGCTGGAAAGCTCCCCAGTGTGCTGGTGTCATCCATACCGACTTCGAGAAGGGCTTTATTCGTGCTGAAGTCATCAAGTATGACGACTATATCCAATATGGTTCTGAGGCTGCTGTCCGCGAGGCTGGAAAACTCGCTGTAGAGGGTAAGGACTACGTGGTTCAAGACGGTGATATCATGCACTTTAGATTCAATGTATGATGCAGCAACTATTAAACTATATCGTCTGGCAGCCAGATTTGGAGGCATTCCACCTTGGTCCGATAACGGTGCGCTGGTATGGTCTGATGTGGATTATTGGCCTTACGCTGGCCTATTTCGTTGTGAAGCGGCTCTATAAGGAGCAGAAAATAAAGGACGAACTCTTCGATCCACTCTTCGTTTACTGCTTCCTGGGCATCTTGATTGGTGCCCGCCTGGGGCATTGCATCTTCTATCAGCCACAGGACTTCCTGACTTCTTGGCAGGGTATTGTGGAGATGTTCTTACCCATCCGTATCTTGCCTGATGGAGGGTGGAAAATGACTGGCTATGCCGGCCTTGCCTCTCATGGCGGAACATTGGGCTTGATGATTGCCCTCTGGCTCTATGTCCGCAAGACGAAATTGAGCATCTGGACGGTACTCGACAACATCGCCATCGCCACAGGAACTACGGCATGCTTCATCCGCTTGGGTAACCTCATGAACTCAGAGATCATCGGCAAGATTACCGATGTGCCCTGGGCCTTTATCTTCGAGAAGGTGGATGCCGTGCCTCGCCATCCTGGTCAGCTTTACGAAGCCATCGCCTACGCGATTCTTTTCTGTATCATGTGGGTACTCCACAAACGAATGCCCGAGAAGATCGGCACAGGCTGGTACTTCGGCTTCTGCCTGACGTATATCTTCACCTTCCGCTTCTTCATCGAATACACCAAGGAGATTCAGGAAGCCTTCGAGGCCTCGCTCCCACTCGATATGGGACAGATACTATCCATCCCATTCGTAATAATCGGCACTTATTGCATGATAAAAGCCAAGAAGAAAAAGATTTAGGCACGGATTACACGTCTTAAATATTATCTAAGACAAGGGTTCATCCGATACTCTTAGTGGTTATATACCGATGGACTTCTGCTTTGGTACGACTTGAAAGATAATCAGCAGGTAGCAGACTTGAAAATTCTCGAGAGAATTTACCAGTTTGCTTACGAGAAACTACACGTTTGTCGTAATGTAACTATCCGTTTGTCGTAATGTAAGTACAGGTTTGCAGGTATATATGCAACAATTACTTCCCACTCACGATCTTCTTGATGTCGTTGAGTTTGTTAAGTGCTTCGAGGGGAGTGAGGTTGTTGACATCGAGGCCGAGGATTTCATCGCGGACTTGGCACAATACAGGGTCGTCGAGCTGGAAGAACGAGAGTTGCATACCTTCACGAGAAGCGGCAATTTCGGCCGTTGGTTTGCCAACCGTACCTACAGAGGCATTATCGGCCTCCAGCTGCTTTAAAATCACGTTAGCACGCTTCACAATCGAGCGAGGCATACCTGCTATCTCAGCCACATGGATACCAAAGGAGTGCTCACTCCCACCCTTCTCCAGTTTACGCAGGAAAATCACCTTGCCATCCACCTCTTTAACAGATACGTTATAGTTCTTGATACGCGAGAAGTTCTTCTCCATCTCGTTGAGCTCGTGATAGTGTGTGGCGAAAAGGGTTCTTGGGTGGCCCTTGGCATTCTCATGCAGGTATTCCACGATAGCCCAGGCGATAGAGATGCCATCGTATGTAGAGGTGCCTCGGCCTAACTCATCGAAGAGCACCAGCGAGCGGGAACTTACATTATTAAGAATATTCGAGGCCTCTGTCATCTCCACCATAAACGTGGATTCTCCAAGCGAAATGTTATCCGAGGCCCCTACCCTGGTGAATATCTTATCCACCAAACCGATTCTCGCTGCCTCTGCGGGCACAAAACAACCTATCTGCGCCAGTAATACAATCAAAGCTGTTTGTCGCAACAGCGCTGATTTACCAGCCATATTCGGACCTGTAATGATGATGATCTGCTGTCGCTCGTTGTCGAGCAGGATATCATTGGGCACATAACGTTCACCTAACGGTAGTTCTTGTTCGATAACTGGGTGACGACCTTGTTTGATGTCGATAATCTCCGAAGAGTCTATCACAGGACGGATATACTTATTTTCCTCTGCAGCCTTTGCAAAGCTCAGCAGACAGTCAAGGCGGGCAATGATGTTCGCATTGATCTGAATCTGGGGGATAAACTCCTGCATACCCAATACAAGGTCGTTGAAGAGCTTGGCCTCCAAGGAGAGAATCTTATCCTCTGCCCCAAGAATCTTCTCTTCATACTCCTTCAGTTCCTGCGTAATATAGCGTTCTGCCTGAGCCAGCGTCTGCTTTCTCACCCACTCTGCCGGCACCAGATCCTTATAGGTATTGCGTACCTCGAGATAGTAGCCGAAGACGTTGTTATAGCCTATCTTCAGCGATGAGATACCCGTCTCAGCAGCCTCACGTTCCTGAATCTTCAAGAGATAGTCCTTGCCACTATAGGCGATACTGCGAAGCTCATCCAATTCGGCATTCACACCATCACGAATCACGCCTCCCTTTGCTACCAACTGCGGAGGATCGTTCTGTATCTCCTTCTCTATCCTGTCCCTGAGCGACTCACAGAGATTCAGCTGTTCCCCTACCCTGTTTAGCGCCTCATTCTTGGCATAGAGACAAGCAGTCTTAATAGGTTGGATAGCCTGTAAAGCCGTCTTCAGCTGTACCACTTCGCGAGGTGTTACACGCCCTACTGCAGCCTTCGAGATGATACGCTCCAAGTCACCGATACGATGAATCTGGTCATCGATACACTCACGGAACTCTGGCTCACGATAGTAATACTCCACAATATCGAGACGAGAATTGATAGGCTTCTCGTCTTTCAGAGGGAATACCAGCCAACGTCGCAGCAGGCGACCACCCATGGGGCTTACTGTCTTATCTATCACATCGAGCAGCGACTTGCCATCTTCCTGCATCGGATGAATGAGCTCCAGACTGCGAATCGTGAACTTATCCAGACGCACAAACTTATCTTCCTCGATACGGGAAATACTGGTAATATGACCGATCTGTGTATGCTGAGTCTGTTCAAGATACTGCAGAATGGCCCCTGCAGCTATCACGCCTGATTGCAGATGATCCACACCGAAGCCCTTCAGGTTCTTCACATTGAAGTGGCGCAGCAACTTCTGTTTCGAAGTCTGCTCCGTAAACACCCAGTCATCGAGCTGAAAGGTAAAGAATTTCGAGCCAAACAAACGTTCAAACTCTTGTTTCTTCGACCTATCGTGAAGCACTTCCTTTGGTGAAAAGTTGCCTAAAAGCTTCTCCACGTAATCCTGCGTGCCCTCACCAGTCATAAACTCACCGGTAGAGATATCAAGGAAAGCCACACCATAACTGGCCTTGCCAAAATGCACGGCTGCCAGGAAATTGTTCTCCTTGTAGTTCAGCACGTTATCGCTCAGGGCCACACCAGGCGTCACCAGTTCGGTAATACCTCTTTTAACGAGCTTCTTCGTCAGCTTGGGATCCTCCAGCTGGTCACAGATGGCCACACGCTTGCCTGCTCTGATTAGTTTGGGCAGATAGGTATCGAGGGCATGATGGGGAAATCCGGCCATCTCGTCACCCTTGTTGTAACCATTGTTACGATGGGTGAGGGTGATACCCAGAATCTTCGAGGCAGTAATGGCATCTTCGCAATAAGTCTCATAGAAGTCGCCACACCTGAAAAGCATTACTGCATCCGGGTGTTTCGCCTTCAGATCGAAGAACTGCTTCATCATCGGGGTTAGTTCCTTGCCTTCTTTTGCCATAACTGCGCCTTTTATATTCTGAGCGGCAAAGTTACTCCTTTTTTCGCAAATGGCAAAATTTTCGACATAAATAAGTGTTATCCCAAATAAATTTGCTACCTTTGACGCCAAGATGAAAAAGTGTAGTCTGATTTCGCTGATGCTCTGCTGGATGCTTTCGCTTTCAGCACAACCCACTGGCGGGCAAAGCGACAGGTTAGGATTCTTGCATCAGGGCGATACCATCGCGATTATCTCGCCTTCGAGTGCTACGGATACCACGACAATCAACGGGGGTATCAGGACGCTTGAAAAGTGGGGATACCATTGCATCGTTGGTCCCAATGCGCTCAACGACTATCATGGTTTTGCGGGTACCATCGATGAGCGCCTTTCTGATTTGCTCTGGGCTTTGAGAGAACCATCCGTAAAGGCGATTATGTGTTCTCGAGGGGGTGATGGGGCTGCCCACTTGTTGAGTCGTCTCTCGCCTGATACTCTACGCCGTTATCCCAAACTCATCATCGGCTTCAGCGACATCACAGCCTTGCTTTGTGCTGAGGCGAGGGTAGGGGTGAAGGGTATTCATGGCTCGATGTGCTGGGCGCTGAAGACCTATGAGGGCACAGATACCATCAGCCAGACTTTACATCGCATGCTTGAGGGCAATCTGCCGACATATCGCATTGCCCCTCATCCGCTGAATATAGCTGGTAAGGCAGAAGGAACGGTCGTTGGTGGCAATATGTCTGTATTCAACGATCTCGCCGGTTCTGATTTCGACCCCTTGCTGCTCAATAATATCATTCTTTTTATGGAGGATACTGGCGAGGGGATGAGCAAGGTAGACCGCATGCTCCACAACATAGAAGTGAGAGGTCTCGTTCCCCATATCCGAGCCGTCATCGTTGGACAGTTCAACAAATACAAACATCCTGAGAACGGTTTCGACGATATGTATGCCATGCTTCACGAATACCTGAAGCATTGGCACGTCCCCGTATGCTACGACTTTCCCGTAGGTCATGCCCATCTTCGCAACTTCCCGCTCCTCACAGGAGCAAAAGCGACGCTGGAGATATCTGCCGAAGGGGTTACCTTACATTACTGATCAAGGATTCTGGATGTACTGCATGATCAGGTCCACAATCTCGTCTTCCGTATGGTTGCCTACATTGAAGACGATATCGTAATTGCGGGTATCATAACGCGAAGTGCCGGTATACTTGTTCACATAGCTCTCGCGGCCCTTATCCACCTCTTTGATGATCTTTTCTGCCTCTTTAGGGCTGATGCCTCGCTTCTCCACCAATCTGTTGATGCGCTGATCCAAGCGAGCCTGAATGAGAATACTCAGATGGTTGGGATGATCGCGGAACACATAGAAACCGCTACGGCCAGCTATCACACATGAATCGTCTTCGGCAATTCCCTTCAGAATCTCTGTCTCTGACTGGAAGATATCGTCCGTTATGAGGAAATCTGGTATGGCACTATCATTAGGAATCAGATTTGGAGCAGCATAGCTAGGCATCATCTTCAGACTGCGCTTGAAATCTGCCCACCAGTTATGCTTCTGTCCTTTCAGACGTTCTATCTGTTCTGTCGATAGGCCGTATTTTTCCTTCAACCCTTGAATCAGAGCCTTGTCGTAGAAAGGCACACCAAGCCGCTTGGCTAGCTTTTCACCAATAGTCCTACCACCAGAGCCAAGCTCGCGATTAATCGTTATAACGAATTTCTCATTCAGTTTCATACTTTCAATTTGAGGTTTTTAATTACCAAGTATATGGCGTACCTGTTGCAACAAAGCTTCCGATGGGGTAGGGGTTCCCTCGCAGGGCTGCAGATACCAGCATACGGTCCACGACAGTTTCTCCTTGGGCTGTAGCGTCGTATAGGTACCCTGACTCTCCAGTTCAATGTAGGTCTTACCTCTATTCACGTAGACCTGTATCTCTGCCTCTTCAGGAGCTGGCTGCGAGGCATCGAGGTCATCAAAGCGCTTCACCAGCAGCAGACCATTGCAGCAGTAAGCCAGCCATCCTTTTCCATCGGCATTGATCTTACGGTTCTCGTTGGTCTCATCTGCTTGATACCAGGCTGCACCAAAGGCATCCTTGAAATTCATCAGTCCTGCTGGGGAGATACTCTCCACAGGTGCCTCAAAGAAGATAAGACCACCTTCGTTCTGAACGCGTGTAATCTCCCAAGGAGCCACCTTTCGCACCTCATCGCTCTCATTGACGATGGAATAAGTGACGACGATGGCCTGATGCTGTTCATCAGTCTTAAACTCCTTGATGATCCGATATTTCAGCTTGTCTGATATTTCACTCGTCATCTTCAGCACGCCATTGGCTTCTTCCACTTGATAAGGCTTCTTGTCGTATTCAGGCACAGGAGGCCAATACCATTCTTTCTGAGGACTGGTCCAGAAGGTGCTGCCAAAGGCCTCAGGCCATTTCAGTTGCGAGATAGCTTCCTGATCACCATACTTGAAAGACAGAATCTTTCCGCCTTTGGCGCCATCAATGGTCATGGTCGTATTGCCGCACTTCAGCAAATACAAACCATTATGATCCTCTTGCGCTAACGCAGGAATCACGAATGCTAAAAGCACAGAAACTAACAAATGCCTCATATAGTTTTTGATTAAAATGGTAATAAGCTTGATCGAGCGTTGCAAAGGTAGGAACTTTTTCCCAAAACACCAAACTTTCCTACCTTTTTCTTCTTACTATCGAAATCTTTTCTTACCTTTGCAGTCATGAATGAGAAAATGCATAGCCGCATGAAGAGCTATTTGAACACAGGGAATATCCAGCGCAGTGAGGGTGGGGTAGAGTATCATCCGCTCATCCCCTTTCTGCCTCAGAATGCCCGCGTACTCTTTCTGGGCAGCTTTCCGCCTCAGCGCAAGCGCTGGTGCATCGATTTCTATTACCCCAATTTCATCAATGACCATTGGCGCATCGAGGGGCAGGTGTTCTTTGCTGATCGCAACCACTTTGTAGACCTTGAGGCCAAGCGATTCAAGATTGATGAGATAGTAGCCTTCTGCCAGGAGAAAGGCCTTGCCTTCTTCGATACTTCCACCGCTGTACGTCGCCTGAAGGATAATGCTTCAGACAAGTTCCTCGAGGTGGTAGAGCCTACGGATATCCTAGCTCTGATAGCACAAGTTCCGCTACTGAGAGCCATCGTCACTACAGGCGAGAAGGCCACAGACACCATCTGCAACTCGCTCCATATACCTGAGATACCAAAGGTCAACACCTTCGTACCTATCCCAGAACTCTACAATAAGAATAACCAGCAGCTCATTCTCTATCGCCTCCCATCTTCATCACGAGCCTACCCTCTGGCTTTCGATAAGAAGGCTGAGGCATACAGAAAGATGTTCGAACATACGGGCATTCTTTCTCGCTAATAATTGTCTAGGATTTCCTTCAGACGCTTGCGCTGCTTCTCCTTTTTGCTAGTGCGCCATTTCTTGGGCACGATATAGCCGATGAGTGAAAGAAGATTACCACCACTACTGGGGTCACTGGCTATTAACTGGGCTTCCCTCTTCTCAAGGCGCAGTTGGCGCTTCAGAGATTCTGGCAACACCCTGTGAGGCCCATGACCAAAGATGACAACCTCTTTGATATTCAACAACTTGGAAATAAGAAACACCGTATCGTTGAGTTCTTCGAGATTCACAAGGCGACTCTCGTAGTTGACATGCGTGAACGACAGCGACTTACAACTATCAGCCACACTAACATACCCCAATGAGTCTGTTATCATTGTACCAGCCTTGCTCATGACATTTGCACCAACCACAGGCTGTAAGGTTTCTATGTCAATGGCCACAAGTTTCTTTTGGGCATGAGCCTGAATTGCCCATACCATCAACGCCAGCCATATCATTCGCCTATAACTCATCATCTGCAAAAGTAGACAATCGCCCCCTTCCCACCAAATGTTTTCAGACTATTTAGTGATTATTCATACATCGAAAGACTGTTTTCCCCTGTCGAGAGAGGTAAATTATGCCCGAATATTTGGCGGTTAAAGCAAAATGGGCTACCTTTGCAGCGCTTTTATGAATATGGATAATCAGAATAGTCGTCCGCTGATAGCGCATCTGTCAATGTTCGGAGCCTGTGCAGGCTGGGGGCTGATGGCTCCTGTGGGAAAGGATGCTATGACGCATGGCATCGACGGCATCACGATGGTGACATTCAGAGTCGTGGGCGCCTGTCTGCTTTTTTGGATAGCCTCGCGATTCGCACCCAAGGAAGAAGTGCCCATGAAAGACAAACTGATGTTTATCGGAGCAGCTCTCTTGGGACTGGTATTCAATCAATGCTGCTACACCATCGGCCTAAGCATCACGTCGCCTATCAATGCCTCAATTGTCACCACGTCGATGCCTATCTTCGCAATGCTGTTGTCAGCCTTGATCCTGAAAGAGCCGATAACAGGCAAGGAAGCATTGGGCGTAATGATGGGCTGTAGTGGTGCATTGATCCTGATACTGACGAGTGCTGCCCATACTGACAGCAGAGTGGGCGATATAAGGGGCGACTTGCTCTGCCTGTTTGCGCAGTTCTCATTCGCTCTCTATCTGTCGCTCTTCAATCCGCTAATCAGGCGCTACAATGTATTTACAATCAACAAATACATGTTCTCTTGGGCTACGCTGATACTGCTGCCTTTCACGTTTTCCCACGTCTGCGAAATTGTGGCTCAGCCTATCCCCATGAAAACTTGGTGGGAGGTAGGCTATGTCGTCTGTATCGGCACATTCGTCTGCTATATCCTCACGATGATTGGCCAGCGAACGCTGCGCCCTACGGTAGTCTCCGTCTATAACTACGTGCAACCTATTGTCTCCGTTGGAGCCTCGCTTTTGATGGGTGTTGGCATCCTGAAGCCTACCCACGCTCTTGCCGTCATCCTCGTATTCAGCGGCGTCTGGCTGGTTATCAAGTCAAAATCCAAAAGAGATTTGGAAGCACATCACAAGAAGTGAGCAAGGGCGCAGAGAAATCTGGTAATCGCGAAGCGTTTGCCTTAGCAAGAACCTTTGCGCCCTACTTATTTCCTTTTCTCCCAAATCAGAATAGCTTATAATTGCCATTTTAATGTGGTTATTACGATGGAGAGGAAGCGTTAATAAATCATAATTTTCGCGCTCTTGATGCAGTATTCTTGTACCTTTACAGTTTTTATAGATAGAAGGTCATCCAAATTATCAAAGCGTAAATGAAGAGAAGAATTGTAAAGGTAATAAGACGATTCTGGCGCATGCTGCCAATCGTGATTGTAGTATTTATACTGGCAGCCTGTGATAGCAGCGACAATCATAGTGAAAACCTGATTCGTATGCCTGATGGCTCTGTAACTGTTTCTGATAGCTCAGATATCAGCACTATCCCACTCAGAATGGAAACAGATGTAGATGCTGATACCTATCAGAGACTCGCGGATTTCTTCAATGCAGAGCTCCATCATCCCTACTACATGGATGGAGGACTGGCGTCTCTAGGATTCTTCGGAGAGTTGGAATGGGATGATCAACCCTGTTATCTAATCAATAGCATAGAGGAGTTCCAGTCTGTCTATAAAGGAAAAGAACAGCTTCCTGAAGTGGATTTCGATAAATACTCCGTCCTTGTGGGAAGAAACTATGGTATTGATGGCTCGGAATCGCTTGGCGACAGCCACTTTTACCTGAATGACGAGGGTGACCATTACCGCATGAGTCTATCTATCCTTCACAACACCAATCCGAACTACTTCTACGCTAGCGCCATCATAGACCTATTCTATTGGGATGTCTATCCTAAGAAGGAGTCAAAACCCATTACCTTAGAGCGACGCGTGGTAGAGAAAGTGATTGATTATGATAATGGTGACGATATGCTGAAACACAAATGGACACTGTCAGGCTATATCGATGAAGACGACAACTACCATCAGGTAGGTGAGGGATGGGGTGATGATCGATTTACCATCTCTTTCAAGGATGAAGGCATTCTTAACAGCCGAGTAGGCAGAAACAGTTTTAAGGCCACCTATCAAACTCATGTCAAAGGTGCTCACCTCACTTCTGGTGACGATTTGGCTTATACAGGCACTATTTCACTTTCCAATGCATCTATGACAAAAGTTTATGAATCAGATCCTGTTGCCATCTATTTCTCAAAATACATCGGCACAATAGCCTATTTCGATGTAAACAGCTTTTATCTCCGCCTTGTCACTTCCAACGGTGTGACTTTCTCTTTCAGGGAATCTACATTAAAATAAACAAGAGACAAATCTCGATCTTTGCTAGGGCTAGATGTAAAGTATTATTGCCTAAAAACAGACCTCTCTTGATGGAGCATCTAGAGAAAATACTCACAAAGTGTCAGACACTTTGTGAGCAGAAGACTAATTCAGCCACAAAAGGGCATCAATATTATTGACGGCAAAAAAGTTTTGATAAAATAGCCAAAGGATATTTAGGGCGCAGAAGGAACAGGAAATTCTGCGCCCTAAACCATATGCGAAAAATTTCGCAACGAAGATTTTCGCAATGTGATTAGTTACGTTGTTTTGATGTCAAAATGGCTTAAGAGATCTTTATATTGGTCTTGAGCGGTGAGGATAGTGTCTGTGAGATAACCATTTATATGTCCCCATTCGTGAAGACCTCTGTAGTAGAACATCTTCAGTTCGTCGGTGATGATAAAAGGCACGATATTATTAGCGAGGCACTCCTTAAACATTATGAGTCGTCCCACACGTCCATTACCATCTTGAAAAGGATGTATCTTCTCAAAGCGTACATGAAAATCAAGGATGTCTTCAAGTGTCCTTTGCTTGATAGTGTTGTATTCTTGGAGAAGAACCTTCATCTTCTGATGTACTTCGTTAGGCGGACAGGTATCCATACCTCCCACTTCATTGGGTAACCGTTTATAGTCACCTACCATAAACCAATCCTTCTTGCTATCCGATGTGCCAGACTTCAGAATCACATGCAACTGTTTGATGAGGCTCTCTGTGAGCTTTTCCTCAGCATAATCGATGATGTAGTCGATGCAACGGAAGTGATTAACCGTTTCCAAGATATCATCTACTCTGATAGCCTGATCTGTGATCCCAATGGTATTCGTTTCAAATATATATCGCGTCTGATCGTGAGTCAGTTTGCTACCCTCGATATGATTGGAGTTATATGTCAAATCGATTTGGGTACGATGATAAATGCTGCCCTTCAATCGCGATGACTTCTGCTCCCTTAATACATTAAGAAGAGGTGGAATCTTCTTATTTGCACCTCGTTTGGGTAAAACAGCATCAGCAGGAATGTTCCAGGTCTTTCCTGTTAGGAATGCACCTTCTATCTTTCCCTGAGCACAATAGTTACGGGCTGTGCGTTCAGAGATACCATACTTTTCTGCAAACTGAATGACTGATATATACGCCATATTCGATCCTATCGGCAAGTTTTGAACTTATTTTTGGTGCAAAGATAGTAATTTTTGCCGATATCGGCAAGTTTTTAGGGCCTTTTTCTTTAATAGGTATCATTACAATGCATAGGGCGCAGAGGGGTCAAGAACCTTTGCGCCGATTATCAAGACAAGATATTTCTGCTTGATAATTTGGTATGTTTCCCACTTATTCGTATCTTTGCAGCCGAAAATGGCTGAACTGAAGGAGAAATACAGGCGATTAAGAACGTGGCAGCACCAGCCGCACCAAGTGGCACCGCTCTCTGAGGAAATGCACGACTGCCCTACCTGCGGCACGCATTTTCAAGGCAATTTCTGTCCCCGTTGCGGACAGTCGGCCAAAATCGGACGCTACTCCTTCAAGAAAGCATTCCTACTGTTTCTCGATGTGTGGGGCGTTGGTAATCGTGGTATGTTCCGCACGCTGCGCGACCTGATTCTCCGTCCTGGCTATATGATCCGTGACTATCTCAGAGGCATGCATATGGCCTACTTCCCCCCGTTCAAGATGTTCTTCCTGCTCATCACCCTGTCGCTCCTGGTGGAATCGGGCCTGAACATCCAAGGCGTGAACCGCATCAAGCAGGGACAGGAGCAATTCGAAAAAGGCATGAATCAAGCTAAGGCTGAACAGGAGCAGGACAAGGTGCAAGAGAAAAAGAAGGAAGAAAAGACTGACAAGCCGCTCACCGCTGAGGAAAAGGCCAGGGAGCAGAGGATAGAGAAACTCAGCAATAAAGTATCAAACTCGACGGAGATAAGCAACTGGATCTTCGAGTGGATCTATCAGCACCTGACGATCGTGATGCTCATAGGCCTGCTGATAATCTCAGGACCGCTCTACCTGATGTTCCGTCACAGTCCTAACATCCCAGACCTCCGCTATTCTGAGTTCTTCGTGGCGATGATCTTTACCACCAATATGCTCAACATCTATAGCATCATCTGCTCGCTGCTGTGCTTCAATCAGCTGGTAGAAGTCTTCCTATACCCGTTGGCCATCATCCCCCTCAAGCAGCTGTCTGGTTACAGCTACTGGAGCACCATCTGGCGAGTGCTGGTGGCCTTCATCTGCTTCAGCGTCATCTCTTTATCACTAGTCTTCGCCATCGGCATCGTCGGCAGCATCCTCTACATCAACATAGGCTGAAGAAAGATGGGAAAATGAGGTTCTTGACAATAAATTCAATGCCATCAAAAATACTTTGGCAAAGGATATTCCTTTTTGCGCCCCATACTTATTAATTAGAACCTTTTTGAGTGTAGCCACAAAGCCATGAGGGGATCGGCAATGGAATAGGTTCCTTCGTTGCGTGTCAGCAAATCATATTCCAATAGTTTTCTAGCTGCAGCCTGAACAGCACTTGAGGATTTCAAGCGATGATGCTTGATGAAGGATGACGATGTAAGATTATTCACAGGTTCTGGCTCTTCGCTGACAGCATAGAGCAACTCTTTTTGTGTCTCTGTTACAAAAGCCAATTGCTCCCTAAGTCTTGGTTCACACTCCAATACATAATCATTTATAATTTGCTTAATGGCTGCAATATCGCAACTATCACCACTTGCCGTAAGGTTATAGGCATCCTTCATCATCCTCTGGAGGTAAAGCGTAACACCCAAAAACGTGTCATAAACATATTTAACTGCTTCTTCATCAATAGACTTTCCTGCCTGCTTAAAGTGATGGCTGGCAAACTGATAATAATCAGAGAAAGGAATGGGAGCCAGTTGTATACTACGGGCATTCATATAAAAAGGCCGGCTTTCAGAGAAAAACATCTCCTCCATCAGTCGACGTTGACTACCTGCAAAAACAAAGTTTGCATTCGATACATTCTGAATATGCGAGCGCAACAAAGCCTCGACATTCTTTTCTGAATATTTTGTCACCTGCTGAAACTCGTCAATGACAATGATGCATCGCCGATCTGCTTTCTCTATACATTCGAATATCTCCTTAAGCGTATATTCTGGTGCAGTAATGTCACCTAGACGGATATCAAAAGTAGGTGTATTTAGTATAGGATCATAGCCAAAACTGCCTCTCAGGGACTTTACAGTTGCTGTAAACAACTTCATCATCTTTGCACTTCGACGGGCAACACTATCAAAAACGACACCTCCCAACAATTGTATGAATTCTCGCAACGATGTAGTATGCAGTATATCTGCATACATCAGGATATATTGCTTGTCCAACTCATTAGCCTCACTACAATGCTCAACGAGTTTAGTTTTGCCCATACGACGTTGAGACATCAGTACCACGTTTTCCTGACTTTGAAGAAACTTCAGCAAGTTGGCAGTTTCTTGATTGCGATCACAATAAAGTTCTGCAGGAATTTTGCCTGAGACGATGAAGGGATTGATGTTCATAATCTATCTTTTGTTTGTAAGTTCGCCGCAAAGATACAAAAAGTATCATTATTCTCAAAGAATTATTCAAAAAAAATAATTCATTTTAAATAAAAGATGGCGTCAGAGCAGAAAATATCAGGGGCGCAGAGGGGTCTGGAACCATCGCGCCCCAGAGGAGTCTGGTAATCGCAAAGCACTTGCCTTAACAAGAAACTTTGCGCACTTCATGAGCAGAAATGAATTTTAATGTAAAGTATTATTGCCTAAAAATACATCTTTCGGATGAGAGCATCTAGGGAAAATGTGAGGCTCGAAGAGGGGGATTTGGAGGGTGAAAGGAGGCGAGGGGGAGTTTGTCGGTAGGTGAGTAGGGGTTTGCTTACGGGTGAAGGGTGGTTACATTACGGGTGATTTGGTGAAAAGTGGGCTCAAAATCGAGGGTTTTTGGGGCGTTTTTGAGAGTTTTCAGAAGGTTTTTTGAAGGTCGTATTCTGTAAGTGATTATCATTCAACGGCTTATGTAATCGGGCAAAACTGGCGTATTTGGAAGTCTGCTGGCTGTTGATGAATTCGGCGCGAGTTTTGAGCGATGATTTATAAATTATTATTCGTTATTATAATCATCAGGATTGATTTATTTTCTATGGAAACTTTTGGTATTCTGCCCGCGAATTCGTAACTTTGCAGACGCAATGATCAGACAGAAAGAGAAATACAGACAATTCAAGGAATGGCAGCATCAGCCTCATCAGGTGGCGCCACTTTCAGAGGAAGAGCACGAGTGTGCTACCTGCGGCACGCATTTCGAGGGCAACTACTGCCCCCGTTGCGGACAGTCTGCCAGAATCGGCCGCTATTCCTTCAAGAAAGCCTTCCTGCTGTTTCTGGATGTCTGGGGCGTAGGCAATCGCGGCATGTTCCGCAGCATCCGCGACCTTCTGTTGCGTCCTGGCTACATGATCCGCGACTATCTCAGAGGCATGCAGATGGCCTACTTCCCACCCTTCAAGATGTTCTTCCTGCTTTTCACCCTTTCGATTCTGGTAGAAACAGGCCTGAACATCAAGGGCATCAACCGCATGAAGCAAAATGAGGAGGAGGCCCACGTAATCGCTAAAGAAGTCTCAAATACGATTTCAACAAAAGATGATCAGGCCAAGACGCAAGAGAAAAAGGCTGAAGAAAAGGCTGACAAGAAACTCTCAGTAAAGGAAGAGAAAAAGGAGGATCTTACGGTTAGTGAGGGCAAACGGATGTTCGAACGGATGAAAAAAGAAGCGAAGCGAATAGGAAATGAAATCGATAAATGGTGCGATAATCACATGTCATTCGTAGAACTCATTCTCGTGTTGCTTTTCTCCTGGCCCCTTTGGCTGTTGATTCGACACAGCCCAGCTATACCCGACTTACGCCTTTCTGAGTGCTTCGTGGCAATGGTCTATATCAGCAATATGTTTACCATCTATAGCCTCATTCCCGAATTTCTGTGTTTAAGTTTGAAGGCAGAAATCATCTTCTCTATATCGACCTTAATACTGGCCGTCATCGCCATCAAGCAGCTGTCGGGCTTCAGTTACTTGAACACTATCTGGAGGATGATTGTGGCCTTGGTTCCCTTCTTCTTCTTAATCGTATTCCTTATCGTTGTAGGATACCTCCTATTATTGTTGTATGCCTATATCAAATTCAGCTGACGCGATTTTGTTACATCACTAGCACCCTTTTGGCAGGCAATCTTTTACGTATAAACGTAAAATATGGCCAAAACCGTTGAATATTCAGAATTTATTCGTATCTTTGCAGCCATATTTGGGAAATAACAATAAAACAACAAAGATACACATCATGGATTACAATTTCAGAGAAATCGAACAGAAATGGCAGAAGCGATGGGTGGAGAATGGAACCTATCGCGTGGTGGAGGACAAGAACAAGAAGAAGTTCTATGTGCTCAATATGTTCCCTTACCCCAGCGGAGCAGGCTTGCACGTGGGTCATCCTCTTGGCTATATCGCCTCGGATATCTATGCCCGCTACAAGCGCCAGCAGGGCTTCAACGTGCTGAACCCGATGGGCTACGATGCCTACGGACTGCCCGCTGAGCAGTATGCCATCCAGACAGGTCAGCACCCAGAGAAGACGACCTTCGAGAACATCGACCGTTATCGCTCGCAGCTCGATAAGATCGGCTTCTCATTCGACTGGGAGCGCGAGGTCCGCACTTGCGATCCTATCTACTACAAGTGGACTCAATGGGCCTTCCAGCGCATGTTCAAGAGCTACTTCAGCACAGCATCCCATAAGGCTCAGCCTACTATCAAACTGATTGAGCACTTCGAGCTGATGGGTACTGAGAACTGTAATGCCCTCGGAACGGAAGAGCTCCACTTCACGGCTTCTGACTGGGCTGGCTTCACAGAGAAAAAGAAGCAGGAGGTGCTGATGAACTATCGTATTGCCTATCTGGCAGACACGATGGTGAACTGGTGTCCGAAGCTGGGTACTGTGCTTGCCAACGACGAGGTCGTAGATGGTGTCAGCGTTCGTGGCGGCTATCCTGTGGTGCAGAAGAAGATGCGCCAATGGTGCCTCAGAGTATCTGCTTACGCCCAGCGTTTGCTTGATGGCCTGGAGGAAATCGATTGGACAGACTCGCTGAAGGAGACCCAGAGAAACTGGATTGGCCGCTCTGAGGGTACTGAGGTAGAGTTCAAGGTCGCAGATTCAGACAAGCATTTCACGATCTTCACCACACGAGCCGATACGATGTTTGGTGTCACCTTTATGGTGCTGGCTCCTGAGAGTGACCTCGTGGCTGAACTCACCACACCTGAGCAGAAAGAAGAAGTAGAGAAATACCTCGACTATGTGAAGAAGCGCACAGAGCGTGACCGTCAGATGGATCATAAGGTGACGGGCGTGTTCTCTGGTTCTTATGCCATCAATCCGTTTACAGACGAGAAGATTCCCATCTGGATTGCTGAATACGTATTGGCTGGCTATGGTACTGGTGCCATCATGGCCGTACCTGCCCACGACTCTCGCGACTATGCCTTCGCCAAGCACTTCAATCTGCCGATTATCCCTCTGATTGAGGGTGCTGATGTCAGCGAGGAGAGCTACGATGCCAAGGAAGGTATCATGTGTAACTCTGCTAGCAGCAAGTTCAGCCTCAATGGCTTGACTGTCAAGGAGGCCATCGCTGCCACGAAGAAATTCGTGACTGAGCAGGGCCTGGGTCGTGTGAAGGTGAACTATCGTCTTCGCGATGCCATCTTCTCCCGCCAGCGCTATTGGGGCGAGCCGTTCCCTGTCTACTACAAGGACAATATGCCTTACATGATTCCGAAGGAGTGCCTGCCGCTGGAGCTTCCTGAGATCGATGAGTACAAGCCTACGGAGACTGGCGAGCCCCCATTGGGTCGTGCTAAGATGTGGGCTTGGGATACCAAGTTTGATAAGGTAGTCTCGAAGGATGAGATTGACAATAAGACCGTCTTCCCCTTGGAGCTGAACACGATGCCTGGTTTTGCAGGAAGTTCAGCCTACTATCTCCGCTATATGGATCCCAAGAACGAGAAGGCCCTCGTAAGCCGTGAAGCTGATGAGTACTGGCGCAATGTAGACCTCTATGTCGGAGGTACTGAGCACGCTACTGGTCACCTGATCTACTCTCGTTTCTGGAATAAGTTCCTCTATGATTCTGGCTACTCTTGCGAGGACGAGCCCTTCAAGAAACTTGTGAATCAGGGTATGATTCAGGGTCGCTCTAATTTCGTGTACCGTATCGAGGACGAGGGAGCAGACAAGGGTAAGTTCGTCAGCTTCGGTCTGAAGGACAAGTACACCACGACACCTATCCATGTAGATGTGAACATCGTCTCTGCTGATATCCTCGACATCGATGCCTTCAAGGCTTGGCGCCCTGAGTATGAGAATGCTGAGTTCATCCTTGAGAATGGCCAGTATAAGTGTGGCTGGGCTATCGAGAAGATGTCGAAATCGATGTTCAACGTGGTCAATCCGGATATGATTGTAGAGAAGTATGGTGCTGATACACTCCGTCTTTATGAGATGTTCCTGGGTCCTGTAGAGCAGTCGAAGCCTTGGGATACCAACGGTATCGACGGTTGCCACCGCTTCCTCCGCAAGTTCTGGAACCTCTATCAGAACGGCTTCGAGGGTGAGACTACGGCAGACAATCTGAAGAGCGTCCACAAGCTCATCAAGAAGGTATCTCAGGATATCGAGACCTTCAGCTACAACACTTCTATCTCTGCCTTCATGATCTGCGTGAACGAACTCTCGCAGCAGAAGTGCAAGAACAAGGAAATGCTGAAGACGCTTGTGATCCTCATCGCACCATTTGCGCCTCACATCGCTGAAGAGCTCTGGGAGATGCTGGGCGAGCAGGGTAGTGTCTGCGATTCCCAGTGGCCTACATGGAATGAGGAGTATCTCGTAGAGAGCAAGGTGAAGCTGGGTATCGCCTTCAACGGTAAGGCCCGCTTCGAGATGGAGTTTGCCGCTGATGCCGACAACAAGACCATCGAAGAGGCTGTACTCGCTGATGAGCGCTCAGCTAAATATCTCGAAGGTTGCCAGGTAGCAAAGGTTATCATCGTCCCTAAACGTATGGTGAACATTGTACTGAAGAAATAATAAATGACGATTAATCACAAATACATTCTGGACGAAGCCAAGGACTATCTATTCATAGCCCTTGGTCTTATGCTCTTTACCATCGCCTTCACTGTCTTTCTGATGCCTTATCAGATAGTGGCAGGAGGCGTGACTGGTCTTTCGGCTATCATCTATTACGCCACGGGATTCCATCTGGAGAATACCTATATCATCATCAACGGCATCCTGCTGTTAGTGGCCTTGAAGATATTAGGCGTGAAGTTCCTGATGAAGACGATCTTCGCCATCTTCACCCTCTACTTCATGCTGATGTTTGCCCAGGAGATTATCCCGAAGCAGGAGAACGGACTGCCCTTCAAACTGATGGGCGAGGGTCAGGACTTCATGTCGATGATTATCGGCTGTGTGCTGTCAGGTATCTCATTGGCAACGGTATTCATGAACAATGGTTCTACGGGCGGTACTGATATCATCGCAGCTTCTGTGAATAAGTACCATCCTAACGTCACATTAGGCAATGTGTTGATAGCTGTCGATTTCTGTATCATCGGCTCCTGTATGTTCTTCCCACAGTTCGGCACCTATCTGGAGCGAGCCCATAAAGTGATGTTCGGCTTTTGTGTGATGGCGATGGAGAACTATGTGCTCGACTACGTGATGAATGCCCGCCGCCAGTCTGTGCAGTTCCTGATATTCACGAAGAAATGGCAGGAGATAGCCAATGCCATAGGTACGGAGATGGATCATGGCGTAACGATTCTCGACGGTCATGGTTGGTATACAGGTCAGGATATGAAGGTGCTGTGTATCCTTGCCAGAAAGAACGAGAGTACCTATATCTTCCGTCTTATCAAGATGATAGATCCCCATGCCTTCGTTTCGCAGTCGAGTGTCATCGGTGTCTATGGCGAAGGTTTCGAGGAAATGAGGGTAAAGATTAAAGAACAAAAGAAAATAGATGAAAATCGTATTCGCAACGAACAACCAGCATAAGCTCTCAGAGATACGCAGTATCCTCGGAGAGAGCATCGAAGTGCTCTCGCTGAAGGATATAGGCTGCGATGTGGATATCCCCGAGACAGGCACGACACTTGAAGAGAATGCCCTGCAGAAGGCGCAGTATGTCTACGACCACTATCATATCGATTGCTTTGCCGATGATACAGGGCTCGAGGTTGATGCACTGAATGGCGCTCCTGGCATCTATAGTGCCAGATATGCCAGTATGGCCAACGACAGTTCCGCCAGCCATGATTCTGAAGCCAATATGGCCCGACTGCTGAAGGAATTAGGAGAAAATAACAATCGTAAGGCAAGATTTCGTACGGTTATAGCGTTAATACAGAAAAGGAACATCTGCGAGTGTGGTTGTACCGCTATCAAGGAAGTCCATCAGTTCGAAGGTATCGTCGAGGGTGAGATTATCCGGGAGCGCAGAGGCGGAGAGGGCTTCGGCTATGATCCTATTTTCCAGCCCGACGGCTACGACCAGACCTTTGCCGAACTGGGTATGGATATCAAGAACCATATCAGCCATCGCGCCAGAGCAGTCCAGAAACTCGCCAATTATCTCTTAGGGAAATGAAGAAAACGCTGATTATACTGTCTTTGCTCCTAGGCCTCAAGGCTTCTGCCCAAGTAGGCACCTGGAAGAATCATCTGTCGTATCATACGGTGCAGGATATCTGCGCTGCCGACGATGAACTCTTCGTACAAGCCTCCAACGGACTCTATCAGTATAATCTGAACGATCAGAGTATCTATACCTATGATAAGACGAATGGGCTCAATGATACCTATATCACCCATATTGCCTGGAGCAAACAGGCTCAGCGACTCATTGCCGTCTATCAGAATTCTAACATCGACTTGGTAGAAAAAGACGGAGACGTCATCAATATCTCTGCCTTATACACTAAGTCGATGACAGAAGACAAGACGGTGACAGACGTGAGGATCGATGGCATCTACGCCTATCTCATTACTGGCTTTGCCATCATCAAGCTGAATATGCAAAGGGCAGAAATCACAGAGACCTACACCCCTGATAATCCTGATTATCCCACAAGCCTCCCGGAAAAGAGTACAGCCGACTATGACAAGTATATCTCGATAGTTTCAACGCTGAATCCTGGAGGACCTGCCTATAACCACTTCTATGAGTCTAAGTTTGCCAATGGACGGCTCTATACGACTGGAGGCTATTTCCTCTCAGGAATGCCTGATCCCCATCGCCGTGGAATCATTCAGGAGTTTGATGGTAACGACTGGACACTCTATGAAGAAGAGATAAACCAAAAGACCGGTTATGCTTATGAGGATATTAACTGCATAGACTATGATCCTGCAGATGAACATCATGTGTTTGTTGGCGGAAGATGCGGACTCTATGAATTCAGAGACGGCAAACTGGTGAAGTTCTATAATAGAGACAACAGTCCTCTGAAAGGTGCTAGTGACAGAGGCAAAGAACTTGGTAACAAATATGTGCTCGTTCATGCAATCAAGTTTGATACGAAAGGTCATCTCTGGATATTGAATAGTCAAGCAAAAGGCGTCAGTCTGTTTGAACTTGATACAGCAGGTAAATGGACAGACCACCATAATAAGGTATTGGCTGATGAGAGTGGTATCAGTTTTCCGTCATTCCGCAGCATGTTCATCGATAGCAGAGGCTTGCTCTGGTTTGTCAATAACAACTGGTTCGATCCTGCCGTATTCTGTTTCGATATGGAGAATGACGCTGCTCTGAAATACAACAACTTCACCAATCAGGATGGTATCAAATACAGCGTAAACTGGGTATATACTGCCTGTGAGGATAAAGAGGGCAATATCTGGGTAGGCACAGACTTGGGACCGTTTATGATACAGAAGAGTGAAGTGGGAGAGGGCAGCGTAACCTTCCAGCAGATTAAGGTACCCAGAAACGATGGTACAGACTATGCTGACTATCTGCTCAGCAATGTCAATATCAGCTGTATCGCCATTGACGGCGGTAATCGCAAGTGGTTTGGTACGAATGGTGCAGGTGCTTTTCTTGTAAGTGCCGACAACATGCAGCAGATATACAATTTCACCACCAGCAACTCCAAACTTCTCAATAATAATATCTCCTACATTTCCATCAATCATACCAGCGGGGAAGTATTCTTCCTGTCAGACAACGGACTCTGCTCTTATCAGAGTGATGCCACGACACCTTCGGAAGATATGTCGAAAGATAATGTTTGGGCTTATCCTAATCCTGTGACACCAGACTATACGGGCTTGATTACCGTAACAGGACTCAGTTACGATGCTGATGTGAAGATAACAGCTTCGAATGGTGCCTTGATAGCAGAAGGTCGTAGCAATGGTGGTATGTTTACCTGGGATGGTTGCGACAAGAAGGGTAGGAGAGTAGCCTCTGGCATCTATATGGTGGTGACTGCTACCAGCGATGGCAATAGTGGTACAGTCTGTAAGATTGCTATCGTCAATTAAAGAAAACTGGAGTTGATTAACTCAACTCCAGCATTCTCTCTATAGGTTTCACAGCATCTTTAGCTATCTTGGGATCAATCTCAATCTGAGGATTCTCGTTCTTCAAGCAATTATAAACTTTCTCGAGTGTATTCATCTTCATATACTGACACTCGTTACAACTGCATTCCAGCCCACTCTCGCTGATTTCAGGAGGTACAGGTATAAACTCCTTGTCAGGACAAGTTCGCTGCATCTCGTGGAGAATACCGGCCTCTGTGGCTACGATAAACTGCTTCTTGTCACTCTGCTGCGCATAGTTCAGCATCGTAGCAGTTGAACCCTTCACGTCAGCTGCAGCCAAAACAGGAGCCTTACACTCCAGATGAGCCATCACGACAGCATCAGGATACTTCTCTTTCAGTTTGATGATCTGAGTGACAGAGAAACGCTCATGCACATGACAACCACCATTCCAAAGCAACATCTTGCGACCTGTTACCTCATTGATATAATTACCAAGATTATAATCAGGACCAAAGATCAACTTGGCATCCTTTGGCAACTGATCCACGACTTTCTTGGCATTGCCACTGGTTACTACCACATCTGTCAATGCCTTCACGGCTGCGGTGGTATTCACATAACTGATAACCTGATAGCCAGGATGCTCATCCTTGAACTTCTTCAGGTCTTCAGCCTTACAAGAATCTGCCAAAGAACAGCTAGCTTCCAGATCCGGACATAACACCATTTTGTTTGGAGATAGCAGTTTACAGGTTTCTGCCATGAAATGCACACCACACATCACCATTATTTTGGCATCGGTCTCTGCAGCCTTGCGAGCCAGAGCCAATGAATCACCTACAAAATCTGCTATGTCCTGTATATCACCTATCGTATAATAGTGAGCCAGGATAATAGCATCTTTCTCCTTACACATCTTACGAATCTCAGTTTTCAGTTCATTAGTTGTCAACACCATATTATTTTTTTATTTTCTTTTTATTTTTTCTTTAAAAAATAGAATAAGTAGTATGATAGGCCGTGAATATCTTGATAACTTCTGATCGTATTTCTTGGCAGAAAGTTTATCCACATGGGAATTCTGGCTATTAACACCTACTGTGAATTCTTACTTTCTGATAATGAACCAGTAAGGCAGTTTATCCACAATTTCTATTTTCGGTGCAAATTTAATAAGTTTATATCTTTTTTCAGCAAAAAACAGTGGAAAACTTTAAAATAATAAGTGAATAAACCTGTGGATATCCACTCCTTAATGGTCTGGAATGGTAAATTGTTGGTTATCCACATAGTTTTCCACACAGTTATCAACAGGTTTTCCACAATTATTTGTACCTTTGCATCCAGTATGAAGAAATTGCGTACGATAGAAATGAATCGTCTGTCTGTTGATGAGTTCAAACAGGCAGAAAAACTACCGTTGATAGTAGTACTCGACGATGTGAGATCCATGCATAATGTGGGTAGTGTGTTTCGTACAGGTGATGCTTTCCGTATCGAGGCAGTTTATTTGTGTGGTATAACCTCCGTTCCTCCCAGTGCTGAGATTCATAAGACAGCCTTGGGTGCAGAGGATAGTGTGAAATGGGTCTATTTCAAGACGGCCGTTGAGGCGCTTGAGTCTCTGAAGAAAGATGGCTATGAAGTATATTCCATCGAACAGGCTCATGGCTCGACGATGCTACAAGATTTTACACCTATATATAATAATAGGTATGCTGTCATCTTTGGCAATGAGGTAAAGGGTGTGCATCAGGAGGTGGTCGATGCTTCTGACGGCTGTCTGGAAATTCCTCAATATGGTACCAAACACTCGATGAATGTCTCCGTAACTGCTGGCATTGTCATCTGGCACTTTGCTCAGACTATTATAAATAAATAAGGTGGCAGAGACTTGCCACCTTATTTATTATTACTCAGGCTTGAAATCTTCCTTGCCTACACCACAGATGGGGCATACCCAGTCATCGGGAATATCCTCAAAGGCTGTTCCTGGCTCGATACCATTGTCGGGATCACCTGCTGCGGGGTCATAGACATAACCGCAAACATCACAAATGTACTTCATAATTGTAAAGTGTTTAGTTATTAATAATGGATGTTATTCTCTCAACAATCCGCTCTGGCGGAATGTTCTGTAAGCATGCATAGTCACCACGCTGGCAAGGCTTATTGCCGAAGATGCTGCATGGGCGACAGTCAAGATCTATTTGAATGACATTGTCTTTATTCTGGTTATAACCCAGGAAACCAGCCATAGGATGGGTGGCACCCCAGACACTGACTACAGGAGTGGCTGTGAGTGATGCCAAGTGCATATTCGCTGAATCCATCGAAAGCATCACATCGAGATGACTCATCAGGATCAGGTCTTGGAACATCGCCTCACAATGTCTGCTGACATTCACACACTGGGGATACTTTTCACACCATATCTTGAAATAGTTACTCTCCTGTTCGCCTTTTCCAAATAAGAATAGTCTGGCTTTCGGATATTTCTCAATAAGTTGTGATATCACTTGTTCCATCAGTTTAGGAGGATATACCTTTCCTTCATGAGCCGCAAAGGGGGCAATGCCTATCCATTGCTCAAAGTTCTTCTTAGGTCCGATGATGGCAGGCAACAGATTCAGATTACCGCCTTCTTTAGGAAAGATGGAATGGAATTGGCTGATATCTACAGGATAGCCCAGACGCTCGAATACTTCGGCATAGTTCTCGAAAGAGGATGGCAGTTGTTGTCTCTTCTTGTTCTTTAAGGAAATCAAGCCCTTACGCTGTTTGCGATGTTTCTTGATATGCTCCACACGATACCTTCCCAGATTGAAGCGCATTCTGAGATAGTCGGAACGGAGCACGTTATGCAGATCTGCTACTTTCGTAAACTGCTTGGCCACCAGTCGGCGGTAAAGGGCATTCAGTCCTCTGACACCATGATATTCCTTATTCAGATCTGCCTCCATGAAATTGACGTTGGGAGCCAGATCCTCAAATAAGGTACGTGCGAATCCTTTACTTAATACCGTGATACGGATATCAGGATACTGGTTTGCCAGCGCCCATACCACAGGTACTACCATAGCCACGTCGCCTAGTGCCGAAAAACGGATGACAAGTATATGCTCCTTCCTCACCTTATTTTATTTTTACTTTTTATAGAGTATGGGGTTCGTCTCAGGATCGTTATACATCTTCATCTGACGATACACCTTCATATATTTTCGTCCGGCTTCGATGTCTTCCAGTAATTGGTCTATAGCCAATGAGAGGTCTTTCTGCTGCTCCAGGAGAACATTCAGTTTAGCCTGACATTTCTGGATATGTGCTGGTTCAGCATCCTTGCGATCTACCTGTTCCTGCATATGATAGATCTTCAAGGCAAGAATACTCAGGCGATCCACAGCCCAGGCTGGACTCTCGGTATTCAGTCTTGCATCCGGCAATGGCTTGACATGACTGTACTGCGTACGGAAATAAGAATCTATTTCCTCCACGAGATCAGTACGGTCCTGATTACTACGGTCAATCTTCCGTTTAAGGGCCAAACCCTCCAGAGGATCGATGTGCGGATCACGGATGATATCCTCATAATGCCACTGTACGGTGTCAATCCAGCATTTTAGATAGAGACTATATTCAATACTGTCTTTAACATACGGATTGTGAATCGGGGTATTGACGTCATCAGTGAGATGGTAGTCTTCGATAACCCGCTTGAAAATCTGATTTGCTTGTTCTGTAAATGACATATTTTTAGTTTTATTCCGCAAAACTACAGAAAGTTTTTCAAATAGCCAACTAATTCTTCATATTTTCATCTAATTTTGCATTTTTGTTGTTGGTAACGCACACAAAAAGCACTTTTTTATGCACACTTATACCCTTTTTGTGCAAACAAAGGTAAGTTTTTCCTAAAAAAGTTTGCGTAAGTGAAAGAAAATGTGTTACTTTGCACCCGATTTCAGCAAAATGCTGTAATTTTTCAAGATAGCAAAATCATTATTAACAAATTAAAGTATTACAATTATGTCAGAAATTGAAAGCAAAGTAAAGGCTATTATCGTAGACAAACTCGGTGTTGATGAAGCAGAAGTAAAGGCTGAGGCCAGCTTCACAAATGATCTGGGCGCAGATTCACTGGATACCGTAGAGCTGATTATGGAATTCGAGAAGGAGTTTGGTATTTCTATTCCCGATGATAAGGCTGAGAAGATTGGTACCGTCGGCGACGCTATCGCTTACATCGAGGAGAACGCAAAATAAATAAAGTAATGTGTATAGGTTGTTCCTTTCAGGGGCAACCTATGCTTTTTTTTTAGCTTATGGAATTAAAAAGAGTTGTTGTAACAGGTCTTGGCGCAGTGACGCCAGTTGGCAATTCTCCTGAGGAATCTTGGAAAAACCTTATTAACGGAGTAAGCGGCGCAGCACCTATTACACTTTTTGACCCTGCAAAATTTAAGACTCAGTTTGCTTGCGAGGTAAAGAATCTGGATATCAATGCCTATATCGATCGTAAGGAAGCCCGCAAGATGGATCGCTATACACAGCTTGCCATCATCGCAGCCAAGCAGGCTGTTGAGGACAGCGGTATGGATCTGGAGACAGAAGACAAGAACCGCATTGGTGTGGTCTATGGTGTAGGTATCGGTGGTATCAAGACTTTCGAGGAAGAAGTCACTTACTATGGTGTCAACCGTGAGAATGGTCCTAAGTTCAATCCTTTCTTCATTCCGAAGATGATTGCCGACATCGCTGCCGGACAGATTTCTATCATGTATGGCTTCCATGGCCCCAACTATATCACGGCGTCTGCTTGTGCTTCTTCTTCTAACGCATTGGCTGATGCATTCAACCTGATTCGTCTGGGAAAGGCTAACGCCATCGTAGCCGGTGGTGCTGAGGCTGCTATCTGCGAGACGGGTGTTGGCGGATTCAATGCCATGAAGGCGCTCTCTACTCGTAACGATGAGCCCGAGAAGGCTAGCCGTCCGTTTAGTGCCAGCCGTGATGGATTCATTATGGGTGAAGGTGCAGGCTGTATGATTCTTGAGGAACTTGAGCATGCAAAGGCCCGTGGTGCAAAGATCTATGCAGAGATGGTCGGTGCTGGTATGAGTGCCGATGCTTATCATATCACCGCTTCTCATCCAGAGGGTCTTGGTGCCAAGCTCGTGATGGAGAACGCACTTGAAGATGCTGGACTGAAGCCTGAAGATATTGACTATATCAATGTTCATGGCACTTCTACTCACGTTGGTGATATCTCTGAGGCTAAGGCCATCAAGGAGGTATTCGGTGAGGCTGCCTACAAGCTGAACATTTCTTCTACGAAGTCTATGACAGGCCATTTGCTGGGTGCCGCTGGTGCTGTCGAGGCAATGGTTACTGTACTGGCTGTGCAGAACGATATCGTTCCTCCCACCATCAACCATGAGGAAGGCGATAATGATCCTGAGATTGACTACAACCTGAATTTCACATTCAACAAGGCTCAGAAGCGTCAGGTGCGTGCTGGTCTCAGCAACACTTTCGGCTTTGGTGGTCATAATGCTTGTGTGGTATTCAAGAAATTTATGGATAAGTAAGCATGAAGCTTAGCACAATTATTGATAGGATAAAGCTCCCTTTCCGCAAGGAGAAGGAGCTTTTTTCTTCTCTTTACGACATTCTGGGATTCTATCCCCATAACATCGAGTATTACAAACAGGCGCTGATGCATAAGAGCATCCGCAAGCGCAACGAAAAGGGCAAGCCGCTGAACAATGAGCGACTGGAGTTCCTAGGTGATGCCATACTCGATGCTACGGTGGGTTATATCGTCTATCGCCACTATGATGGAAAGCGCGAGGGATTCCTGACGAACACACGTTCGAAGCTCGTATCGAGAGAGACACTGGGTAAGATAGCTAATGAGATGAGACTGGGGAGTCTGCTGCTTTCTGCAAGCCACAGCACCTCTCACAATAGTTATGTCGAGGGTAACGCCTTCGAGGCTCTTGTAGGTGCTATCTATCTGGATCGCGGCTACGATGCCTGTCTGGAGTTCTTTGAAAAGCGTGTTCTGGGCAAATATGTTGATCTTGACAAGGTAGCCTTCAAGGAGGTTAACTTCAAGTCGAAGCTGTTGGAGTGGTCACAGAAGAACCGTGTGAAGATGGAGTATAGGATGTTGAAGCAGAATAAGGATGAAAACGGTAATCCTTACTTCAGCTTCCAGGTCATACTCGAAGGTATTGCGGGTGAACAGGGTAAAGGCTTCTCCAAGAAGGAGGCCCAACAGGAGGCTTCCAAGGATACCTTGCAGCGCCTGAAGCGGGAGCCCCAGTTCGTGGATGCCATCTTCGCTGCCAAGACCGAGCGTACGAAGATGGAAGAAACGCCTGCGATGGCCGTTCCTGATACAGAACAGGAACAGAATTTCATCATCGTTCAGGACCATCAGGAAGAACCTGCGGCAGCCCTATCGTCTGAATATGTAGAATCAGCAGAGGCCGAATTTGATCTCTCTGACATTTCTGCCAAGCCGAAGGAGAAA
Source organism: uncultured Prevotella sp. (assembly GCA_900314995.1). Classification (GTDB taxonomy): domain Bacteria; phylum Bacteroidota; class Bacteroidia; order Bacteroidales; family Bacteroidaceae; genus Prevotella. The sequence continues at coordinate 66,062 of OMXK01000008.1, forward strand.
TCGCGCGAGGAGATTATTGCTGAAGCTGAGGCTGCCGCCTTTGCTGAAGAATAAAGGTAATAATATACAAAAAAACGTAAATTATTCCCCCGTTACGAAAGTTTAGGCTAATTTTGCAGACAATATTATAATATTGAGCGAAGAGATGAGTCTGACTCAGATTGTAGGAAAACTGTTTATACCCCGTCAGATTGCTTTGGAAAAGCATCAGAATGGGGGTAGGGCATTGCAGCAGGCAGTGCTCAACCACTTGATAGAGAAAGCCAAGGATACCGAATATGGCCGCAACCATGCCTTTTCAGCTGTGAAAGGTTATGATGACTTTGTCGCACATATACCTGTCAATACCTATGAAGAGCTGAAAGGCGACATCGACAGGATGAGACAGGGAGAGGCGGATATCCTCTGGCCTGGACGTGTGAAATGGTATGCCAAGTCGTCTGGTACGACAAACGATAAGTCGAAGTTCATCCCTGTCAGTGAGGAGGGTCTTCATAAGATCCACTATGCGGGAGGTCGCGACTCGGTAGCTATCTATCTCAGGAACAATCCCAAGTCGCGGATGTTTGATGGCAAGGGTCTGATCCTGGGTGGCAGTCATGCCTCCAACTATAATCTGAAGGACTCGCTGGTAGGTGATCTCAGTGCGATTCTCATTGAGAACATCAATCCTTTGGTGAATCTGGTCCGCGTACCTAGCAAGGAGACGGCCCTGCTTTCTGATTTCGAAGTAAAGCGTGAGCGCATTGCCGAGGAGGCCATGCACAAGAATGTGACAAACCTCTCTGGTGTACCCTCTTGGATGCTCTCTGTGCTCACCTGTGTGATGGATCTCTCGGGAAAGACCCATTTGGAAGAGGTATGGCCTAATATCGAGGTGTTCTTCCATGGTGGCGTGGCCTTCACACCTTACAGGGAACAATACAAACGTCTGATCACCTCTCCCAATATGCATTATGAGGAGACCTATAATGCCAGCGAAGGCTTTTTCGGCATTCAGGATGATCCTGATGACAAGTCGATGCTGCTGATGCTCGACTATGGGGTGTTCTATGAATTCATTCCTATGGATGAGTTTGGAAAGGACAATCCCACGGTAGTGCCCCTCTGGGGTGTTGAGAAAGGCAAGAACTATGCGATGGTAATTTCCACTTCCTGTGGCCTTTGGCGATATATGCTGGGTGACACGGTTCAGTTCACATCGACTAATCCATATAAGTTCATCATCAGCGGACGCACGAAGCATTTCATCAATGCCTTTGGCGAAGAACTGATAGTCGACAATGCAGAACAAGGTCTGGCCTATGCCTGCCAACAGACAGGAGCCGAGGTGCTTGAATATACGGCTGCACCAGTGTTCATGGACGAGAATGCGAAATGCCGCCACCAGTGGCTCATCGAGTTCTCGAAGCGTCCTGATGACCTTCAGCAGTTTGCCTCATTGCTCGATAAGCGTTTGCAGGAGATCAACAGCGATTACGAGGCTAAGCGCTATAAGAACATCACGCTCCAGCATCTGGAAATCATCGAGGCTCATCATAACCTCTTCAACGAATGGCTGAAGATGCACGGGAAACTTGGTGGACAGCATAAGGTGCCTCGCCTGAGCAATAGTCGGGAGATCATCGAACAGTTACTAAAATTGAACCAATGAAGAAACTCTTCTACATTTTCTGTATGGCCTGTGTGATAGTGGGCTGCGCCAGGATGGGGAATCCTGACGGAGGTTGGTTTGATGATGACCCTCCGGTGGTGATTGGCAGCAATCCTGCCGACAAATCCACGAATGTGAAGAATAAGAAGGTCACCATCCTCTTCAATGAGTTCATCAAAATTGAGGATGCTACCAATAAGGTGATTGTCTCTCCCCCACAACTGGAGGTTCCTGAGATTAAGGCAGCAGGAAAGAAGATTATAGTAGAGTTGCAGGATACGCTGAAAGACAATATGACCTATACCGTCGATTTCAGCGATGCCATCATCGACAATAATGAGGGAAATCCTCTGGGAAACTATACCTACACGTTCTCCACTGGCGATCAGATCGACACATTGGAAGTATCAGGCTACGTACTCGAGGCCAGCAATTTGGAGCCTGTAAAGGGGTTGCTGGTGGGTCTCTACGATGACCTGGCAGACTCAGCCTTCAAGACGAAGCCGATGCTGCGTGTATCTCGTACTGACAGCCGGGGCCATTTCGTCATCAAGGGTATTGCTCCCGGCACCTATCGGGCTTATGCACTGAAGGATCTCGACGGTAACTTCCGTTTTACGCAGAAGAGTGAAATGATTGCTTTCAACCATCAGACTTTCGAACCTAGCTGGAAACCCGATACCCGAGTGGATACCGTATGGCGCGACTCGCTTCATATCGACGCTCTCCTGCAGGTTCTCTATACCCATTTCCTGCCCGATGACATCACGCTGCTGGCTTTTACGCAGATACAGACAGACCGCTATCTGATCAAGACAGAGCGCAAGGATCCTGAGAAGTTCAGCATGTTTTTCAGTTATGGCGACTCAATCTTGCCTGTTATCAAAGGCCTGAACTTCAATTCTGACAGTGCCTTTGTCATCGAGGCTGGCGAGAAGCTCGACTCCATCCACTATTGGCTGCGCGACACGATGCTAGTCAATCAGGATACGCTCCGAATGGAAGTCAGTTATCGCATGACGGATACATTGGGAAACCTTGTCAATCAGACGGATACCCTCGATGTACTTGCTAAGACTCCCTTGGAGAAGCGTCTGAAAGAGAAGGCCAAGGAGATGGAAAAGTGGCAGAAGGAGCAGGACAAGAAGAAAAAGCGTGGCGAGGCTTACGACTCCATCTATCCTGTCTCACCCTTGAAGGTGGCGTATAACGCACCACAGTCTATGGATCCGGATAAACTGGTGACGATCGAGGTGCCTACGCCCCTGCAGCATTGCGATTCGGCAGCCATCCACCTCTATTCGATGATCGACTCGGTGTGGTATGAGTCGCCATTCGTCTTCGAGCCTGAGCCGAATATGATGCGTAAATACAGGATCAAGGCAGATTGGCAGCCTGAGAGAGAATATAGTCTGGAAATCGACTCTGCTGCCTTCGTGGATATCTATGGCGTTGCTTCAAAGCCCTATAAGCAGGGTATCAAGGTGAAGAGCCTCGATTCCTATAGTTCTCTCACGATGAAACTCAGCGGATTCCCCGATACCGTGACCGTCAGGGTACAACTGCTCAATGGTTCTGGTGCTACCTTGAAGGAGGTGGTGGCAGCAAACGGTCAGGCCCACTTCGACTACGTCAATCCTGGCAAATACTACGTCAGTGCGCTGTTGGATGCGAATGACAACGGCATCTGGGATACTGGCGACTACGATGCTGACCGTCAGGCTGAGGCCGTATATTTCTATCCTCGTGAGATAGAGTGTAAGGAGAAATGGGATGTCACCCAGCAGTGGAATGCGTTGGCAAAGCCCCTTTACCAGCAGAAGCCTTCGGCCATCGTTAAGCAGAAGTCAGAGGCTGCCAAGAAGTTGAAGAACCGCAATGCAGATCGAGCCAAACAATTAGGAATAGAATATCGTAAAACCCAAACAGTTAAATTAGACAAAAAGCAATGATGAAGCGAATACTTTGTATATTCTGTGTATTGTGCGGGCTGTCAATGCCGGTCGCTGCCCAGTGTGGCATTGAGAACACAGCTTTCAAATCCGGTGAGTCGCTGAGCTATGACCTCTACTTCAACTGGAAGTTCATCTGGATGAAAGTGGGCACAGCCTCTATGGATACCAAAATGTCGAAGTTCGAGGGTAAGGATGCGTGGAAGTCTTATCTGATTACACGTGGCAATGATAAGCTCGACAAATATTTCATGATGCGAGATACTCTGCTGTCGTACTGCGACCAAGACCTCGCTCCGCTGTATTTCAGGAAAGGAGCCCGCGAAGGCAGCAGTTATTACGTCGACGAGATATGGTACAGTTATCCAAACGGCAACTGCCAGTTGAAGAAGCATCGCATCACGTCGCATGCCGAACATCTTTGGAAGACCAGTACTTATAAGAACTGTATCTATGATATGATGTCTATCTTCCTTCGTGCTCGCAATTTCAATGCCTCGAAGATGAAGAAGGGCGATGTAATCAGGATGCCTATCAGCGATGCACGCTCTCTGAGCAACTCGTGGCTGGAGTTCCGTGGCAGGGAAAACTTCAAGGTGAGCGACACCAAGGAGAAGTTCCGCTGTCTCGTGTTCTCATTCTATGAATGGGAGAACAACCAGAGTCATGAGCTCATCCGCTTCTATGTGACAGATGACCAGAACCATATACCAGTACGCCTCGACATGTTCTTGAGTTTCGGGTCTGCCAAGGCCTATCTGAAGAGTTATAAGGGTGTTCGCAGTCCGATGACGTCGAAGATCAAGTAGTCTCGCTGCACCCGACTTTCGTAACTTTGCAGGCAAAATGAAGAAATGGACCTTTTCTATCGCCTTGCTACTCAGTAGTCAGGCGATTCATGCACAGTTGGTGATCAACGAGCTGATGCAGTCGAATATTGACTGTATCATGGATGATCTCAATGAGTTTCCCGATTCTTGGGTGGAGTTATACAATACAGGCACTGCAGCCGTAAACCTGAAGGACTGGCGCTTGGGTTTGAGCGATAAGGCGGGCGAGGCGTGGCAGTTGTCAAACAAGCAGATAGGCCCAGGTGAGTATGCCCTTGTATGTTGCGATAAGGTGGCCAAGAATCTGCACACCAATTTCCGATTGGAATCGGGAAAGGGTGGTAGCCTGTATCTCTTTCAGGGTCAGACAATCGTCGACAAGGTGGAGGATCTGCCAAAGCAGCCGGCTCCGAATATTGCTTACGGCCGCAAGACTGATGGCAGCAATGAGTGGGGTTACCAGCTCACACCAACGCCAGAGGGTGCAAATACCGGGGAGGTCTGTGATCATGACCATATCCTGGGCGAACCGGTGTTCAGCGAACCAGGTAAGGTCTTCAACGGCAACAAGACCTTCAATCTCCAACTCTCATTGCCAGAAGGCAGCCCTGAGGGTACGGAGATCCGCTACACCACAAACGGTTCCGAGCCTACTGCCAGCAGTGCCAAGTGTACCGCCGACATCCCCATCACCAAGTCCACCTCCATTCGTGCCAAACTGTTCTGTAATGGCTGGCTGTCTCCCAGAAGCACAGTGCAGTCGTATATCTTCCACGATCGGAGTATGACGATTCCCGTCATCAGCATTGTGACGGACAACAGTTACCTCAACGACAAGAAGATAGGTATCTTTGCCAATAATTACGGTCACGAGAAATACCAGCAGGTAGACTGGCGCAGACCCTTGAACATCGAACTCTTCGACGCCGAGGGCGAACCCTCACAGCTGAATCAGCTTTGTGAGACGCGCATCACTGGTGCCTGGTCTAGAGAAGCTGCCAGGAAGTCGATGGGCATTTATTGCCACAAACGGTTCGGCAAGAAGAATATGGAGTATGAGTTTTTCCCCGACCAGTGTCCAGGACTCACGAACTATAAATCCATTGTGCTCCGCAATTCTGGTAATGATCGCGACTACACATATATGCGAGATGCCGTCTGTCAGCGGGCGATGGCTGAGCATGCCGACATCGATTGGCAGGCCTGGCGACCTGCCGTTATCTATATCAATGGCAACTACTGGTGTCTGCTGAACATCCGAGAGCGTGCCAACGAGAACAATATCCTGACCCACTACGATGGACTGGAGGATATCGACCTGATCGAAAACGGTGAACTGAAGGAGGGTACGAAGGAAAACTACGACGCCTTTACCGCGTTCTTCAACGAGCATGGCCATACCTTGGATGAGTATGCCGAACTCATGGATTGGGAGGAGTATATCAGGATTACGACGATGAACCTCTATTTCAACAACCTCGACTATCCTGGCAACAACAATGTGATGTGGCGACCAAGGGCCGAGGGAGGCAAGTGGCGCTGGATAGCCAAGGATCTCGACTACACCCTGGGGCTTTACACCAATGGCGGAGCAGGAGGTTCTGGCGGTTATGACCATCAGATTATCGCCCAGTGGTATAATCCCGATGACTATAGCCTGCATCAGGGTGCCAATTTCTCCATTACCTGGGATGCTACCCGCCTTTTCCGTAGGTTGATGGAGGATACCGATTTCGCGCGCGAGTTCATCGATCGGTTCAGTATCTATATGGGTGATTTCCTCAATGAGAAGTCTGTCAGAGCCATCTGGGATCCCATGTATGCGATGATTAAGGATGAATGGAAGCGCCACAGGAGTGTCGTCTATGACAATCCCTGGTGGCCTATTTTCGACGACGAACAGCGGTATGCCCGCAATTGGCTCAGCAAGCGCACCAATGAGATGTACAAGCAGCTTGGTAAGCAGTACGATCTGGGCACCCCTATCCCCATGACGGTCAATCAGGACTTGGAGGATGCCAGTGCGCTCGATGTGACGTTCAACGGCGTCCCCTTGACCAAAGGTGTCTTCAACGGGAAATTCTTTGCTGATCGTTCGATTACCCTTGAGGGGCAGGCACCAGAGGGTCAGGTAATCAACGGATGGACCATCGTGACCAAATCGAGCAGCGGTACCGATACCCGGCAGATAGACGGTGAGCGATGCGCTCTCCTGATGCCCCAATGCACCAATCTTGCCATCAATGCCATTCTGAGCAAGTCCACAGGCATCGATACATTGTCCAAGCCCTCCTGGACTTGGCAGCGCGACGGCGACAGGCTGATCCTCTCAGGTGTTCCCGTTGGCACCCAGGTAAAACTCTATGATCTGAAAGGTATTCTGCTGCGCACAGTCACCTCCGACGGCTCAGAGATCATTCTCCCCCTCACCGCCGCCACCCTCCACGTCCTAAGAGTAGGCGCCAAGACCGTGAAGCTGTGATTACGCTATAGTCTGAAGCCGAAGTAGATGCGGGATTATTTCGTTGGAGAGCCATCTAGTTGAGATCATTGATGCAAAGGTAGGCATAATACTTGATTTGACAAAATTTACCAAATATTATTTTAATTGATTAACTGAAACGCCATAAATCTAGAGAGGGTATGTCATAATAGGCATACCCTCTCTAGATAATTAAGTTTATTTCTTTTAGAATTAATTTGTGCCGCCTCCTAGGGCAATGTAGAGCGCAATGACGGCTTCGGCTGCATTGTACATGTTCATGGCTGAACCAAGTTGTGCGTCGAGCAGCGACTCTTGGGCCTTGAGCACTTCCAGGTAGCTGGCCTTACCGTTGTCCATCAGTTCGTGGGTGCCAGTGTAAGCTTCGTGGAGCACCTGCACCTGACGCTGTAAGTAGGTATGCTTCTCGCGGGCAGCCATACAGTCGGCCATAGCCTCGTTCACCTCGTTACCGGCATTGATGACGGTCTGCACATACTTCTTCTGCAGATCCTCCTCGGTGAGCATGGCTATCTTCTTGTTGGCAATCAGCTTGCCGCGTGCGAAGATGGGCTGTGTGAGTTGTGCCATAGCGTTCAGCAGCAACTTACCAGGATCGACGACGAAACCACCACCAGAGTTGGTCCATCCTGCACTACCGCTGAGCGTGATGCTGGGATAGAAGGCCGAACGTGCTGCCGCTGTATTGTAGAAAGCCTCCTCCATGGCGTGGTTGGCCATGCGGATGTCAGGACGGTTTTCCAGCAACTGGGCTGGTACGCCAATCTTCAGATACTTTGTGTTGAACATACGCTCATCGGCATCACCCATTGCCTCGGCATGATGCAGCGTGGAGCTGCCCCACTTCTGGCGGTTGATGTGCTGCGGGCTGATAGCCATCAGTTTGCAGATGGCATTCTCTACGGAACGGATGTTGCGACGGGTGTCGACAATCTGCGTCTTCACGCTGAGATAGGATGCCTCCATCTGGTTGACGGCAGTGCTATAGGCCTTGCCGTTCTCCCAAAGCGCCTGTTCGGTCTGGAGAGACTCGTTCCACAGACTGTCGGTCTGCATGAGGACTTCCAGCTGGCGGTCGAGCACCTGCAGCAAGAAGTACTGCTGAGCTGTGATGGAAACGAGGTTCGAACGAACGGCCTCTTCTTGCATCTGAGCCTGAAGGAGCACAGCTTTTGCTGCGCGCTTCTTGTTGGTGATCGAGCCGAACACGTCGATATCCATCGATAGCTGCAGCGGAAGATTGTAGGTCTTCACGGCAGCGCTGTTGTCGAAGCTGGAGAGCGTGCCCTGAGGCGCAAAGGCCAGTGAGGGCAGGTAGGCCAGCTTGGCAGCCTTCAGCGCTGCCTGGCTCTTCTCGACGGCAATGCGTGCGGAGTTGAGGTCGGTATTATTGGCCAGTACGCGCTCAATGAGCTCCTGTAGCAGCGGGTCGGTGAAGAACTCGCGCCATGACATCCTGGCGATGGTCGAATCGCTGGTTGCCGCCTGAATGCTTGCGTCGGTGCCGAAGGCATCAGCTGGTGTATCGCTCTTTTGCTCGTACTTATTGTATATACCGCAGCCCGTGAGCAGGAAACTCACGGCTGCAGTAACTAAGATATAACTAACTCTTTTCATGACTTATTCCTCTGTTTTTACTTCAACACTTTTCATTTTCGGAGCACCCTGGAACTTCTCATGCAGTTTCTGGAATATGATGAAGAAGATACCGCCGATGACGCCGAGAGCAAGGGCACGGTTACCATTGGCACCGGCACCTCCCTCGATGACGAGCGGTATCATACCGATGATCATCGTGGCCACCGTCATCAGAATCGGGCGCAGACGCTCCTTACAAGCTTCGAAGGCAGCATCGACAATGCTCAAGCCCTGAGCACGGCGCTCCGTGGCAAACTCGGTAATCAGGATGGCCGTTGATGACACCCGTCTGCAGGTAAATGTTATTATCCATACCTGGTATTTCATTGAGATAACCAAGGTAGGCAAACACGAAGGCACCCATCAGACCGAACGGTACGCTGAACAGCACGGCCCATGGAGTGAACCACGAGTTATACAGAGAAGCCAGGATGAGGTAGATCAGGATGGCGCAGATGACGTAGATGAGCGCCGTGGCGTTAGAGCCGGAAGTCTCCTCTACCTCACGCGACATACCGCTATACTCGAAGGTGGCGGTTTTTGGCATCTCCTTCTCGAACACCTCGGCAATGGCCTTATGAGCGTCGCCTTCGGTGTAGCCACTACCAGGTTTCACGATACAGGTGATGCTCTGGAACAGGTTGAAGTGCTCGATATTCGACGGACCGACAATCTGCTTCAGCGAGACGAACTGGGAGATGGGGGTCATCTTGCCACTCTTCACCTGCATGAAGATGTTTTGCAGCGACTGCGGGTCAAGACGATACTCGGGTGACGAAGCTGCCATGATGCGGTAGACTTTACCAAACTGGTTGAAGTTACCGATATACGCACCACCGCAATAAGCACCCAGCGTGTTGAGTACGGCTTCAGGTGTCACACCGGCGCGGTCGCACTGGGCGGCATCGACATCGACCTGATATTTCGGGAAGCGCTCAGAGTATGTTGACATGGCAGTGGCTATCTCCGGGCGTTCAGCCAGTTTGGCCAGGAATTGCTCAGTATTCTTGGCAAACTCCGACAGGTTACCATCTGTGGGATCTTCTACCATGAGCATGATGTCGTTACTGGTACCATAGCCTGGAATCTGAGGCATCTCGAACGGAATCACCCGCAAGTTCTTGATATCCTGGCAGTCAAAGTAGAAACGGTACATGACAAGCGTCAGCAGATGGTTCATGCCAGGACGCTCATCCCAGTTCTTCAGACGTACCACCATCGTACCGTAGTTGGAACCGGCACCAGATATCATACCATAACCACAGACTAAAGCGAAACTCTCCAGTTCGGGAATCTTCTTCACCTTAGCCTCAACGGCTTTCGCCATCTCACGGGTCTGCTTCAGAGTGGAGCCCTCGGGAGCCTGTATCTCAACCAAGAACACGCCCTGGTCCTCCTGAGGAACGAGACCTGAAGGCAGGCTCTTCATGAAGAACACCAGCAGTACAGCGGCCAGTGCCAATATACCCCAAGCCAGAGCGGGGCGCTTGATGAACTTCTGGACAGCCTTGCTGTATTTATTATAGATGGCGTTGTAGCTGACTTCATACGCTTTCTTGGTATAATAGGTCAGACCCTTGCCTTCCTTCTTGCCTTCCGTGACGCGCATCATGATGGCGCAGAGGGCTGGACACAGCGTCAGGGCTGATATGCACGACAGACCTACGGACGAGGCAATGGTGATACCAAACTGCGTGAAGAACGTGCCTGAGGTGCCTGGCATGAAGGTCACGGGGATGAACACTGCCATAAATACTAAGGTACACGACACAACAGCCACCGACACCTCGTTCATGGCTTGGCGGGTGGCCTCACGGGCATCGCTGATGCCGCTCTCCATCTTTGCCATGACGGCCTCTACCACCACGATAGCATCATCCACCACCGTACCGATGGCCAGCACCAGTGCGAACAGCGTCAGGATGTTGAGCGAGAAGCCGCATATTGACACGACGGCAAAGGTGCCCAGCAGCGACACGATAATAGAGATGGACGGGATGATGGTAGCCTTGAAGTTCTGCAGGAAGAAGAACACCACAAGCACCACGAGGATGATGGCGATAACCAGCGTTTCCACCACATTGTGGATAGCAGCGAAGAGGAAGTCGTCACTGGTCATCAGGGTTACGAACTCCAGACCTGCCGGCATCGTTGCCTTCATCTCCTCAAACGTTTTGTTGATGCTGGCGTTCACCTCAGTGGCGTTGGCACCAGGAGCCGCAAACACCATGCAGAGGGCACCCGGCTTGTCCTGAATATTCGATGTGAAGTTGTAGCTCATGGCACCAATCTTCACCTCAGCCACATCACTCAGGTGCAGCATACCGCCGCCACTGGTGCGCAACACAATGTTGTTGAACTCCTCGATGGTCTTCAGCGTACCCTTATACTGCATAGAGTACTGGTAGGAGTTCTCCGACTGTTCACCCAAGGAACCAACACCGGCCACGAAGCTCTGTCCGCCAATGGCTGCGAAGATGTCGTTAGGGGTCAGTCCGTACTGGGCCATCACATCGGGCTTCAGCCAGATGCGCAGGGCGTAAGTGTTACCCAAGCTCTGCACATTACCCACACCGGTGACACGCATCAGTTTCGGCCTGATGTTGATATCGATATAGTTCGACACGAAGTCTTCGTCGTACTTGCCGTCGGCACTCCTCACGGCGAAGATGCGCAGGATGTTGTTCTGTCGCTTTTCCACCTTCACACCGACCTTGTTCACGTCGGCAGGCAGCAGGGCTTGTGCACGGGTCACGCGGTTCTGCACATTCACCGTCGCCATGTCGGGGTCGGTACCCTGCTTGAAATAGATGTTGATTTCCACATCACCATTCGACGAGGCTTTTGAGGTCATATAGGTCATATCATTCACGCCATTGATGGCCTCCTCCAGCGGCTGGATGACCGATTTCATCACCGTGTTCTCGTCAGCACCGGTGTAGCTGGTGCTGACATTGACCGTAGGCGGCGCAATGTCTGGATACTGCTCCACGGGCAGCGTGCTCATGCAGATGTAGCCAACCAACGCTATCACAATCGAGATGGCACATGCCATCACGTACTTATTAATAAATATATTATTCTTCATAGCGGAAGCGTATTATTCACCTTTCACTTCTTCTTCAGAAAACAGTACCTTCTGTCCCTCTGTTACATTATTGGCACCAGTAGTCACAATCTGGTCTTAAAGACTTGCGCCTTGTCCTGCAGACGTACCACGGCATACTGCGGAACTACGATAACCGACTTCTCTGCAAAAGGCATGACGATAGTACCTTGAATACCAGAGTACAGATGACCGTCGGGATTGGGATACGATACCTTGCAGGTCAGCGAGCCAGTTTCTGCATTGACCACACCAGTCAGACTGACGACACGCCCCTTGTGGGGATATTCAGTACCGTTCTTCATCACAAACGTGGCGGGGGGCAGATTAGCGATATACTTCTCTACATCGTTGGCTTTCATGCCCTCCTTCACCATAGCCTCGACAATAGACTCCGTTACCGAGAACTCAGCGTACATGGTCGTGTTGCCACTCAGCATAGTCAGCTGTGTCATAGGTGATACCTGGTCACCAGTACGCACGGGGATTTCACCGATGATACCCGATACGGTTGCCGTGATGGTGCAGAAACCGAGGTTCACTTTCGCACGGTTCACTGCTGATCTGGCCTGGGCCACTGAAGCCTGGGCCTGCTTGTAGGAGTTCTCAGAGTTGCTCAGCATATAGCTGCTGACGATTTTCTTCTCAAACAGGTTCTTGTTTGACTCATACTCCAGTTTGGCAGAGTTTTCCTGAGCCAGGGCTGCCTGCAGATTAGCCTGTGCTGCCTCCAGTTCCAGCTGAGCGTTGCGGGAGTCGATGATAAAGAGCGTCTGTCCCTTCTTCACCTGCTGACCTTCAGTCACGCAAATCTTCATCAGCTGTCCGCTGACCTGCGGTGTAACTGTCACATCGTTCTGGCCTTTCATCTTGGCACTGAACTTGTAAGGTAACTCAATGTCAGATTTCTTCACTGTCATCGTTTCGAACGATGATTTTGTCTCCTTGGGCATGTCTACTCCACAAGATGCCAAGCCAATTGCGGCTCCAAGCATCCAAGCCCATTTCATTACATTCTTTTTCATTTTTATAGTTTTAAAAATATCGTTATTGCTCATTACTAGTGTAGTATCACCGCGCAAAGATACAATAATTATTTTAATTATAAGTACGAAATCCCCAAAAACAATCTAAAAATATGCGATAATATCTTCGTCGAATCGATTTTTTGTACTATCTTTGCAGGCAAATAATCATAAAACAGGTAAAATGATACAATCAATGACGGGCTACGGCAAGGCTGTCGTGGCCTATAAGGAAAAGAAAATCCATGTTGAGGTGAAGTCGCTGAACTCTAAGCAACTTGACCTGAATACCCGTATTGCTCCCCTTTACCGTGAGAAGGAGATGGAGATGCGCCAGATGGTGGCTGAAGCCCTCATCCGAGGTAAGGTTGACATGAGTGTATGGGTGGAGAAGGATACTGCGGTAGATGCTACGCCTGTCAATGCCGCCCTCGTAGTGAACTACTATAATCAGATCAAGACCATCTCTGAGAAGACTGGCATCCCTGTGCCCGAAGACTGGTTTTACACCCTGCTCCGTATGCCTGATGTGCTGACGAAGACAGAGATGGAAGAGCTCGACGAGGAAGAGTGGATCGTGGTCAAGGAAGGTGTGAAGGAGGCCCTGAAGAATCTTGTGGACTTCCGTATCCAAGAGGGTGCAGCCCTGCAGAAGAAGTTTGCCGAGAAGGTGGATAACATCGAGCAGCTATTGGCCTCGATCGTGCCTTATGAGCAGAGCCGGGTGGAGAAGATCAAGGCTCGCATCATCGACGGTCTCCAGCAGATACCAGGTGTGGAATACGATCGCAATCGTCTGGAGCAGGAACTGATCTACTACATTGAGAAACTTGATATCAGCGAAGAGAAGCAGCGTCTGACGAACCACTTGAAGTATTTCCGTGATACAATGAACGAGCCAGCAGGACAGGGAAAGAAACTGGGCTTCATCGCTCAGGAGATGGGGCGTGAGATCAACACCACAGGCTCGAAGTCGAATCAGGCAGAGATGCAGAACATCGTGGTGAAGATGAAGGACGAGCTGGAACAGATCAAGGAACAAGTATTGAATGCACTATAATATATGAGAGGTAAACTGATTATATTCTCCGCTCCCAGTGGTACAGGAAAATCTACGATTATCTCCTGGCTGATGAAGGAGCACCCGGAACTGAAACTCGCTTTCTCCATTTCCTGCACATCGAGGGCACCCCGAGGTGAAGAGAAGAATGGCGTGGAGTATTTCTTCATCAGCCCGGAGGAGTTTCGGAAACGTATCGAAGACGATGAGTTCCTGGAGTATGAAGAGGTGTATACCGATCGTTTCTATGGGACGCTGAAGTCGCAGGTAGACCGCCAGCTGGAGGCAGGACAGAACGTGGTGTTCGATGTCGATGTGAAAGGTGGCGTGAATATCAAGAAGCACTATGGCGACAAGGCGATGAGCATCTTTATCCAGCCCCCTTCGATCGCAGAATTGCGTCGCAGGCTGGAGCATCGGGCTACGGATGCTCCAGAGGTAATAGACCAGCGCATCGCCCGTGCTGAGTTTGAACTCACCTTCGCTGATCAGTTCGACAAGATTGTGGTCAACGACATCCTCGATTATGCCAAGGCCGATACACTGGCACTCGTAAAGAAATTCCTGGATGAATGACAGATGATAAGGACTGGCATCTTCGGCGGGTCGTTTAACCCGATACACAACGGACATATCTCGTTGGCCCGACAGCTGAAGCAGCGAGAGGGGCTCGACGAAGTATGGCTGATGGTGTCGCCACAGAACCCGCTGAAGGCATCCAGCACCGATCTCCTTAGCGACGAAGCGCGGATGGAGATGGCCCGTAAGGCGCTCGAAGGCGTGGAGGGCATCATTGCCTGCGACTACGAGATGCATCTGCCCAAACCTTCCTATACTTGGAACACCCTACAGGCTCTGAGCCGCGACTATCCTGAGCGTGAGTTTGTGCTGATGATAGGCGGCGACAACTGGCAGCTCTTTGATAAGTGGTATCGCGCTGCCGATATCAAGACCAACTATCAGATTGTGGTTTATACTCGTACCCCTGGCGATGAAGGGTTCATCGATATCTCAAGCACGGAGATCCGTCAGCGAATCCGTGAGCATCGCAGCATCCGACGGCTGGTGCCGCCAGTCGTGGCAGACATCATCAAAGAAAAGGGCTACTATGCTTAAGCGTCTGAACATATTCAAGATGATAGGCTGGCTGTTTGCTCCCATCGGGAAAAACGGTGCCTTCTTCGTGTTTATGTTTGCCTTGGGCTACCTGTGTACCCAACTCGAGATCATGCCTTACTATCTGAGGAATCGTGGGGCAAAGCCTTATGAGTTGTCTGTGCCGGAACTGTTTCTGGATATTTATTTCCTTTGTGCTGTCCTGACGCTGATACCACGCAAGATCCGAATCTTTGTAAAAGCGCTGCTATACCTATTATTATATAGTGTAGCCATCGTGGATATGTACTGCTACGAGCGCTTCGAGTCTACTTTGACGCCCACGATGCTGATGCTCGTTGGGGAGACGAATGTCCAGGAGGCACAGGAGTTCCTCTCGGGCTATCTCAGTTGGGATGTCATCAGGACGAACGTAGGCTGGATCCTGTTGCTGGCCTTGACACACATTCTCTGGACTTTCCTTCGCCAATGGCTCTGTAAATGGCGCAAACGACTGATTCTGCCTCAGGTACAGCCTGCGATGGTGACGGGACTGAAGGCTGTGTTGGGCTGTGTGACAGCTTGGCTGTTGCTGGATGCCTATACCCAGACTTGGCCTAACAAGGCGGCGATGCTGCGGCTTTTCTCCTACGATACCATCGGACAGGTGGAGCACGAACTGACCAGAAAGGATCAGGCGAAGCTCTATGTGCCGCCCTATCGGCTCGTGTTCAGCATCTATGCCAATCGTCTTGCAGCGCGGCAGATTGTGCAGTTGGAGGCTGCCAGCGGGAAGATACGAATAGACAGTTGCAGCTTCCGTGTGCCGGAGATAGTGCTGGTGATCGGTGAGAGCTATAACAAGCACCACTCGCAGCTCTATGGTTATGACAAGCCGACAACTCCCCGGCAGGTGGAGATGGCGGCAGACAGCAGTCTGGTAGTCTTTACGGACGTGGTGGCTTCGTGGAATCTCACGAGTTTTGTGTTCAAGCACATGCTGTCGCTCTGGGCTGTCGGCGACGAGGGGGAATGGTGCGACGAGCCGCTCTTCCCCGAGGTGTTCCGTAAGGCTGGCTATCAGGTGGACTTTCTGACGAATCAGTTCCAGCCCAAGGCGAAGGATGCCGTCTACGACTTCAGCGGCGGCTTCTTCCTCAACGATCCTGACTTCAGCAAGCGCCAGTTTGATACCCGCAATAGCCGTACTTATCGTTACGACGAGACGCTGCTGAAAGCCTATGATGCGCTGAATCAGAGGGACAAGTCGCGTGATTCGCTCGAAACGAGCAAGATTCAAGGCCGTCTGACCATCTTGCACCTCATGGGTTCTCATGTAGATTACAGGGCCCGTTATCCGAAGCAGCGGCAGTATTTCACGCCATCGATGTATCAGCGGCCTGAACTGACGGACAAGCAGCGCCGCATCCTCTCCGACTATGACAACTCGTTGCGCTATAACGACTCTATCCTGTGGGCCATCACCCAGCGCTTTATGGATAAGGATGCTGTGGTCATCTATGTGCCTGACCATGCAGAAGAGATCTTCGACGGCAAACCCTATATGTATGGCCGTATGCATGGGGCAAACATCGACTATCGGCTGGCGCGAAACGAGATGGAGATTCCCTTCTGGATCTGGGGCTCGCCGCGCTATATCGAGCAGCATCCTTACGGCTGGAAGGCCATACAGGCTGCCAAGGACAGACCCTTGATGACGGATGTGCTCCCTCATCTGCTGCTCTATCTGGGAGGCATCTCTACGCCTCTCTATCATCCTGAATATAATGTGATAACACCAGAGTATAACACCCGTCGCCCTCGTATCCTGAAAGGAGTGACTGACTATAACAAGCTGAAGAAATGAAAGAGATACTGACGCGGAGAGAATGTTCGGCGATGCGGGGTATCGCCATCCTGGCCATCATGCTGCACAACTACTGCCACTTCATCGGACGCATTGTGAAGGAGAACGAGTATCAGTATTTGGAGCAGAACAACAACCGTCTCTGGCAGGTGCTGACGAACCCCGACGAACTGCTGCCTGTGCATCTGCTCTCTTACTTCGGCCATTACGGTGTGCCGGTGTTCCTCTTTCTCAGCGGCTTCGGTCTGGTGATGAAATACGAAAGTGCTCACGATGACGTTCGAGCTGTGGGATTCCTGCGCTATCATTATCTGAAGCTGCTGCGGATGCTGATCGTGGGCTTTGTGCTTTTCCTGATGGTAGATGCCGTCACCCCGGGGCGCTACGCCTTCCATTGGGATAACGTGCTGGCCCAGCTGCTGATGTATATCAATGTGCTTCCTGAGCCCGACAAGATCATCTGGCCTGGTATCTATTGGTTCTTCGGACTGATGATGGAGCTCTATATCGTCTATCGGCTGCTGCTCTATCGTCGGAGTGCGTGGTTTGTCGTAGGGCTGGTAGTGGTGTGCTGGCTGTTGCAGGTGTTCTGCGATCCTGATGGCGAGACGCTCAACCGTCTGCGCTACAACTGTATCGGGGGCATGCTGCCCTTTGGCGTCGGCATCCTCTTTGGGCGCTATGCTGAGCGATTGAACATTTGGCCCTCCTCGCGCTGGCTGTGGCTGGCGATAGTTGTGGTGGCTGCAGGGCTGACGCTGCTCATGAGCTTCAGTTACCAGTCTTGGTTCTGGATACCGCTGGTCATCATCGTTGGCACGATAGCCTTGGTGAAAGTGGTGCCTGGACAAGTATTGCAGTTGCTAGAGTGGTTTGGCGCCGTCTCGGCAGCGATGTTCGTGGCCCACCCCGTGGCCCGTAAGCTCTTCATCACCGTCGCTTGGCGTCAGGACATCTACGACGGACTGATGCTCTATGTCGTTGTAACCATTGCCCTCTCCTGGGCGGTGAAGCAGATCATTGACCGTATTCCCTCCCCGAAACTATGAAACTGCGTGAGATAGAATGGGCTGACGTGAGCCGTTATCGCGGGGAACTGATGGGGGCAGCTATCCTGTTCATCATCCTCTTCCACATCCCCCTGCCGCGTTCGGATATGTTCTTCGGACTGCGCCGTTGTGGCAACATCGGCGTGGATATGTTCCTCTTCCTGAGCGGCATCGGACTGTGGTATTCCTGGGTGAAGAACCCCTCCATGAGCCATTTCTACAAGCGCCGGCTGCTGCGCATCTTCCCTACGTGGCTGGTCATCTCGTCGATCTACTATCTCCAGCGTTTCGACTTCGAGACGGGCGACTATCTCGACCTCCTGCTCGACATCACCGTCAATTGGGGTTTCTGGCTCAACGACGAACTTGCCTTCTGGTATGTGCCTGCTATCATGATGCTCTATCTCTGGGCACCGCTATATATGAAGCTCGTCAGCCGCTATCCGTCGTATCGGTGGCTGCCAGTGCTGATGGTCTGCTGGTGTGTCGTCGTGCAATGGGTAGTGCCTGTGCATCAGGCAGTTGGCCATATAGAGATATTCTGGAGTCGCGTACCTATATTCTTTATAGGCATCAACTGTGGCGAGCTCGTCAGGAGCGATTGCCGGATGGAGCCTGCGAGCCGATGGCTGGTGCTGATAGCCTTCCTGATGACGGCTTCGGCCTGTATCTGGCTGGAGCAGATGAGGCATGGGCGCTTTCCGCTCTTCGCTGAACGGATGGTCTATATTCCGCTCACGATCACGCTCATCCTGCTGCTCGTCGATCTGTTCCGCAGCATGCCGCGATGGGGCCATCGCCTTCTTATCTTCCTTGGCGGCCTGAGTCTGGAGATCTATCTGATTCACAACCATTTCGTGATGTACTATCTGATACCCTATCATCTGGGTTACTGGCCCACGATGCTGCTGACGACCATACTGACGCTGCCCTTGGCCTGGGCACTCCAACAAATCATCAAACGATTATTGCCTGTATGAAAAAGCTCTATGCCTTCGATTTCGATGGAACGCTGACTACGCGTGACACCCTGTTGGTGTTCATCCGCTATGCCTGTGGCACCAGTTCCTTTGCACTTGGTTTCCTGCGTCATGCCCATCTGCTGGTGCTGATGAAGCTGGGGCTTTATCCGAATTGGAAGGCCAAGCAGAAGATCTTTTCCTATTTCTTCCGCGACATGAGTCTTGCGGACTTCAATGCCCTTTGTCAGCGCTTTGCCGCTGACAATCGCCAGCTGCTGAGGCCCCAAGGGCTTCAGGCCATTGCCGATGCTCAGGCAGAGGGTGCCGATGTCGTCATCGTCAGCGCCAGCATCGACAACTGGGTGCAGCCTTTCTGCCCTCAAGTAACCGTCCTCGGCACCCAGATAGAGGTTATCAACGGACACCTCACAGGCCGTTTCCTCACCAACAACTGCTATGGTCAGGAAAAGGTGAACCGCCTCCTCGCCCTCTATCCCGATCGCAGCACCTACCACCTGATCGCCTACGGCGACAGCCGTGGTGACCAGCAACTCCTAGCCTTCGCCGACGAAGCACATTATCGTCCTTTCAAATGAAGGAGAAATCTTCAAATCAAACGACATACGACATAGATTGCATTATAATTCATTGAAATTTAATAGATTATAATGTTTGTAAAGCAACAATTAGTGACATATATACGACATAAAAGCGACATAGAAATGACATAGCAAACTAGAGCTTTGTCGTAATGAAAGCTTACATTTGATACTGAGTGAGCAAAATTCAGCTACCGAGAAACCATTAAATTCTCGAGAGAATTTTCAAGTTACCTACCGAGAAACCCCCATTTAGTCGTAATGTGACTACCAGTTAGTCGTAATGAAACTACTTGTCAAGTGGTATACGAATCGTTTTTCCGTCTTTTGGCATACTTTTTTTGTCTATGTCATTAGTATGTCGTTAATATGTCACTATTATGTCATTTATTACTATCTCAGTATTGGCATAACTAACAGAATAACAAATAATTGCTATACAAACTATGTCGTATGTCATTTGTCTTAAACAAATCTTCAGAAACCAGGCTCCAAAGAGTGGAACAATGCGATGCTGGAGAAAATCAGGAAATATAATATGATGATGTAATCAAGCAATAAATGACCGATATAATAAATCCCCGTGAGACGATTTGAGCTCACGGGGATTTTTGATTTATTCACGGCGTAGGTATGCTGATTCTGATGCCGATGGGGACTGAGAAGGTGAATGGGTGGGCGGTGCGATAAGTGTCGATGCCGTCTCCTGTGTTGAAGAAATAGTTCAGACTTGGCTCAGCATAGAGTCCGATGACTGGTGTCAGACGATATTCCAGGCCGATGCCCAGGCCTATAGACCATTGTATTGACGGATCCAGCTCCAGTCGTTTTGTGGAGATCAGATTGCCGTTGACGGTTGTCTTTTCCTGGCAAGTGCTTCCTATTGGCAGTTCCATCATGGCCTGGGCTGAGGTATAGACTGCCCAGCGATTGGTCTTTACAGGATACCATGTTGCTCTTATTGGGATCCCTAAGTAGTGTAGACGCTGGGTTTGCTGTACCCAGGCGAAGGTGTTGCCAGCCTGCGTCTCAGAGTAGAGCTGGGTATATTGCAGTCCACTGCCGATGGCCCACCTATTATGAAGCATCTTATTGACAGACAGCCCGAAGGTCAGCGGCAGACGGTGGCGGGTAATGGTATCCATTTCCTGCTCATTGGGATTGTTGCTGCCTGGAGGCAGGTTGAATGTCCCAAGGCTGCCGATGCCGTTGAAAGCCATCGCCAGCATCCAGTCCCGGCTGTCAGTGCCCGAACTTACTGGAATGTCTTGTGTCTCGGCGATGACGTTTCTCGGCGTAGTCTCCCTCGTGATTGGTGTAGAGACTGGCGGCTCTGACTGATGAACAGTCGTATCTGTAGTTGCGACTTCTGATACCGGAGTCGGTGTCATTGGAGTCTTCAGAGAGTCAGCCACCACTTTTTGCTGTGCAAGTCTCTGGAGGGGTACCTGCGGACTTGTTTCGGGCGTATGCCCTGTTTTATGAGAAATCTTTGTCTCAGGCGTCATCTCTGTTTCAGGAGACTGCGCCGCCTTGGGCTTCTGGGTCTTCCCCGCTTCTGTGATGACCGGCTCTTGCTTGGGGCTGGTTTGCAGCAGATGCCAGAGGCCAATGGGCAGCCCGATGGCCAGTAGTCCCAATAACAGGACAGCCAGCGAGCGCCTTAGCATCATCTTCGCCCTGAACAGGTCTGCCGAAGAGGTGTGAGGGTCGATGTGGAGTATTCTGGCAATGTCCTGATGGCTCAGTCCCTCGAGTACAGACAGTCGGAACACCTTCTGGTAGCTCTGGGGCAACTGTTCCACAAGGCTCATAATCTCATCGTATTCCAAAGGCGAATAGGCTGCTGTTGAGGGTGTCTCTTTCAGATTGTCGAGGGGCACGGCAGCCTGTTGCTTCGCCTGTTTGATATAGGTAAGCGCCAGGTTCTGTACCACCTTCTGCATCCAGGCTTCCGCTTTGGCAGGATCCTTCAGCGAGTTGATCTTGGTGAAGATCAGGAGGAAAGCATCGTGAAGCAGGTCGTCGATGGTGGCTTCATCACTCACATAGCGACGGCAGACATTTCGCAGATTGTCGCTCATGAGGGTATAAAGCTGTCCGAAGGCCTTGCGGTCTCCTTGCTGGCACCGTTCCACGATTTGCTTCACGCTTGGCTCTCCCATTGTCCTACAGATTATTTGACGACGACTTTCTTTCCGCCAACAATATACAACCCCGGTTTCAGTCCGTCGGTACACAGCTTGCCGTCTTGATAGGCCGCTGTGCCCACACGCTGACCGCTTATCGAATAGATAGCCTTGTCTTCTGGCGTTCTTCGGGTGCTCTTTATGCTGACTAATCCTCCTTCACCAGGTTCTTTTATAGTGTAAGGAAGTGTTTCCAGCCCCGTGTCAACGAGGGTATCCTTAAATTGCTCACAAACCCCTACAGTAACATTGAATGGTCGAATGGTCGCCCCTTCTTCATTCAGGACGAAGCAGTTCTTGTCGCAGTTCCAGCTATAGGTGTATTTTTCTGCCTTTCTTGTTTTCCTTGAAGCGTGTCTAATTAGACTTCTATTATGACCTACTATAATCTCTCTTCCATAATCACTAGAGAAGATATGGGCATCCTCGGAATAGAATACCAGTGGTGATGGCTTCATGTCGTAAATCAGATAACAAAAGTGTCTACTAACGATTGCATCAGGTGTTAAGGGCCAGAAAACGATGGTTCCGTCTTCATCTAATCCCCACTGATTTGCTATCTTGAAGTCTTCATTGTAAAATGGACTGTCTTCGTGGTACTCATTTGTTCCGGCGAGCCATGCTTTCTGGGCATCGAAAGGCACCCTAATCATCCCCGACATCCGCTGACTCATGACGGGAGAGGCAGGCCCCCGCGACTCGCTTACTGGGGTGTAAGTGAAGAAAGCGGTCTTGGCTGTGAAATCAACAGGGCAGTAAAAGTCGTAATTGCTGTCGATAGACAACATATTAGCTTCATTCTCACGGATAATATTTGCATCCGACGTAAATCCCTTTGGCACATAGTCCAGGAATCCTATGTAATATAGGCAGTTGGGATTGGCCTCAGTTACATCAATTTTGAATACCGTATTAATATAATAGAGTCCTCTCAGGTCGACAGCTGCGGCATCCTTAGGTATTTTCAAAGTGTCGTTGCTGATGGTTAATGGGCTCCGTACGCCGTCAAATGTCCAATAGGTGTTTGTGCTATACCTAAAAGTAAAGGGTTCGCTGGAGGCGATGATGGTATGATTGTACTCAACTTGTGCGATATATTGCATTCCATTAACAGGTTCACAATCGTTGAGAATGAAGGTGACATGTCCTGTTACAGTCTCACCACTCTTGATAACCTCTGGAAGCTCTGTAACATAACCGTAAGGGGCTACGGATCCAGTTCCGGCAATTTCTGGAGATATTGTTGCTTGGAACATAGAAAAAATAGGAGCCAATAGTTGATTAGATCGAAATATGCTTTCTTCTTCTTCATTGGTGATAGTGATTTTTCCGGAAAAGCTGGTATTTTTGAAATCACTGTATATATAGTGACTACCGTCTGACGCGTCTTCCTCAAAATTCATTTTGATACTTGCCGATATCTTGGGCTGACCTTCTTCGACGTGTATTTGAAATGTGTATATTATTCTTTTCTCTATTACTTCGTATATTTGTAACTCAAGGTCACCAGCCTTCAAAATGCTGGCATCTAATGTTATATCTCCGGAACCTCCAGCCACAATTTCTACAATATTGTTGATTTGACTAGTCCAATATGACCAGTCTGGATCACCATTGCTAACACTCCACATACTATAATAATCCTTATCTCCATTATTTGTCACTTCAACATGAACCTTTATAGGCATGCCAGGATATAACACACCTTCAGTCCTTACATTGCTGAACGTCAGGCTGTCCGAAGGGGAAGCCATTACCGGCAGCATATTCAGCAGCATGCCTAATAACCAAAAACTCATTCTTTTCATCATAATCTTAAGTTTTATTGGGTTTGTTTATTTCTTTCTGATCACTTTTCTGGTCCTTTTACCTTGGCGGATGATATAGACACCGTTATTTGAATCTCCCTGGTTACGGATTCCCGACAACGACCAACTATCAACGGGTTCGCCGTCCTCAAGCCGTTCCTCCTGAATATCAGTAGGACTGTTGCCGGGATTGCTGAACGCCCATCTTGAACCCAGATCGTCAGGCTGTGAGAAGAATAGCGGCGTTTCGTTCACACGGTCGTGACTTCTGGCATATTCGAAGGCTTCGGCCATCGACACTTCACCGTCGCCGTTGGTGTCGGCATTGATGGGATTCCCCAATTCGTCAGCGCCGTTTACGGCACAGGTCCAATGGTACACGAATTCGTCATAGGTCTTATCGGGACTCGTCCACGATTGCTCGTACCCTCCGCATGCTGTGGTGATGACGAGATTATTATATAATAGGTTGTCAATGAAACCACCTGCATAGCACTGCCCCATCAGGATATTGATAGAACCGATGTCGAACAGACTGACCAGCAGGCCAAAGTGACGGTCGGATAGTTGGACATCGTTCCATAGCCAGATGAATGAGTCGCTTTCGTGGTCTTTTGACCCTCCATGATCAACGACGAAGATAAACAAGTGGTCGTCAGCCGTCAGCTCTCTCGATAATCGTACCATCACATGGTTGAGTGCCTGTTCTGTAGCAGGATAGTCTACGTCTTGCACGCCGTCGCCGTCAAGGTCTGTAGGTGATGATTCGAATCCACGGAAATCGGCTCTTAGTAAATCCTCTTCAGAATCCCCGCCATCGCTCATCAGCACCGTGATGTTTCGCTTGGGAATCCGATAGGTCTGGCTGAGTGTGCGATAGAGGAATGAGCAGTCGTTCCAGTAGCGTTCGTGGTTGGTAAGCTTGTTGCGCCCGCCATTGATGAGCACAGCATACAGATGATTCTCGGCAGAGCTTTGGGCTCGGGCGGGTGTCAGCTGTAACAGCATTGCTGCGATGGTAAAAACCGTCATCAGTCTTCTCATCATACCTTTCTATATGCAAAAATAATTCTTTAATTCAAGACTTCAACCATATAGATAGAAAAAAGAGTAAATGACTGCGTGGCGTTAATGTTTTTTTGGAATTTCCTATCAATTATCTAAATAACGTTAATGAAATGTAGCTGATGCAGCAATAGCGAATCTTAGCATTTCAATTAGATAGTCCTCCAGCCAGTCTGCTTTTTTGTAATAATAGTAATTATTAATATAGCAGGCCAAAAAGCCAAAGTGGATACAGATTTTACTTTGAAAAAACAAATATTTGAATGATTTTTTACTTTCGAAAGTAAAAAGCAGTTGAATAACACTCGATTGATGACTTGAGTTAATTCAACGAATTAAGAATCCCCGTGAGCACAAATCGTCTCACGGGGATTTTCAATATCTCTATGGATTCGGATTACTGGGCCTCGAGGTAGAGGACGCGGCTGCTCCAGTCGCTCTTGAGCGACCACTCGGGGTTGAGGTTGTTGGGGATGTCGAGGCCGTTGTTCATCAGATACTCGCCGCTGAAGACCTTGCCCTCGATGCTCATCGGCTTCAGGTCGATGCTGTTCAGCTCGTGTACCTTATATAATTTATTGGCATCGAGGCCAGCCATCTTCACCTTTGGCAGATGCTCGTTCTGGAATGACTCGGTCTTCCACCAGAAGAAGACAGACTTGGTCTTCTGCTCATTCACGTACATCATCGAGGCGAGGCCCTTCTTGTCGTAAGGAGAAACGAGGCGGTAGATGTCGCCAAACTGCACGATTGGGCGGATCTCCTTATACTCCTTGATGGCCTTACGGCAGAGGTCCTTCTCAGCTTCGCTCATGTTCTTGGGCTGAATCTCCATACCGAGACGTCCGCTCATGGCCACATCGATGCGATACTTCAGCGAGGTGGTGCGGAAGACGGTGTGGTTAGGTGTTGCCGAGATATGGCAGGCCTGAGCGATGGCGGGGAAGAAGTAAGAGGTGCCCCACTGCATATAGATGCGCTGCAGGGCATCGGTATTATCAGAGACCCAGAACTCATCGAAGTAAGGCAGCACTCCCCAGTTAGCACGTCCGCCGCCAGAGGCACAAGCCTGGATGGTCAGGTCGGGATACTTGGCACGGATTCGCTCACAGGTCTTCTGGAAACCACGATGATACTCAATATAGAGGTGGCTCTGGTCGTTCATCGTGAGATACTGCGAACCGTGATTCATAATCGACATGTTGGCATCCCACTTGATATAATCGATCTCAGGATACTTGGTCATCAGGTTGTCGACGATTGAGAACACAAAGTCCTGCACCTTCGGATTCGACATATCGAGCACCAACTGAGTGCCGCCACGACCCAGTACAGGCTCACGCTTAGGAGCCTTCACGATCCAGTCGGGATGCTGCTCGTAAAGCTCGCTGACGCTGTTGGTCATCTCAGGCTCGATCCAGATACCAAACTTGATACCATGCTTCTTGGCATCGCGCAGCAGACCCTCGATACCGTCGGGCAACTTGTTCTTATCAACCTCCCAGTCGCCGAGAGCGCAGTTATCCGTCTTACGAGGATACTTCACGCCAAACCAACCATCGTCCATCACGAAGAGTTCGCCACCCATCGAGGCGATGTCGCCCATCATCTGGTCCATACCCGCCTGATTGATGTCCATGTAGACACCTTCCCAGGAGTTGAGCAGGATCTTGCGCTCCTTGTTGCCATGAGCCAGCTTGTAGTTGCGGCCCCACTTGTGGAAGTTGCGGCTTACGCCAGAGAGTCCCTGCTTCGAGAAGCTCAGGGCAACGGCTGGTGTAGCGAAAATCTCACCCTTCTTCAGATGATACTCGGAGTTGTCGGGATTGATGCCTGCGAAGAAATAGTGGAAATCCGTGTCATCCGTCTCCACCTTCAACTGGTAGTTGCCGCTATAGACGATGGCCGCACCAATCACGTCGCCAGCGTTCTCCTGACCCTTGCCGTCGAGCGAGAACATCACCTCGCCATGGGCAGTATGGGCATTGCGCACACCATCCTTATTCTTGATAATCTTCTCGCCAGGAGTCAGCGGCTCCTCACAGAGGATGGCCTCGTTACCCCAAGAGCCGTAGAACGAACTCAGCCAGACGTTACCACGACGGATGGGCAGTGAGCAGGAAGCAAACTGCGTCAGCGTGACGGGCTTTGCCTCGCCATTCTGAATCTCTGTCCAGGTCTCGATCATATCCTCATCGGGATAAACCTTGTAGCAGAGATCGACTGTAATCGGATAAACGGGGTCTTTCATGGGGATACGGGTAATCTTGCCTTCGCGTTTCACCTCGCCGGTAGCGAAGAGGGCTGTCGACATGTTACCGTCAGCATGGCGCATGGCAAGCGCAGCCTCGGCAGGGCAGTTCAAGCCATAGGCAGGGTAGGCATCCATCCTGCCGCCACGAGGCGCCTGCAGTTGAGAGAGATCGTAGTCGCTCAGCTTGGCACCATAATACACATACTGGGGTTGTCTTCCTTCGTCCACGTTCAGAACCATTGTCGTGTTCTTGGTCTGGATCGTCACCTGCTCGGCCTTCGTCGTCTGGACGCAAGTCAGAAGCAATGCAAAGAATAGAATTTTCTTCATACGATTATATTAGTTATTGATGTTATGATTTCTGTCTGCAAAAATACAAAAAATCTGATAAAAACGTTTCTTCTTTCTTGCTTTTTTAGTAATTTTGCACCCAAAGTGCAAGTATTTGACTGATAAGTACAATATGAACTCGTTTGATATCTGGTTATTGGCTATCGCACTTGCTATGGATTGCTTTACGGTTTCCATCGTCAGCGGTGTCATCGTTCGTCGCCATTTTTGGGGGCTTGTGCTTCGCATGGCCTTCCTCTTTGGTGGCTTCCAGGCGCTGATGCCTTTTCTGGGATGGTTGGCCACGAGTCGCTTTAGTGCACAGCTGGAGGCTGTTGACCATTGGATTGCCTTTTCGCTGCTGGTGTTCATCGGGGGCAAGATGATCAAAGAGGCATTCGAGGATGAGAAGAAGCCCTCTTTCAATCCGCAGAATCTCCGAGTGCAGCTGCTGTTGGCCGTTGCCACGAGTATCGATGCCTTGGCCGTTGGTATCTCTTTTGCCTGTCTAGGGTATAGTTCGGCTATCGCGCTCGTAATACCTTTATTTATAATAGGGCTGGTCTCTTTCATATTCAGTATGGTGGGTTATGTGCTGGGTGTCCGTTTCGGCAATCGTATCGCCCGTCGTCTGAAGCCGGAGTTGTTGGGTGGTGCCATCTTGGTGGCTATCGGCTTTAAGATTCTGGTGTCTCATTTATTCGGATAATCAAAGATATAAGTATATGAATAACGTTATGCAGGGTATCATCAAGTTTGTCGACAAGAACACTTATCCAGTATTGTTGACGCTTTTTATCCTATGGATGTGTGTCGGCATTTTTCCGCTTCGGTGTTATGAGACTGACGGTCAGGAGATTATTCTCGGCTGTGATATCATGTACCGTGAGGGGTGGTCGTTGCCGCCAGTCTATTCCTATGCCTACAGGATGCAGCCGCTCACAACTATCCTGGTGGTAGCCTTGAAGCATCTGATGCCATTCTTCACTTGTGAACAGATCTATTGTTTCCTCACAGCGCTAGCTGCATTGCTCTTCCTGTTTGGCAGTATATCGTTTGTCCGTCATATCACTAAAGCCTCAAAGTCGATGATTCTGCTGGCGGCGATGCTGTTGCCTGAAATCTATGCCATCGCGATGTATCCCAACACAGCGATTCCTGCTGCTGCCTGCTTTATCTGGGCGATGGTGCTGATTGTACGTCAGCGTATGTGGCTGGCAAGCGTACTGCTGATCGTGTCCGTGCTGTTCCGTCTTGACATTCTGGCGGTGTTCCCTGCCGTACTGCCGCTCCTGCTCTTTGAGGGGAAGCCCCTGAAGCGCGCCCTTGGCCTGTCGCTTGGCTATGGCATGTTTGTGATGGCATTGGTGGTGGGCTTATCCCTGATGCTGAAGACCGACTGGTTCGGCACGTATGAGGAGTATCAGCATAACGGTCCGCTAATCACGCCTGCCGAAAGGATTCTGTCCATTACGGGTTTCTACTCGCTGGCTTACTTCCTGCTGCTGCCCATAGGCATTGGTGTAATCATTGCCAAGAAACGCTGGATGGAGCTGTTCGTGGTGCTGCTGCCTATTGTGCTGATACATTATATATATGGGGCGTTTGGCAATGCCTCGAAGCACTACCTCTATAATGCACCTTTCGTGATCATCGCTGGTGTGAGGGCTATGGAGTGGCTTCAGGGATTGCTGCGTAAGCATGCCGTGCTGAAGTGGGCAACGGTGGTGGCACTTATCCTCTTTATGACCGTCTCTGTGCGGAAGTGGAATCTGAGTGTGCCCTGGATCAGCAATAATCCGCTGAACAAGGTGGGCGTCGTTGTGCCGCTCTACGAAACGCAGCGGGCAGAGACGGGCTACGGTCTGGGAATCGGTGCCGGCTTCCAGTTGTGTACCAATGATGAGGATATGTTGCTGACAGGTCATGCGTTCTACCCTTGGTATATCCGTGAGATCAAGCGGGTGATGGGCGACTGGCGCAGTCAGCAGAAGGCAGCTATCGACAAGGTGCCAACGGCGAATATCCTAGTGCTGGAGTTTGGTGCTGCTGCACCTCTGTCGTTCGAATATATGACGGAACCCTATCACTTCCAACAGTTGGAGAAGATGCCGGAGGCTTATCGCTATACCATCTCGAACGCTGAGCGCGACCTTCATTTCTGGCGTGTCGTGTTGACAGCACCACTTACAGATAGCCAGCAGGTGGTCGGCTATATCAACAGCGTCAGAAAAGACTTCCTCGACGGCGAGTGCTATCTCCTTTCTGCCAACAATCATTATGGGGCTTGTTACTTTATGGATGAGCTGGTTCCGCAAGGGATACTCGAGAAGAAAGCAGACCGTTTGTACAAAATATTGAAATAAATTTGGTTTTTTGCGCGCTTATTCGTATTTTTGCAGCAAGATGGATGAACAAGGGACAATTCAGCTCAAGAATGTAGGCATCGGCTACCAGACGAAACACGGTATAAGGACGGTGGCTGAGGGCATCAATGGCGCTATCCATAGTGGGGCGCTTACTTGTCTGCTTGGTGCCAATGGCGTGGGCAAATCAACCTTGTTGCGTACCTTATCCGCCTTCCAGCCGAAGACGGCAGGTGAAATCTTGATTGAGGGCCGTGAGTTGTCCTCCTTTACGGATAAGGAACTGAGCAGACGGATAGGTGTAGTGCTGACGGAAAAGCCCGATGTGAGGAATATGTCTGTTCGCGAACTCGTCAGTCTTGGGCGCTCACCTTACACAGGGTTCTGGGGAACATACTCCAAGGAGGACCTGCAGATTGTGGATGAGGCCATCGCCCTGGTGAACATCGAAGACCTGAGTCGGCGGATGGTCCATACGTTGAGTGATGGTGAGCGTCAGAAAGTGATGATTGCCAAGGCATTGGCACAACAGACGCCAGTAATCTATCTAGACGAACCTACTGCCTTCCTCGACTATCCCAGTAAGGTGGAAGTGCTACAGCTGTTGCGTCATATCAGCCGTCAGGCAGGTAAAATCATATTCCTTTCTACACACGATGTGGAACTGGCGCTGCAACTGGCCGATACCATCTGGCTGATGACACGTGGAGAGAAGATTGCGATAGGCTCCCCCCAGCAGTTGGCAGAGGATGGCATTCTCAGCCGATTCATCGAGCGGGAGGGAATCGTTTTCGATCGTGAGACGCTGACAATCAGAATAGTCAAGAAGTAATGAGCAAATAAGAGAAAGCTATGATATACGGACATGGGGATGATGTTTTTCGCTATGGCGATCAGGTCAAGTTGAATTTCAGTTCTAACGTGTATAATGGAGCTGACCTTTCAGGCTTGAAGGATTATCTGATGCAGCATTTCGATGTTGTGGGTCACTATCCTGAGCCACGCCCCCATCAGTTGGAGTGTTTGCTGGCGGAAAGTCTGGGGGTTCCTGACAATACCATCATGGTCACTAATGGTGCCAATGAAGCCATCTATCTGATAGCACAACTCTACAAAGGCTGGTCATCCGTTATCCCACAGCCTACATTCAACGAGTATGAAGATGCCTGCAAGACCTTCAGCCATCTGGTTTCCTATGATTCTGCCGACGAACTGGAAGTGCTGCCAGACGATCGTCTCTATTGGCTTTGCAATCCTAATAACCCTACGGGTAATGTGCTCAACAAGAACCTGCTGGCGCATATCATCCGGCAGAATCCCCGTTATCTGTATGTCATAGACCAATCGTATGCAGACTATACCCTGCATCCTACTTTAGAGCCCAAAGAATTGGCAAACTACTATAATGTATTGTTGATTCACTCGCTCTCGAAGAGATATTGTATTCCCGGTTTGAGGTTGGGATATATATACAGTTCACCTATTATTATAGATCGCCTGCAACATATCCGTCAGCCCTGGACGGTGAATGCGCTGGCTATTGAAGCCGGAAAATACCTGGTAAAGCATGATCCGAAGATGATACCCGACTTGAGGGCTTATCTGGAAGAAGCCAGTCGCCTGCATGCAGAATTATCTGCTATCGAAGGACTGATGTTGATGGACAGCGGTACGAACTTCATGCTGGTTAACATGGAAGAAGGCAATACCTTTGATCTGAAGAGGTGGCTGATAGAGCAACACGGCATCTTGATTCGTGATGCTTCAAACTTCCGGGGACTTGACAACCATTGTTTCCGTGTGACAGCCCGCACCAAGGAGGAGGATGACCAGCTCATAGCGGCTCTTAAACAATATATGGCATGGATCGCATCTGGGCAGCATTGATCTTTTTTACCCGTCTGCCATTCTGGCGTCTCCATGAGCCGCCCAAGGAGTGTTACCAGACGGTTGTTGAACATTGGCCGTTGGTAGGCTGGCTCACGGGTGGCATCATGGCTGGTACGCTTTGGCTTTCATCGTTGGTTTTTCCTTATCCAGTGGCAGTGTTACTGGCTATTGTAATGAGGATGCTGGTGACTGGTGCGCTCCATGAAGATGGTCTGGCGGATTTCCTCGATGGGTTTGGAGGTGGCGGAAACAACCGCCAGCGAATCCTTGCCATCATGAAAGATTCCCATATAGGCACCTATGGTGTTATAGGCCTGATACTCTATCTGCTGCTGCTTTTCTCCTGTCTCGTTTCGATGACGCCCAAGATGGCTGCCTTGGCCATTTTGGCAGCTGACCCCTTCGCCAAGATGCTCACCAGCCAACTTGTTTCCATGATGCCCTATGCCCGTCGTGAGGAAGAGGCGAAGGCTAAGGTGGTGTATCGGAAGATATCCGTAGCAAGTGGCATCAGTCTGGCAGTACAGGGCCTGTTACCAATTGCCTTGTTTATATGGTACACTGGTGTGGCTTGGGAAACGATGATCTTCATCCCGGCGCTCGTCATGTATTTCCTCTATCTGCTTATCTGGCGGAAGATACAAGGTTATACAGGAGACTGCTGTGGGGCTGTCTGCCTGTTGGTGGAATTGTCAGTCTACTTGACGCTCCTTGCCGGTACTACGCTGATGGCAAGGTTATAGCAGTTCTTCGAAAGGCGCTGCACTGACGCTCTTCAGGTTTTTCTCCAGCTGCGCCGTTGAACTGGCACCCACCAATACGGAAGTGACGGCTTTCTGGTGCAGAATCCAGGCAAGTGCCATCTCTGCCAGTGTCTCTCCGCGTCGTACGGCAATCTCGTTATAGAGTCTCAGTTTAGCCAGCAATTCAGGGGTGAGCATCTCCTCTTTCAGGAATTTGCCTTTCGACATGCGTGAACCCTCGGGAATACCGTTCAGATAACGGTCTGTGAGTAATC
Source organism: uncultured Prevotella sp. (assembly GCA_900314995.1). Classification (GTDB taxonomy): domain Bacteria; phylum Bacteroidota; class Bacteroidia; order Bacteroidales; family Bacteroidaceae; genus Prevotella. The sequence goes on from OMXK01000008.1 coordinate 98,322, forward strand.
CTTGTGCCAAGGGTGAGAATGCAATGAAGCCAACACCCTTCTCCGCACAGAAATCTGTGATACCTGTTTCTTGCGGTTGGCGGTCCAGCATATTCAGTCGTCCCTGATAGATCAGCAGAGGCACATCGTGGGCTTTCAGGTAATCGTAGCCAAACTTCAAAGGTTCCAGCGGCCAGTTTGAGATACCTACGTAAAGGGCCTTGCCCTGTCGAACGATATCCACCAAAGCCTGCAAGGTTTCTTCAAGGGGTGTATCAGGGTCGTAGCGATGGCTGTAGAAGAGATCCACATAGTCAATCTTCATGCGCTTCAGGCTCTGGTCCAGTGAGGCCATGAGATATTTCCTGGAGCCCCACTCACCATAAGGGCCAGGCCACATGTCGTAACCTGCCTTTGACGAGATGAACAGTTCATCGCGATAGGGGCGGAAGTCCTCGTCCATGAGCCGCCCCATCGTCTCTTCAGCCGAACCATAGACGGGTCCGTAGTTGTTAGCTAAGTCAAAGTGGGTAATACCGTGATCGAAGGCATAGTGCGTGATTTCCCTGCTTCGCTCATAGGGATCGACACTTCCGAAATTATGCCAGAAGCCGAGACTTACCTTAGGCAGTAAAACACCAGAGCGCCCACAGCGCTCATACTCCATTCCATTGTCGTAACGGTTTTCGGCAGCGAAATATAACTTCTTCATAATGCTATAGTTTTAGGGTGACGCTGCAAAGTTACGAAATTATTCAGTATTAATCACTCTTTATTCGTAATTATTTCGTAACTTTGCGCCATAAATAATCAAAACGATTCATTACGATGGTATACAATGAGATAGGAAAGACAGGTATGCGGGTGTCAAACTTAGGTTTTGGGGCCTCGTCACTAGGTGGTGTGTTTCATAGCATTCGCGAAGAGGAGGGTATTCAGGCCGTTCATGTGGCAGTGGATAATGGGATCAACTTTATCGATGTCTCTCCCTATTATGGTCATCTGAAAGCCGAGACGGTATTGGGTAAGGCCTTGAAGGAGATACCTCGTGAGAAATATTATCTCTCGACAAAGGTGGGCCGGTATGGCAAGGATGGTGTCAATACCTGGGATTATAGTGCCAAGCGAGCCAAAGAGAGTGTATATGAAAGCATGGAACGTCTGAATGTAGACTATATCGACTTGATAAACGTTCACGACATCGAGTTTCAGGCTGATCTGGAAGGCGGTCTTCAGAAGGTGGTCGACGAGACCCTGCCTGCCTTGGTGGAATTGCGGGATAAAGGTATCGTGCGCCATGTTGGTATCACGGATCTTCAGCCTGAGAACCTGAAATGGGTGATAGAACATTCAGAGAAAGGGGTGGTGGAGAGTATTCTGAATTTCTGCCATTATTCGTTGAATGATACCCTCTTAGCCGACTATCTGGGTTTCTTCGAGATGCAAGGTATTGGCGTGATTAATGCCTCGCCCTTCTCGATGGGACTATTGTCGCAGCGTGGTGCTCCTGAATGGCATCCGGCAACCAAAGCACTGAAAAAGGCCTGTGCCAAAGCGGCTGCCTATTGTCAGGAGAAGGGGTATCCCATCGATAAACTTGCCATCCAGTTCTCTACCAGTCTGAATCCTCGGATTGCCACTACACTCTTTAGCAGCGCCAATCCGCAAAACGTGCTGAAGAATATCAATTATGTGAATGAGCCGATGGATGAGCAGCTTGTCAGAGAGGTACAGGCAATCATCGGTGACCAGATGTTTGTCAGGTGGAGGAATTCGTAGGTTTTCCTGATTAATGTAGCTTCGGCAGTTCGATGATGAATCGGCAGCCAGCGTGATAGTTGAGGTCGAGGTAGATATCACCGCCAAGGTTTTGGATATGACGTTTGGCAAGCGCAAGTCCGAGACCAAGACCTTCAGAGAGGTCGTTTGCCTTCGTAAACATCTCAAACAGGTGGCTGCATTCTTCCTCTGCGATACCAGGGCCGGTATCTTGAACAATAAAGCGCACCATTGATCCGAACTCACTGACGCGTAATGTTACATGCAGACCATCAGAGTATTTGATGGCATTGTAAAGGAGCTCGGTGATGCTGCGCATCAGATAGGAACGGTTGGTATAGATGCAGAAATCGTCAGGTAAATCTGTGGCGAAATAAATGGACTGCTTGGGGAAGTGTTCAAAGATGAACATCATACTATCGTTGGCAATCTCATTGCATGACACCTCCTCGTTTTTGTTTGCATAGAGTGCCTGGGTAGTGCCCCTTGCTGAGCTGTCGAAGAGCATCTGTGCCATTCGGTCGAGCATCTGGGCATTGTGATACATCATGCCGGTGATGCTTTTCGCCTCTTCTTCAGGCAAGCTGCTTTTACTTTCCTTCAGAACATGCGCAAAGCCCATGATGATATTCAGTGGTGTCCGGATCTGGTGGGATACATTCTGAATAAACAGCGACTTCTGCCTGTCGGCTTCCTTTGCCAGTTCACTCGTTTGTGCCAATTCCTCATTGCGTCGGGCTGTTTCGTCATTGATCTTCTGAATATCGTTCACATGATTACTCAGCGATACTTGCATCTTGGCGAAGCTGTTCTGCATACGTCCGACGACATCTTGGTGTTGGGTAGTGGCTATCTGTGCATCGTAATGGCCTTTGGCAATACGCTGTAGCTTGTCTGCCAGTTTGTAAAGTGGCGAGATGGCATGGGTGACGGTAAAGATGCTGAACAGCAGGATGAGCAGCAGTCCGATGATAATGAGTGGAGCGATGATGTAATTCAGGCGATAATAACGCTTGAGGACACTCCGTTCTGGACAGACGAGCGCCAGACTCCAGTTGGTTCCTGGTACTGGCTGATAATTCACAAGACAAGGCTCTCCATTAAGCCAGACCGACATACAGCCTTGTTTGCCTGTTGTCATCTCATGGCCCAATGCAAAGATATCGGTATTCTTCTGTGGATCAGCATCGCTGTAGATGGTCTTGGTAAAGAGCTGTGTCGTATCCGGATGCATGAAATAGCGCCCCTCATCGCCTGTCATCATAAAATAGGAATCCTCATAGGGCGTTTCTGTCGTGATGGTCTTGGATAGGCGAAGCAGCGACAGGTCGGTGGAGATGACGCCTATAAATTGTTGCTTGTCATTGTAGAGGGGTTTGCTATAGGAAGCCAGCATGCCGTCGAGGGTGAGGGCCAGCGAGTCACTCTCATCGTAATAGACCACCCAGCAAGGTTTGCCTAGTAGATGGGGTGTCTTGTACCATACCTTTTCAAAATATTCATATTCCTCTTCTACGACGGTAGTGACGGTATCTTCCTCCCTCACTGTGTAAGCAGAGAAATACCTGCCGTATTTGGGGAAGGTATTCGGCTCAGTACTGACAGAACAACCGTCGATATGGCCGTTAAGCATAACGATGAAACGTGAGCAGGCCAGGATGGAGTCAGGATCCAGATGTTCTGTTATCTCCCAATCGTTGATGTCGGTGGCGGTCTGCACAATCTCCATAGAACGTACGATGCGCTGCATGGTGGTGTTGAGCACACTGGCGGCATGCTTCATCGCCTCCTTTTTTACATTGTTCTTTGATTGGCTGAACAGGATACCTAATGACAAGGCAAAGATCGGGATAGCCATCAGCAGGATGCCGAGGCTAAGCTTCCATGAAAGCGATTGGCGGATATGTCTGACAAGGTTGCCCATTCGTTTCTTTGCTGTCTTTTAATTCATGATTTTCTCCGAGTCTTTGATGAGTTGATTGAGCAGGGCGGTCACTTTGTCACCCCGGTCTTGAATCTCGTCAACGAGCTTGTCGGTATCTTCCTCTGTCAGTTCGTTCCGACGGTCGCTGATGGTCTTGACACTTTTGAAGATGTCGCCGATAGGAGCCATCATCTGGTCTGACATGTTATAGAGGAAATTGGTCTTCATACGGTCAGCGGCCTGAGCCTGCTCATACGATGACTGTAACTCTTCACCTCGTTCTTTTAGTGTCTCATATAATTGCTGCATTTCGCCCATACGGGTAGCGAGTGAATGCTGCATTTCCTGGAAATGGCGATGCAGACGGCCCACCTCGTCCTTTCGCCTGAATTCAGGGATTGGTTCGTCATAATAGCCTCCGGCAATTCGTTGTGCCGACTTTTCCAGTTGTCTGAGTGGTATGAGCTGGTGATGGATAAAGAAGTAGCATGATAAGAGCAATAGCAGCAGTCCGACGACGGCTATCAGGAGTACGATATAGTGGAGTTGGATGTAGTCGCCGAAGATATCTTTCTCGGGCAGAATGATGCCGACACTCCATCCCAGTTCTTCCATAGAGCGGCCAGTAACATAAGAACGCTCAAAAGGCTTGTAAAATACATAGTAGTTATTTCCATCCAGCTTGACCTTTTTATAGCCACTCTCTCCATTCAACATGGCCTCGGCAGTCTCGATCATCGAGTAATCTTTATCTTTTGCTAAAACGAGGATGTTCTGATTCAGAATGCTGCTATCTGGATGGATGATGACCGACCCGTTTTTCCTTAACAGTGTACAGAAAGAGTTGGGTGAAGGCTTGGCCTCAAGCAAGATTTTCGACACGAGTGCCAGCGATACATCGATTGCCATTGTGCCCACCTTTTCTTGTCCTTTGTAAATAGGCAGCGAGTAGGTGGTGATGGCATTTCCTTGTGTCTGGGGATCTAACCAACCCATGGCCTTTGTGGTGTCTGCGTCCCAGATGATGTTGCAATTGGTGATATAGGGGTTGGCTTCCACCAGTTTACGGGTATAGGCTTCTACCTTTTCTGGCTGGTCGATGACAGGCAGCATCTTCCAGTAGACGTTACCTGCTCCCTGCTCCACACTTAACAGGATATTGTCGATACGTTCCACGGTTGCTTCCAAGGTCTGCTGGGCATCCATGAGGGCCTCTTCCTTCACCGCTTTGCGCGAATAACGGAACATAATCAGCAGGGCAGCCAACAGCAATGTGGCTAAAGCCAATAAAACCCTCAAGCTGAGCCTGAAGGACAACGTGCCTCTGATTGCTTTAGGAAGTCTAGCCATATCAGGGGCAAATATACAAATAATCAGTGAAAAACATGTAAATAAATCCGAAAAAGTGCATAATAATAATCTTTTTTAGTATCTTTGCACCCATCAAACGCATTACTCAATCACGATGAAACAAACCTTTATCATTGATGCCCACAGTCATTTGTGGCTGAAACAGGATACTTCTTGGAATGGTCAGGTGATCCGCACCACGCATAACGGGCGCTCGCTGTTCCTGGGTGAAGAGGTACAGATGCTGCCGCCGTTTATGATCGACGGTCAGAATTCTGCCGAGATATTCCTCTCGAATATGGATTATGCTCAGGTGTCGGCGGCAGTGGTCGTTCAGGAGTTTATCGATGGTTTGCAGAACGACTATCTGTCTGAGGTGATGCGCCGCTTCCCTGATCGTTTTTTCGTCTGTGGCATGGCTGATTACCTGCACGACGGCTTCTATGAACAGGCTGCAGCGCTGATGGCGCAGGGTTTTAAGGGTATGGCCATCCCAGGCCATCGCCTCTTGGGGCGTTCGCTTGCGAGTGATGAGATGATGCGTATGTTCCAACTGATGGAGCAGCAGGGCATCATCCTTTCCATCACCCTTGCCGATGGTGATCGTCAGGTGGGTGAACTGCAGGAGGTCATCAGCGCTTGTCCTTGTCTGAAAATAGCTATTGGTCATCTGGGAATGGCCAATCCGCCGCTTTCCGCCCCTTGGGAGAACAAAAGCTGGCAAGCACAGATCAAACTGGCCCGCCACGAAAACGTCATGATAGAGTCGGGGGGTATCACCTGGCTGTATAATTCTGAGTTCTATCCCTTCCCCAGTGCCGTGAGAGCCGTCCGTGAGGCAGCAGATCTGGTGGGTATGGAGAAACTGATGTGGGGCAGCGATTATCCGCGGACCATTACAGCCATCACTTACCGTATGTCATACGACTTTATTTGCAAGACGCCGTTGATGACAGAGGCCGAAAAGCGTCTCTTCCTTGGTGAGAATGCCCGTCGATTCTATGGCTTTGAGACTTTGAAAGAATTACCTTACATTAAAAATATGTCTGAATAGAATGAAAGCAATACAGATTTCTGGTTTGCGTCAGATGCAAATCGTAAACGTTCCTGAGCAGGAGTTGCATGCCGACGAGGTGCTTCTGCGTCTGCAGTATGTCGGATTCTGCGGGTCTGATCTCAGTACCTATCTGGGAAAGAACCCGATGGTCAAGATGCCTGTGATTCCTGGTCATGAGATTGGGGCTGTCATCGAAAAGGTGGGTGCTGATGTGCCTGAGGGGCTGAAGCCAGGTATGGTGGTTACCTGTAACCCCTATACGAATTGTGGCAAGTGTGCTTCCTGCCGTAATGCCCGTGTGAATGCCTGCCAGCATAACGAGACGTTGGGTGTGCAGCGCAATGGTGCCATGCGTGAATATATCGTACTGCCTTGGGAGAAAGTGATTCCTGCCGGACTGCTCACACCTCGTACCTGTGCCCTCATCGAGCCCATGAGTGTGGGCTTCCATGCAGTGAGTCGTGCCCAGGTCACGGATATTGATGTGGTGCTCGTCATCGGCTGTGGTATGGTGGGCATGGGGGCCATCGTGCGTTCTGCCCAGCGTGGTGCGACGGTGGTGGCTGCTGATATCGATGATGAGAAACTGGCTCTTGCCAAACAGATGGGTGCCAGCTATACCATCAACACCAAGACGGAGGATGTCCATGCCCGGCTCTTGGAGATGACTTCCGGCTTTGGTCCCGATGTGGTAATCGAGGCCGTTGGTAGTCCGCAGACCTATCAGATGGCAGTCGATGAGGTGGCTTTTACAGGCCGCGTCATCTGTATCGGCTATGCAAAGGTCGAAGTCAGTTTCCAGACGAAGTTCTTCGTGCAGAAGGAACTCGATATCCGTGGCTCGCGTAATGCCCAGCCCAGCGACTTCCGTGCCGTCATCCACTATCTGGAGCGTGGAACCTGTCCTGTCGATCGTCTGATTAGTCGTGAGGTGACTCCTGAAGAGGCACCGGAGGCGATACAGCAGTGGGCCGACAATCCAGGGAAGGTATTCAGGATACTGGTTAAGTTTTAAATGGCTGATCAGCACAACAAGATATGAAAAAAGAAACCAATAACTACCTCATTCCTTTCATCCTCGTGACGTTCTGCTTTGCCCTCTGGGGCTTTGCCAACGATATCACGAATCCGATGGTGAAGGCCTTTTCGAAGATTTTCAGGATGAGCGTCACCGACGGCTCATTGGTGCAGGTTGCTTTCTATGGCGGTTATTTCTGCATGGCCTTCCCTGCGGCTATCTTCATCCGCAGATATAGTTATAAGGCAGGTGTGCTCATGGGACTCGGACTCTATGCCGCTGGTGCGCTATTGTTCTTCCCCTCGAAGAGCATCGGCCTCTATGGCTGCTTCCTCATTGCCTATTTCATCATGACCTGTGGTCTATCGTTCCTTGAGACCTCCTGTAACCCTTATATCCTCTCGATGGGGCAGGAGGAGACCGCTACCCGACGGCTAAATCTGGCACAGTGTTTCAATCCTTGTGGATCGATTGTCGGCATGTTCGTTGCCATGAACTTCATCCAGGCCAAACTGAATCCGTTGAGCAGTGCCGAGCGTGCCGTGTTGAGCGATAGCGAGTTTGAAGCCCTGAAGAATGCTGACCTCGATGTGCTCATCTCACCCTATCTCATCATTGGACTGGTGATTGTGGTGATGTTTCTGATCATCCTCTTCACGAAGATGCCGAAAAACGGCGACCAGAGCCACGATTTGCATATCTTGTCGACATTGAAGAACTTGATATCCTTGAAGCGTTATCGCGAGGGTGTTGTCGCGCAGTTCTTCTATGTCGGTGCTCAGATTATGTGCTGGACGTTTATTATCCAATATGGCACACGGGTGTTCATGGCCGAGGGCATGAGAGAACAGGAAGCCGAAGTATTGTCGCAGCAGTTTAACATCTATGCGATGCTGTTCTTTATCTGCTCTCGTTTCATTGCCACATGGCTCATGCGTTGGGTGAAGCCGGCTCGTTTGTTAGCGGCTTTTGCCGTACTGGCGATGATGTTTACGATAGGCGTAATCCTCTTCCAGAACCGTCTAGGCGTCTATTGTCTGGTCTGCGTCAGCGGTTGTATGTCGTTGATGTTCCCTACTATCTATGGTATTGCACTCGACGGATTGGGTGATGATGCGAAATTTGGTGCTGCTGGTCTGATCATGGCCATCTTGGGCGGTTCGGTATTGCCGCCATTGCAGGCGATGATTATCGACGAGGTGACGGTATTCGGCAGTTTTCCTGCCACCAACTTCTCCTTCATCCTTCCCTTCATTTGTTTTTTGGTGGTCTATGTCTATGGCTACCGTATTTCTACTGGTAAAGAATAAAGTATTATGTATATGATGTTTATGAAAAAAGTTCTATTTAGTTTTGTGTTATTATTGGTAGGGCTGTCTAATGCGAGAGCAGAGGCAGATCCCAATTTCTACATCTATCTCTGTTTCGGACAGTCTAACATGGAGGGCAATGCGACTCCAGAGCAGGTTGACAAGGACTATGTTGACCCTCGTTTCCAGATGTTGGCTTGTGTTGATTTTACTAACCCAAAGAGGACCATGGGTGAATGGTGTACAGCCTATCCGCCTATTGTAAGACCGGGCACAGGTCTGGGCATGGCCGACTATTTCGGCCGCACCATGGTTGCCAACCTGCCAGAGAATGTAAAGGTGGGAGTGGTCGATGTGGCTATTGGTGGAACCAAGATTGAGGGCTTTATCTCCGAGGAGGTCGAAGCGTCAAGGAAAACAACCTGCGCCCAGGTATTTATATCAAGAACAGAAAGAAAGTAATTGTAAAATGAACCGTATTATGAAGAAAACTATATTATCAACGATTTTGCTGTGCCTGGGTTCTCTTGCGATGGCACAGCCTGCAGGTGGCTTCGGAGGATTCCAGGTACCTGAGGTGAAATTGGAAACATCCCAACAGTGGAAGGATGTGAATTATGCTGGCGACGATCAGGCTTTTCATACCTGTGACATCTATCTTCCCAAACAGGAACAGGAAAGCTATCCCGTCGTGATTCATATCTATGGCAGCGCCTGGTTCAGCAACAGCAGCAAGGGCATGGCCGATCTCGGCACCATCGTCAAGGCTCTGCTCGATGCGGGCTATGCTGTGGTTTGTCCTAACCACCGTTCCTCGATGGATGCCAAGTGGCCAGCACAGATTAATGATATCCGTGCCGTCATCCGTTTTGTGCGTGGTGAGGCTGCAAAGTATAAGTTCGACACCTCCTTCATCGCCACCAGCGGATTCTCTTCTGGCGGTCACCTCTCTTCGACGGCAGCCACCACCAGCGGCATGAAGACTGCTAAAGTGGGTACTGTGGAGATCGACCTCGAGGGCAGTCTTGGCGCCTATACCTCGGAGAGCAGCACGGTGAATGCCGCCTGCGACTGGTCTGGTCCTGTCGACCTTACTACCATGGATTGCGGCGACCACATGCAGATGGGCGACAACTCGCCTGAGGATGTGCTGCTCAATTCCAAACTCGACAAGGAGCCCGACAAATACCTCAGCCTCAGTGCCACCAACTATGTCGACCCCGACGATCCTCCCATCATCATTTTCCATGGTGAGAAGGATAACGTGGTTCCCTGCTGTCAGGGCAAGAAGTTCTTCGAGCTGCTGAAGGCTGCCGGCGTGAAGACCGAAGCCACGTTCGTCCCAGAGGGTGGTCACGGCATGGGCATGTATAGTGAGGAGAACCTGCAGAAGATGGTCAGCTTCCTCAATGACGTTAGAACCAATAAGAAATAAGATATGAACAGACTGTCAGCATCATTTATCGCAGGCCTTGTCTGCCTCTCGGCTGTGGCTCAGGAGGCAGTATCGCCCAACGGCAAGATTAGTATGGCTCTAAAGGACAATGGCTATGTGATTAACTATCTGGATAAGGCTGTTCTGGATATTCCCGTTGTGGGATTCGGCAGTCTCCAGTCTCAGGCCCTTACGTTCTCACAGCGTTTAAGTGCCGACTATCAGATGCTGGCAGGCAAACGTCTGCACTGCACTAATGAGGCCAACGAATATCGGGCGGATATCGGTAGTGGCCAGTGTTTGGTGATGAGGCTCTACAACGATGGTGTGGCTTTCCGCTATGAGTTGTCAGGGCTCAAGGAGGCTCCGCTGCCTCAGGAGCAGACCACCTATCTCATTCCTGAGGGAACAAAGCGCTGGATGCAGCAGTGGAGTGAGGCTTACGAAGGCTTCTTCCCCTTGACTACCACCTGTAAGGTTGAACCGGTACCCAGTTTCAGTGGTATCTTCAAGTCTGCCGAAGGTTATAATAACCGCTGGGGCTATCCTGTGCTCCTCGAACCTGTCGACGGGGTGTTTGCCCTGATTTCCGAGGCCAATATCGAGCGACGCCAGAGTGCCTCTTGTCTCTATAATGATGGAGAGCGTTTTCGCGTCGTGCCCGACAAGAACGATCTGGCCGTCAGCGGCTTCTGGCATAGTCCTTGGCGCACGGTGATCATCGGCAGTTTGGCCGATGTGGTGGCTTCTACCCTGATTACCGATGTCAGCGAACCCTGCCAACTGGATGATACGAGTTGGATTCAGCCTGGTGTGGTGTCCTGGATCTATTGGGCTTACAACCATGGCTCCAACGATTACACCATCATCCAGAAGTATGTGGATATGGCGGCCACTCTGAAGTTGCCTTATGTCCTGATCGATGCCGAGTGGGATGAGATGCAGGGCGGCAAGACCATTGAGGATGCCGTTGCCTATGCCAAGTCCAAAGGTGTCAAGCCGATGATATGGTATAACTCTTCCGTGGGGTGGGTAGACGGTGCCCCAGGACCGAAATATCGGCTGAACAAGCCCGAAGACCGTGAACGGGAGTTTGCCTGGTGCGAGCAGATCGGTGTGGCTGGTGTGAAGATCGATTTCTTCTCTGGCGATAACCAGATGAACATGGACTATTGCATCGACCTTCTGGAGAGTGCTGCCCGCCATCATCTGTTGGTGAACTTCCATGGTGCCCCCATCCCCCGTGGCTGGCAGCGCACTTATCCCCATCTGCTCTCTACCGAGGGCGTCTATGGCGCAGAGTGGTATAACAATGTGCCCACCTTTACGGCGCAGGCTGCGAGCCATAATGCTACGCTGCCTTTCACCCGTAACGTCATCGGCCCCATGGACTATACCCCTTGTGCCTTCAGCGACTCGCAGCATCCCCATATCACTTCGCTGGCCCATGAGCTGGCACTTACTGTACTCTTTGAGAGTGGTCTGCAGCATCTCGCCGATAAACCCGAGAGTTTTTTCGCCCAGCCACATGCTGTTCAGGATTTCCTGTCGCTGCTGCCAAACGTATGGGATGAGACGCGCTATCTGAGCGGCTATCCTGGAAAGGGTGTTGTCCTCGCCCGTCGCCATGGCAAGATGTGGTATGTGGCAGGCATCAACGGTCTTGACAAGCCTCAGACGCTTCGTTTCGACCTTGGCTTCATCAAGAGTGCCCACGGTGTCTGTTTTGCCGATGCTCCCAGCGGCAAATGGGCGCTCTCCGTTGTCGATAAACTCCCCGCAGCGATGGCTTGTCAGCCGCGTGGAGGCTTTGTACTTGTATTGGATATAAACCAAAACCACTGATGATAATGAAAAAGAATGTCTTATTAAGCTTGGTGGCTCTTGTGATGGGCTGTCTTGCTGTGAATGCACAGAAGAGTATCGTAATCCTCTATGAGAACGACGCCCATTGCGGCATCGACGGCTATACGAAGATGGCAGGACTGCGCGATGCCATCAACCAGTCTGATACGGCCTATGCAGCAGCCGTCTGCTGTGGCGACTTCCTGCAGGGCAACACCACGGGAGCCATCTCCAAGGGTCAGTACATCGCCGACATCCTGCGACTGATGGATTACCACGCTCTCACCCTTGGCAACCATGAGTTCGACTACGGTGTGCCCCGCATGAGAGCATTGCTCGAACAGGTAGGAACGCCTGTCGTATGTGCCAATCTCTACGAGGCTGGTGAGCAGCAACCCATGTTTGCACCCTATGTCATCCATCAGTATGGCGATAAGAAGGTGGGCTATGTCGGTGCCTGTACGCCTGAGACGATGATCCTCGAGGGCTATTCCTTCTACGATACCAACGGCATCCTGCTCTATGACCTGAAGCCGAAGACTTTCTACGAGCTGATCCAGCAGGCTGTGGATGCAGCCCGTGGCGAGGGAGCCGACTATGTGGTGCTGCTCTCCCATGTAGGCGAGACACCGCAGTCGATGGGATTCAGTTCCCACCGTCTTGTGAACAACACCCGTGGCATCGATGTCGTGCTCGATGGTCATTCCCATGAGATCTTTGAGGGCGTCAAGGTGAAGAACCTCGACGGCAAGGAGATCATCGTCACCCAGACAGGTACGCAGTTTGCCAATGTAGGTAAGCTCGTTATCACCCCCGACGGCCGCTTCATCACCCAACTTGTCAAGAGCAAGGATATCCCTTACGCCAATGCGAAGGTGACTGCCGCCACCGACAGCATCCATCAGAAGGTGAAGGCCGTTACCTCTGAGGTGGTAGCCCATAGCGACTACCCCCTTGTGGTGAGCGACGAGAACGACCAGTGGATTGTACGTGGCGAGGAGACGAATGCAGGCGATCTGGTGGCCGATGCCTACCGTTATGCCATGAAGGCTGAAATCGGCATGGAGAACGGTGGTGGCATCCGCAACGACATCAATGCCGGCGACATCACCTATGGCGACATTATCGGCATGCTGCCCTACGACAACACCCTGCGCCGCATCATGGTGAGTGCCGAGCAGCTACAGCAGATGCTCACCCGTTGCACTTCCCTCGTGCCTGTGCTCGACGGCAACTTCCCGCAGGTCTCTGGTCTGCGCTTCACCATCCACAGCAAGAGCCACACGGTCAGCGATATCGAGATCCTGCAAGCCGACGGCAGTTATGCGCCCATCGACATGCAGCGCACCTACAGTGTCGCTCTCACGAACTATAACCATGAGGGTGGAGGCTTCTTCGAGTGCTTCAAGAAATGCGTGGTGCTCCAAGAGAGCACGATACGCTACTATGAGGCCCTTTCCGACTATCTGCGCACAGTCCTCGGCGGCACCACTGGTGCAACATACGCCCAGCCCCAAGGCCGCATCCGCATCGTCGAAGACTAGAAAAAACAGCTATGCCTTTATATCCTCCAAAAAGCGCAGCTCAGCCTCTAACATCTCCAGTTTCGGCATAGGGCAGCCAGCCTTGCGGGCTATCTCCAAGGGTCGGGTGTAGATATAGTAAATCTCCATCCGACGATGGAAGTCGTAGTCCAGTCGCATAGACGGTGAGTAAGGCGTCATCGCATCCGTGGTCTCTATCATCTTATCTACAAACGAGGCATCAAGGTTCTTCACGCCCAAGTGTTGGGCAGCTGTCACCACCTCCATCATCTGCTCACGAATCAGTTGTCTGGTCGATTTATTCTTCAGCAGCATGTCCGTCTGCGTGTGCAATGCCACCGTCATACCATTGAACGGCATGTTCCAAACAGCCTTTTTCCATCGTGCCTCATGATATTCCACGAGCCCCGTCTCGATACCAGCCCCACGGAACTCATCCACCACAGCCTGCATCAGCGCCTCGTCCCTGCATGAGAAGTTTGCCAGATTGATGCTGCCATAGCACTGATGGCTGACAAGTCCGGGCTTAGTCTTTGCAGAACAGATAAAAGCCAGTCCTGCCGCCAGTTGTACGCCAGGAAACATCTTCTGCACATCCTCCTCCACCCCGATACCGTTCTGTATCAGCACCACTAGCGTACGGGCATGGAGTAATGGTGGCAGTAAGGTCTGGAGTTTACTGTTGTTGACAGATTTCAGGCACACCAGCACCACGTCACAGGTCGGCATGTCCTCCGCATACAGATAGGCATTCACATCCGTCAGATGGAACGATCCGTCGCAGGAATCAACCTGCAATCCGTGTTGTTTCACATATTCATAGTCGCTGCGCAACAGGAAATGCACCTCCTGTCCTGCACGAGCTAGTTTAGCTCCATAATATCCGCCAATGGCACCAGTGCCGATAACTCCGTATCTCATATTTATAACTACATGATTGATTGCGACCACAAAGTTACTACTTTTTGTTCACATATTCTTGATTATAACCTTTTTTTACTTCTCTCATCATGCATTTTCCGCCATTTATAGGATTATATCGACATCGGGTAGGTACTTTATGGAATTTTAGGGAAAAATAATAGGAAATATTTGTGCAATTGAAAAATTATGTGTTCTTTTGTATCTGAATATGCTAGAGGCCTTGAAAATGAATTATCCGATCAACAAACTTCATCTGTTGACGCTCCATGTCGGATTGGCCAATCACAATGGTGACTGGAACTGGAAAAACGTGCGCAGTCCGTTTGCCAGACTCTATTATGTGACTGAAGGGACTGCTCAGATCGAGATGTCATCCTGTGTGTACACACTGAAGCCCGACCACCTTTATTTTATTCCTGCCTATACCATTCATAGTTATATATGTGACTCGATATTCTCACATTATTATATACATATCTATGAGGATCAGCAGAGTGAGATGAGCATCCTCGATGAATGGGATTTTCCCGTGGAGGTTAGTGCCTGTAGTACGGATCTGGAACTGATAAAACGGCTTTGTTATATCAATCCTTTCCTGAAGCTGCCGCAGTCGGATCCTAATGCCTACGACAATCATCAGACACTGATCAATAACATTCAACTGAATCAGCGTAGGCCGTTTTGCGATAAGGTGGAGTCACGGGGAATCCTCTATATCCTGATGTCGAGGTTTATGAAATATGCCAAACCCAAGTCAGAGGTTCGAGACGACCGGATACAGCTGTCACTCACGTATATCCGGAAGAATATCGGTAGTCACCTCGACATAGACCAGCTAGCCAGCAGGGCCTGCATGTCGAAGGATCACTATATCCGTGTGTTCAAGCATGAAACGGGCGAAACGCCCACTGCCTATATAACCAAGCGCAAACTGGAGAAGGCAGAACTGACATTGGTGACCACCAATCTGCCCGTTAAAAGTATTGCCGACTCATTGGGCTATGACGATTATTCTTATTTTAATCGTATCTTCAAGAAGAATTCAGGCATGACGCCGCTACAATACAGAGAAAGCCATTTTAAACTTTAGACCGATGATCAAGAAAAGATTCATATCTACGTATCTCTGCGCCCTCCTCCTGACGATGGCCATGCAGGCGCAGCGCCCGGTGCCCAGCGAGAACCAGTTGCGCTGGCAGGACATGGAGATGTACGCATTCATCCATTACTCGCTGAACACCTATACAGATCAGGAGTGGGGCTTCGGCAATGAAGATCCCCAGCTGTTTAACCCTGAGAATCTTGACTGTCGGCAGTGGGCGCGTGTCTGTAAACAGGCAGGTATGCGTGGCATCATCTTCACCGCCAAGCATCATTGCGGGTTTTGCATGTGGCCCTCGGCTTATACGGACTATTCCGTGAAAAACTCGCCTTGGAAGAACGGCAAGGGCGATGTGGTGCGCGAACTGGCTGATGCCTGTCGCGAAGAAGGATTGGCGTTTGCCGTCTACCTCTCGCCCTGGGATCGCAATCATCCTGAATACGGGCGACCAGCATACGTCACCTATTTCCGCAACCAGTTGCGCGAGCTGCTCACCAACTACGGTGAGATCTTCGAGGTGTGGTTTGATGGTGCCAATGGTGGCGACGGTTGGTATGGCGGTGCCAATGAGACGCGAAAGATTGACCGCACGACTTACTACCAGTGGCCTGAGACATACAAGATGATCCGTGAGTTGCAGCCGAAGTGCCTTATCTGGAATGATGGCAGCGATCGTGGCGATTTGCGCTGGGTGGGCACCGAGGCAGGCAATGTGGGCGAGACGAACTGGAGTCTGCTTAACCACGACGGTGAAGTGCCCTACGAGATGTTGCACTATGGGGTGGAGGATGGCGACGTCTGGTGTCCGGGCGAGACAAACACAAGCATCCGCCCAGGCTGGTTCTATCATGAGACGGAGAATGAGCATGTGAAAAGCCTGTCGAAGTTGATGGACACCTATTATAAATCAGTGGGCCGCAACTCTACGCTGCTGCTGAACTTCCCCATCGCCCCTAATGGTCGCATCCACCCGAATGACAGTCTGCGTGGCATAGCCTTTAAGAAGATGATCGACGAGGTGTTTAAGGAGAATCTTGCTGAGCAGGCAGAGATTATCCGCGAAGGCAATACAACCATCATTGATTTCGGCAAACCAACGGCATTTAACCGTTTCCTGGCTGAAGAAGCTATCGCCAAAGGGCAGCGTGTTAAGAAGTTCTCGCTCGAAGCGCTTGTCGGTGGTAAATGGCAGCAGTTGAAGGATGCACTCGTGGATAAAGGTGACGGCCTGACCACCATCGGTCATCGCCGCATCATCTGTTTCCCTACCGTGACGGCTACGAAACTGCGCTTCACCATCACCGATTACAAAGACGTGCCCATTATCCAGAAACTAGGTCTCTATCTGGCTCCTGAGCTCACCGCCGACATCCCCGATTCCGGTGAGAAGAAATCGAGCAGCCTGCACATCTTCTTCAGCAGTCCCACACAGATGATGATGGACTGGGATGCGGAACAGACCATCAGCGAGTTCCGCTACCTGCCGCCACAAGAATCAAAAGAGGGCACGGTGACCCATTATACCCTTTGGGCATCCACCGACTGGTCGAATTGGACAAAACTGGCATCTGGCGAGTTCTCGAACATCGTGAACAATCCCATCTGGCAGAAGATCAGGTTTCAGCCCGTCAAGGCAAGAGTCTTGAAACTCGATGCCGACCGTCTGGCTTCAGGCGAGCGCATGGGCTACGGAGATATAGAAGTAGTAACAAAATAAACGTATAAGATATATGATGAGATATTTACTGACTATCGTGATGACGCTGTCTGTGCTGACGGGAATGGCACAGACAGAACAGTTCTGCATTGCCAAGAGTGGCAAGACGGCAACAATCGTTGTGGATGTGGATGACTGGAAAGGTGTCTTGATGGCTGCCCGCAACCTGGGCGATGATGTGCGGAAGGTAACGGGTGTTTCTTCGCAGGTGAACATGCAGTCACCTACTTCCGCTGGTCTGCTGCCCCATGAGCGCCAGAATCTCAAGGCGTCCATCCTCGTAGGTACCATCGGCAAAAGCCGTATCATCGACGAACTCATCAAACAGCGAAAGATAGATGTGCGTCAGGTTAAAGGACAGTGGGAATCGTATCTGATCGACGTGGTTGACGGCAATCTCGTCATTGCGGGCAGCGACAAGCGTGGCACCATCTATGGCATCTACGACCTCTCTGAGCGTATCGGGGTGTCGCCTTGGTATTGGATGGCAGATGCGCCTGTGAAGCATCAGGACGAACTGTATTATGATGGCGGGCGATTCGTCCAGCCATCGCCTAAGGTGAAGTATCGTGGCCTTTTCATTAATGACGAGTGGCCCTCGTTTGGCACGTGGTGTACCAACCACTTTGGGGGTGTGAACGCAAAGGCTTACGAACATATCTTTGAGTTGCTCCTGCGCCTGAAGGCCAACTATTTCTGGCCTGCCATGTGGGCAACGGCCTTCAACGAGGATGATCCTGAGAGCCCGCGACTGGCCGACGAGATGGGTATCGTGATGGGCACCAGTCACCATGAGCCGATGATGCGCTCCCATCAGGAGTATCTGCACCGCAAACAACAGGTGGGTCCGTGGGACTATGCGTCGAATAAAGCGCGCATCGACCAGTTCTTCCGTGAAGGTATGGAGCGCAATAAGGCTTACGACAACCTCGTGACGATCGGCATGCGTGGCGATGGTGACGTGGCGATGGGGAAGGGCGACGACCAAGAGAACATGAGGACATTGGGAAGCGTCATCGACGGCCAGCGCCAGATTATCAACGACATCTACGGACGTCCCGATGCCGTGCCTCAGCTCTGGGCCATCTTTACGGAAGTGCAGCGCTACTACGATGCGGGGTTCACCGTGCCAGATGATGTCACGCTGCTGCTCTGCGACAACAACTGGGGCTATATCCGCCGTAAAGGGCGCGACTTTGAACGAAAGCGCAAGGGAGGTCTGGGACTCTACTACCACATCGATATGAATGGCGGTCCATGGAACGACCGTTGGATCAATACGACCACTGTACCCAAACTGCGTGAGCAGTTGAATCTCGCCTACAAGAGTGGTATCGACCGCATCTGGATCATCAACGTGGGTGACCTGAAACCCAAGGAGATGCCCATCGACTTCATCATGCACTATGCCTGGAACCCTGATGCCATTCAGGCAGGCGACGAGCAGGCATGGCTTGAGCGATGGACACGTAGTATCTTTGGCGAAGCATTTGCTAGGGAGACGGCAGATATCATCGCCAAATACTCAAAGTACAATCTCTGGCGTAAGCCCGAAGCCCAGGTGCCAGGCATCTACAACTACGAGGAGATGCTTCACGTGAGCAACCTCTGGCAGTCGCTTGTGTCACGCTGCGAGGCGCTGAAAGCGCAGATTCCCGTTGAGGCTCAAGACGCTTTCTATCAGTTGGTCTATTACCCGACGGTAGCTAGTGCCGGCGTTGCGCATATCTACAATGCGGCTACTGTTGGTGATAGTGTTACCATCTGTCATCTCATGGCGCAAGACCAGCGGCTCACCGATTATTACAATAAAGTGATGGCTGGCGGCAAGTGGGATGGTATGATGCTCGACAACCATATCGGCTATACCAAATGGTCGATACCTGATAAGAACTACCATCCGATGACACTTGGCTATAAGGTTCATCACGACCTGAATGCCTCGAAGGATACAAAGGAATACTCGATTGCTGCCTGTGACTATACTCAGAAAAGCGATGGGTGGCTGTTCCTGCCTGATTTGGGGCGTGGCAAGGGCTGCATGGGTGCCAAGGATGTGATGAAGGAATATAAGGAGGGCGATGGCCCTGTGCTGAAATACGAGGTGGAACTGACTGACGAAGGGCATGTGGCCATCGGCATTCTGCCCACACAGGATATTCTGCCTGCCCGTGGACTGCGCCTTGGTGTGCAGATCGACGGCCTGCCCATGCAGGTGATTGATGCCCGTCGTGGACTGGTAGATACCTTTATGGAATATACGCCACAGAATCTGGCGGTATCGAAAGTCTTGAAGCCCCTGCCGCCGCGTAGCCATCTCTCTTTGAGCGGCTATGTAGATGGCCGGCAGCTGCAGCGCCGTGATGAGGTCTTTGATAACATCCGGTGGCTTGATGCCAGCTTCCAGGCAACTCCCGGCAAGCATACGCTGAAGCTCATCATGATAGACCCCGAGGTTGTCATAGAGCAGATTGTCGTCAATCCCGATAACAGTCGCTACAGTTACTTTGGAGCACCAGAAAGAAAAAACATTAGATAAATGAATATGAAAAAAGCATTAGTTGCATTGGTTTCGGCCTTTTGGGCCTGTTCAGGTGCATTCGCACAGACAAACCAGCTCTTCGATGAGGGCTGGCAGTTTACGAACAACGGTAAGACCATTAGTGTGGATCTGCCTCACGACTGGGACATCTTTACGGCCCCAGATCCTGAGAAAGGCGCTACTGGCACGGGTGGTGGCTGGTATGCAGCAGGTAAGGGCGAGTATCGCAAAGGCTTCAAGACACCCGCAGGCGAACTGGTAAAGCTCCACTTCGAGGGTGTCTATCAGAAGGCCGAAGTCTTCGTCAATGGTCAGAAGGCCGGGCAGCACGCCTATGGCTACACCCCCTTCACCGTCGACGTGACACCTCTCCTGTATCGCGACAAGCGCATGAACGAGGTGGTGGTAAAAGTAAACAACAGCGAGCAGCCAAGCTGCCGCTGGTATTCTGGTTCGGGTATCTACCGTCATGTATGGCTGCAGACGATGCCTGCCCTGCATATCGCAGAGAACGGTGTGTTTGTCACTACGCCTGAGGTGAAGGGCGACAAGGCTGTTGTCCAGGTGGAAGTAACGGTAGAGAACGAATCCGATCAGGACAGAAACGCTACGGTGGCTGTGGGTAATGGCCAGCTGATGGTCAGTGTGCCTGCCAGACAGACGAAGACTGTTTCCACTTCGTTTGTGGTGAATAATCCGCATCTCTGGTCGCCTGATGATCCTCATCGCTATGAGGTGAAGGCAGAACTTAGGGAGGCAGGCAAGACCATCGGCCAGCAGACTGCCCACTATGGCATCCGCTCGTACTCGTTTGATACGGAACGTGGTTTCGTGCTCAACGGCAAACCCGTGCTCCTGAATGGTAGCTGTGTGCATCACGACGACGGTTTGCTGGGAGCCATGGCCTTCGATGCGGCAGAGATCCGCAAGGTCAGGCTGATGAAGGAAGCAGGCTTCAACCTCATCCGTACATCCCACAACCCCACCACCAGAGCCTTCCTCGATGCCTGCGACTCGATAGGCATGCTTGTCATCGACGAGGCTTTCGACGGCTGGCGCACGCAGAAGAACCCCTACGACTACTCCACCCTCATCGACTCCTGCTATCGTGAGGATATCCACGCCATGGTGCTGCGTGACCGCAACCACCCCAGCATCATCTGCTGGAGTATTGGCAACGAGGTAATAGAACGTAAAGAGATCCGCGTGGTACATACTGCAAGACTGTTGAAACAAGCTATCCTGGAGTGTGATAGGACACGTCCTGTAACAGAAGCCCTCTGTGCCTGGGACAGTGACTGGGAGATCTACGACCCCCACTTCGAAGTGCTCGACATCGGTGGCTATAACTATATGATCTTCAAGCACGCCAGTGACCATCAGCGTGTTCCCCAACGTGTGATGTGGCAGACGGAGAGTTTCCCCCGTGATGCCTTCAGGAACTGGGCTACGGTGAACGATAATCCCTATGTCGTTGGTGATATGGTGTGGACGGGTCTCGACTACCTGGGCGAGTCAGGTATCGGTCGTTACTATTACGAGGGTGAGCGCCCGGGCGAGAGCTATGTGGAGGGTGGACAGCCTGACTGGCATGGTGCCTGCTGCGGCGATGTGGATATCACTGGCTGGCGCAAGCCTATCAGTTACTACCGTTCGATGCTCTGGAATGATAATACCAACCTTTATATGGCTGTGAAAGAGCCCGATGGCTATCATGGCAAGATCTTTGAGACATCCTGGAGCGTATGGCCCACATGGGAAAGCTGGAACTGGGCTGGCTGGGAAGGCAAGCCAATCGATGTGGAGGTCTATACGAAGTTGCCTGAGGTGAAGCTCTATCTGAACGACAAGCTCGTGGATACAAAGACCGTCGATCGCTCTACTGAGTTTAAGGCTGTATTCACGCTTCCCTACGAGGCAGGAACCCTTCGTGCTGAGGCTGGTGGCAAGAGTGTCACGTTGGCTACAGCTGGTGAGCCTGCACGACTGCGCCTCACTGCCGATCGTCAGGTCATCACGGCCGATGGTCAGGACTTGGCCTATATCGCCGTCGAGGTGCTCGATAGCGAGGGGCGCCTCTGTCCTGATGCAGCCATCCCCTGTGAGGCGATTGTCAAAGGCCAGGGACAGTTGCTCTCCTTCGCCTCTGCCGACCTCAAGGATCGCGAGCCTTACACGTCGCCGAGAGTGACCACGTGGAAAGGTCGTGCCATGCTTGTTGTGCGTAGCAGCAAAGCCAAGGGCAAGGCTCTGGTGACCGTTAAGAGCGCCCTGCCTGCAGCAACCCTTACGATTCAGTCTAAATAACCCTCGGAAAAATGAAAAGAGCCGTCGTCATATTAACTTCGCTGTTGGCCTTACAGGCATATGGCCAGACCCATGATTGGGAGAATCCTGCCGTGCTGGGCATTCATAAACTGCCTTACCACGCAACCCTACAACTGCCGTCGCGCGAGAAGGAATGTAAGGAGATTGTAAGTCTCGACGGGCAATGGCTCTTTCATTGGAGTCCGACGCCAGAATCACGTCCGGCAGACTTCTATCGTGAGGATTACGACGTGAGCCAGTGGGGGAAGATCACAGTGCCTGGCAATTGGCAGACACAAGGCTATGGCACCCCCATCTATACCAATATCGAATACCCCTTCGTGCGTAATCGCCCCAGTGTCACCACAGAGCCGCCCAAGGACTGGACGGCTTATGAGAACCGCAATCCGGTAGGCTCGTATGTGACGTTTGTGGATGTGACGGAAGAGATGCTCCGGCAGCATCTGATCCTCCACTTCGGAGGTGTCCACTCGGCGATGTATCTTTGGATCAACGGACGGCAGGTAGGCTACAGCCAGAACTCGATGACACCCGCTGAGTTTGATGTAACGAAGTACATGCGTGCAGGGAAGAACAAGCTCGCTGTGGAGGTGTATCGTTGGAGCGACGGCAGCTATCTGGAGGATCAGGATATGTGGCGTCTCTCAGGCATCTATCGCCCCGTACAACTATGGGTGAGACCCTTGGTGCATATCAGCGACTATCAGGTGACGGCTGTGCCCAATGGCGATTACTCACAGGCTGACGTGAAAGCCGACATCAGTCTTTGTAATGTTGGCGACAAGGCCGTCAATGGTCTGCAAGCCGTGTTGAAGATCAACCAGCACGAAATCAAGGGCAGCATCAAGCAACTGTCTGTTGGCGATACGACGAAAATCAGCTTGAATGAGATCATCGACAAGCCTCAGCTGTGGTCTGCCGAGAAGCCTTGTCTCTATCCTTTCAGCGTGGAACTGCTCGACGAGAAAGGCACCGTCATCGAGCATTTCGACTACCACCTTGGTGTGAAGAAGGTGGAGGTTGTCGGCGAGGTCTTCAAGATCAACGGCAAGAACGTGAAGTTGCGTGGCGTGAATCGCCACGACCACCATCCGCTGACAGGCCGCTATGTGGATGATGCCACCTACGAGGAGGATATCCGCCTGATGAAGCAGGCCAATATCAACTTCCTGCGTACCTCCCACTATCCTGACCGTGAATACCTCTATGAGCTTTGCGACCGTTGGGGCATCTCTGTGATGGATGAGGCCAACCATGAGACGCATGGCTATGGCTATGCCAACGAGGAGATGGGTGAGGATCTCGCCTGGCAGCAGGCCCATGTGGATCGTGCCGAGTCGCTTGTGAAGCGCGATTTCAATCATCCTTGCGTCATCCTTTGGAGTCTCGGCAACGAGGGTGGGGTGGGACCTAACATCGAGGCGATGTATAACAAGGTGAAGGCACTCGATAGCACCCGCCCGCCATTCTACGACAGCGACCGTCGTTACAGTTGCATCTGGGATGACAGCTATCTCTATCCTGACGACTTGAAGAGGAATGCTCAGGAGGTAACCGACAAACCCTTTATGATGCGCGAGTATGCCCATGCCATGGGCAACTCCTGTGGTAATCTGCAGGAATATTGGGATGTGATCTATGCCGACTCTAGCATTGTCGGTGCAGCCATCTGGGATTGGGTGGATCAGGGACTGCTTAAAGACGGCTATTATGCCTATGGTGGTGATTTTGGCGACAAACCCAACGACGGGCCGTTCTGTATCAATGGGCTCATTGCCCCTGACCGCAAGCCCCATCCGCATTATTACGAGGTGCAGTATGTCTATCAGCCGTTGCAATTCCTGCAAGAGGGTGATTCCGTCATCCGCATCGTCAATCGCGATTTCTTCACCCAGATCGACGAATACGAGTATTACTGCGAGGTCTACCATAACGGCGAACTGGTTTCAGGCGAATTGGCCAGAGTGAAAGATGGCCGTTTCGAGATTCCCTATCCTTACTTCCCCTACGACGATCCTGAACTCATCTTGAATGTCTACGCCCGCCTCAAGGAGGCGAAGCCTTGGGCACCAGAAGGATTCGTCATTGCCAGAGAGCAGTTTGTCTTGAAGCCCCATGAGTTCTGGTCAGCCCTCGGAGGTGAGGATGCGAAAGCCGTGAAGAGCGCAGACGGAGTGGTCTATACCACAGACAATGGTTCTGTGACCATCTCTCCTACAGGTGCCCTTGTCTCTTGGGTGGCAGATGGTCAGGAGATGCTTCAGAGTCCCTTGGAACCCTATTTCTGGAAACCGGAGAACGACAACCAGCATGCAGCCCACTTCGCAGAGGTTTCAGCCCTCTGGCAGGATGCTGCCGAGAAGCGCACCGTGAAGGCTGTCCGTATCGAGGGCAATCAGGTAGTGGTGGAAATGTCGCTGGCCATAGGAGCAGAACTGACGCTTACTTACCAGGTGAAGGCCGATGGCCGTATCAAGGTGGACATGGCCTACAAGCCCACAGCCACCGATCTGCCTCTGATGCCCAAGTTCGGCATGCGGATGCGCCTGCCTGCCGACTTCACCCAGATACGCTACTATGGCCGTGGCCCCTGGGAGAATTACCCCGATCGTAAAGGTTCTGCCTTGATAGGCATCTACGAAACGTCGCTCAAGGATTACGAAACCGAGTATATCCATCCACAGGACAATGGCAACCGCAGTGATATCCGTTGGTTCGAGATTGGCAAGCTCCATATCGAAGGCCTCCAGCCCCTCTGCATCCGAGCCTGGGACTACGGCGAGGAAGACCTTGTCGGCGTGCGTCATCCCCAGGAAATAAAGCGTGGACGCTTTGTCAATCTGAACATCGACCTTAGCGTCCACGGAGTAGGCGGAGCCGACACCTGGGGCAAGCACACATTACCCCAGTACACCATCTCAGGTAATCAACCTCATCACTATTCGTTTGTCCTCTCTAGGCATTGAGCTCCGCCCCTGCCGCTGCGAACAGATCGAGTCCGCAGATAAGCAAGAACTATATCCGTCTTATTAGAGGCCTGTGCATTACGTCCAGGCCTCTTTGCTTAAGACACAGCCCTTTGTGACGCCTCAGCTGTTTTTATTTCCGCTGGGTTTCGGTCTGTTCGCGCTTGGCTTTGTAGAAGCGGTCTACGAAGTCGATTTGTTCGCGGTTGGGGCGCATGATGAGAGAGGCGCCGTAGCTGAACTGCATCGTCGTGGGCTTCGATTCGTCGAATGAGGGCCAGTAGGGCAGACCCTTGCCGTTGGGGTTGCCACTCTTGATGAAGTTCACCCAGTACTGCTGGATGATCTCTGCGACGGCCGACTCATGGGGATACTTGTCGGGCTGTAGCAGGAACTCACCGTTCAGATACATGATGTCGTCGGCATGAGCTACGCCGCGACGGCGTGGATCACCAGAGAAACTGCGTTCAGAGGGTTGGGCGAGGTAGGCGGCATAGGCGGGACTCTTGCCCGTCTTCGCCTGCAGGCTCACCCAAGCATACGACGGCCATGCGAAGCCCATGTCGCGGAAGGCATCGCCAAAGCCGTGCCAGGCTTCATCGTCGGTAGTGCCTGGATAGTATTTCAGGGCTTCCTCAGCATAGGAGCCGAAGATGGCGTCGACGCTTTTCTTATAGTTCTCGGCCGTCATGTTGCCAGGGGCGAAGAGGGCGCCCTCGTCGGAGTTGGTCATCACGATCACGGGTACATCATTGTATTCGCCACGCTCGTAGAGCCGGTACTGGTCGTCGCAGATCACGTAGCCGTCGACACAGGGCCAGAAGCCTGCGAAGCCGACATTACCGTCGCAGAGCGACATGGCATCCATCTGGCGGAGTTGCTTGAGATTCTTTTTCTTCAGATGCTTCTGGAAGGCGAGACCTTGTTTCTCGGCACCTTTCTGCGAGGCATCGACACCAAGCGTGCGGGGTTCGTCCTGCCAGGGGGCAAACGAGCCGCCGCTCTGGCTGATGGCTCCATGGAAGAGGCCTTTGGCCAGGGGTGAGCCACAGAGCAGGCTGCAGCTGATAGCACCGGCACTCTCGCCGCCGATGGTGACCTTCGAGGGGTCGCCGCCGAAGCTGGCGATATTGCGCTGTACCCACTGCAGGGCGAAGATCTGGTCGAGCAGCCCGTAGTTGCCGGAGTGGCCATTGGGATCCTCCTTCGAGAGTTCGGGATGGGCCATGAAGCCGAGTGCTCCCGTGCGGTATTCGATGCTGACGATGACGACACCTCGCAGGGCGAGCTGGCGCCAGAGGTCGCCGCCATACCACTCCGTCTGGAAGCCGCCGCCGTGGATCCACACGAAGACGGGCAGGCGGTCGTCGGGCGAGGTGGCGGGGGTGGAGATGCCGAGGTAGAGGCAGTCCTCACTCATCATGTCGGCAGTGCGCCCGGGACGTGTGGGCTGAGGGGGCAGGGGCCCGAAGGTGTCGCATTTCCTGACGCCCTCCCAGGGCAGTGCAGGCTGCGGTGCCTTCCAGCGCAGACTGCCTACAGGCGGTGCGGCGTAGGGGATGGCTTTATACACGGCGAGCGACCCGTCGAGGATTCCCTCTACGTCGCCCGTTTCCACATGGGTCTTCAAGAGCGGCTGCCCTTGCACGTCGGCTGCCAGCATGATGGCACAGACGGTCAGAACGATTGTCAGAATTCTTTTCATCTTCTTGTTTTGTTTTGGGTTGTTGTTATCGTCGGCAAAGTTACATATTATTTTTCATTTTCGCTCAGATTCTCGATAAAATGTCGTATCTTTGCAGCCATTATGTATCCAATAGTGAAATTTCCAGAGCCGGGAACAGTGCTCTATCCCTATCGTGAGAACTGCCAGCACGAGGTGAGTAGGCTGAAGGCGCGCTTTTGTGAGTGGCTGACTCAGCAGGTGGCTGCAGGTGTGGTTTTCAGGAATGATATCGGTATCTGCCTATCAGAGCGGATGCCGCTGATCTGTCCTGATATGGTGATACTGGTAGAAGGTCATCCTGAGGTGCGGGTGGCCGTGGAGATCGACGAGCCTTTCAAGGCTGGTTCCAGAAAGCCGCAGCATTACCTCTCTTGTGGCGATTGTTATCGCGACGGTATGCTGACGCGTCTTGGCTGGATTGTCGTGAGGTTTGCCGAGTCGCAGGTGTGGCACCATCATCAGGCGTGTGCCGACTATCTGGCGGGTGTGTTGTCGAGGCTCCTCCCCGACATCGGGTGGCCCCGTCTTGCCGAGGCGCCTCTGCCGGAGGTGAAGCGCTGGACGCGGGCTGAAGCCCAGAAGATGGCTGCCAAGGCGCCTTCAGGGCCGAGCAGCGATGCCCCGGAACCACTGTTCGCCATGACGCCCGAGGAGCAGCAGAGCATGCAGCTGGTAAAGCCCCTGCCCCGTTCGCAGGACATGCAGGAGAAGATGGCCGCCTTTAAGGATGCCGGCCGCTATGCGCAGGATGCTGACATCGACTTCGAGCCCGATGAGCATATCTATATATATAAAGGTAAGCAGCGGCTGTTGTCGGTGAGCGGACTGGCCAACTATTTCTTTGACGGCTTCAATGCGCTGGCAGTGGCCGAGCGCCAGAGCCAGTATAAGGGTATACCGGTGGAGGAGTCGCTCGATGCCTGGGACAAGACGGGCTGTATGGCCAGTGAGGTGGGTACCTTTATGCATGCCCAGACGGAGAACTATTTCCACGACGGCACATTCGAGACTGTCTACCCCTTCTGCTATAACGGGCAGACGGAGCCCGTCTCCATCGAAACGGAGAAGCGCTATTTCCTCCAGTTTATCAGCGACTACAGGATTCAGCCCTATCGGCAGGAGTGGCCTGTGTATGATCTGGACCTGAACATCGCAGGTACCATCGATATGATCTGTCAGGAGGACGACGGCACGTTTACCATCTACGACTGGAAGCGCAGCACGAAAGTGGTGAATGCACAGGGACAACCCGTCACAGAGGCTTTTGGCGGCAAGATGAGCTACAACGGCATCAACCTGCCCGACACGTCGTTCTACCACTATTGCGTGCAGCAGAACCTCTACCGCTATATGCTCGAGCAGCATTACGGGGTTCAGGTGAGGGCGATGAATCTGGTGGTGCTCCATCCCGACTATCCCTCGTATTACGTCGTGCAAGTGCCGAAGATGGACGAGGTCGTCAGCCAGATTATAGGCGTCTGTAAGACGAAGAACCTGGGTCATCGGCTTCTTCTTGGATAATTGGATAAATTAACAGAATCAATGGCGTCTGTTTCGTAATTTTTGCTTATCTTTGCAGCGCAAATGAGGCGATGCAGACCATTAGTCGTGATGGCCTGCCTGTTGGCGCATATCGCGAACGGGCAGGAGGTTCGTAATGATACCATTACGGACAGGACGCATCAGCTTCGTGAGGTAACCATTACGGAGAGTCGCCGGCAGCATGTGGTGACGAGCACGGCTCCCCTTCATATCATCGATCGTGGACAGATGCTCAGTCTGGGTATGACGGATGTGGCCGATGCACTGCATCGCATCCCTGGCGTCACCCTGCGCGACTATGGTGGGGCAGGGGGCATGAAGACAGTCTCTGTGCGTGGCTTTGGCGCGAAGCACACGGGTGTGAGCTACGACGGCATCATGCTCAGTGACTGCCAGAGTGGCGAGGTAGACCTCTCGCGCTATAGTCTCGACAATGTGGACCAGCTCTCTCTGGTCATCGGCGACAACGACGATATCTTCATCCCTGCCCGCAACGCCGCATCCTCGGCAGTGCTGAATGTGCAGACAATCAGTGTGCCGACAGCTAACCGCCGCCCTCATCTGACGGCACAGCTGAAGGCTGGTTCTTTCAGCTATTTCTGTCCGTTCATCCGCTATGAGCAGAGCCTTTCAGAAAAGTTTGCCTTCTCGGCCATCGGCGAATACACCTATGCGGAGAACGATTACCCTTATCAGTTGCAGAATGGTAATCAGGTGATAGAAGAGCGGCGCACGAACAGCGAGATGTACACAGGCCACGGCGAGCTGAACTTCGTGTGGAATGCCGATGCCTTCAACCGGCTCAGCGGCAAGTTCTACTATTACGACAACGACCGCCAGTTGCCAGGGCAGGTGCATTATTATACGAACGTGAGTCAGGAGACCCTTCACGACCGTAATATCTTCGGTCAGCTGCAGTACCTGACGCACAACCGCACAGGGTGGTCGCTGAAGTGGAACACCAAGTACAACTGGAACGAGTCGGCCTATCAGGATCCGCTCACACCGAACCGTTACAACGATGCCACCTACTGGCAGCGCGAGATCTACACCTCTCTGGCAGTGCTGTATACCCCGACGGAGAAGCTGTCATTCGACTACTCTGCGGACTATGCCTTCAACAATCTGAACAGCTCTGCAGATCGGACCATCAACAATCGTCCTTTCAGGCACACGTTCCTACAGTCGGGCACCGTGAAGTACAGCAGCGGGCGCGTGACGGCTCTGGCACGCCTGCTCCATTCGACCTATCTCAACGATGCCAGGTTTGGTGAGAGTGCGAAGAGTGCGCGGCGACTCTCGCCCTCCGTTTCCCTGTCGTTTAGGCTTATTGAAGACGAAGACCTCTTCCTGCGGGCATCGTATAAGAACATCTTCCGCGTGCCGACGTTCAATGAGTGCTATTATTTCCACATGGGCAGCAAGGATCTGCTGCCTGAGACGACAGACCAGATCAATCTGGGCATTACTTGGGGAATGACCGAGAACAGCCTGACGCTGCAGGCGACGCTTGACGGCTATTATAACTACGTGAAGGATATGATTGTGGCCGTGCCTTACAACATGTTCATCTGGACCTGCGTGAATGTGGGGAAGGTGAAGGTGCTGGGGGGCGACGTCACGGCTAATGCCACCTATCACCTAAACGAGCGGCAGAACCTGCAGTTATCTGGCAGCTATAGCTATCAGCAGGCTGAGAACCACACGAATCCAGCCTCGCCCTATTACGGCTATCAGATTGCCTATATGCCGAAGCATTCGGGCAGTATCGCCATGGGGTGGGAGAATCCCTGGCTCAGTCTCTCCCTCCACGGCTCGGGTGTAAGCAGCCGATGGGCAAACAATCAGCATTACGAGGATACGGAGATTGCCGGCTACTGGGACATGGGTTTTTCAGCCTGGCATACATTCGCCTTGGGCGACCAGCAGGTGGAGGCGCGGGTGGATGTGAAGAACGTGTTCAACAAACAGTATGAAATCGTGCGCTTCTACCCCATGCCCGGGCGGAGCTGGCTCTTATCAGTGAAATATCAACTTTAAACACTTTATAGAAACGATGAAAAAGAAATTCTTTTATGTAGCCCTGATGATGGGTACAACCCTTCTCACAGGCTGTCTGGGTGACGACAACAAAAAAAATGACCCTATCGAGGTTACCATTACCGAGGGTGTGGTTGTGGTCAACAACGGCAGTTCTTACAATGGTATCGATGGCAGTATGAGTTTTATTGATTTGCGAAACGATGCCATTCAACAGAATGTGTACAAGACGGCTAACGGTGCTAGTCTCGGTGGTACGCCCAACGATGCCATCGTCTATGGACAGAAACTGTATGTGGTGGGTTCCGATGAGAATACCGTCTTCGTACTGAATCCCAAGACCTTCAAGGAGATTACCAAGATCAGTACCACCGATATCCTAGGTGCCGAGGGAGGCGTGAATCCGCGCCATCTGACGGCCTACGACGGTAAGGTGTATGTCTCCACCTATGGCAATTATGTGGCTGAGATCGATACGCTGGGCTTTACCATGACCCGCAGTTTCAAGGTAGGCTCGGCTCCCGAGGGAATGGCCATCAGTACCTCGGCGGATGGCAAGACTGCTTCGCTCTATGTGGCCAACAGCGACTACAGCTATGGCAACGGCTCTATCTCGACCATCAATCTGTCAACTGGTTCCATCACAGAGTTCAAGAACGAGAAGATCCGCAACCCGCAGCAGATCCTGGCTGCCGGCGATGTGCTCTTCGTACTTGACTGGGGCTATTACGACTACGAGGATGGCGGGAAGCAGAAGGAGGCAGGCGTATACACTGTCTATAACAACGAGGTGACGAAGACGATCCCTGACGCAACGGGTATGGCAGGTGCCGGCTATACGATCATCACCTACAGCAACCCTTATGGCAGCACAGAGACTACTTACACCATGTACAACACCCGTTATGGCACGCAGAGTGCTTTCCGTCTGTCGGAAGACTCCGAACACCCCATCATCAGTCCTGCAGCCATCGCCCTCGATCCCAACAACACAGGCTATCTGCTGATCGCCTCTCGTCAGAAGGATCCCGATACAGGCTATCCCAGCTATGCGCTGCCGGGCTATGTGAATCTGTATAGCATCCAAAATGGCGTCGGAAAGTTCCAGAAGTCTTATAGTGTAGGCATTGAGCCTCACAAGATTGAATTCTCTTACGGTATAGCTACACTGCAATGGTAATGAGAACGATTCTTGGACTGATCATCACGCTGGCACTAGTCTCCTGTGGCGGGAAGACGGCTCGTCATCCTATCGACGGCGACAGCATTGCCTTCAAGTATGCCACGCTGCCCTCGATTGTGGAGTACGACGAATTTACGGTGGTGACCCTTCAGAACCCCTGGAAGGACGGCAAGGCACTCCACACCTATGTCCTCGTGCCTCGCGATGCACAGCTTCCCGTCCATCTGCCTAGCGGAACGGTGATACGCACGCCTCTTCAGCGCGCTGTGGTCTTTACCACCGTCCACTCCTCGCTGCTGATGGATCTCGGCTGTCAAAACCAGATTGCCGGCGTAGCTGATCTGAAGTATATCAAGATTCCCTGGATTCATGAACAAGTGGCAAAGAGGAAGATTGTCGATTGTGGCGACGGAATGAGTCCCGTTGTCGAGAAGATCATCGACCTTCATCCCGATGCCATCCTCCTCTCGCCTTTTGAGAATAGCGGCGGCTATGGCCGTCTGGAGGAAATCGAGATACCGCTTGTGGAGTGTGCTGAGTATATGGAGGTATCGCCCCTGGCACGAGCCGAGTGGATGCGCTTCTATGGATTGCTCTTCGGTTGCCGGGAGAAGGCCGACAGTCTTTTTGCCGTGGTTGATAAGAACTATAACGAACTGAAGGACCGGGCAGCGAAGGCAGGCCCTGGACGTTCGGTGATGATGGACAAACAGGTGGGTAACGTGTGGTATGTTCCTGGCGGACGCAGCACGATGGGACAGATGATTCGCGATGCCCATGGCGTCTATCCTTGGGCTGACGACGAGCACAGCGGCTCGCTCTCCTTGCCCTTCGAGACAGTGCTTGAGAAGGCCAACGATGCGATGGTGTGGCTTTATCGCTACGACAGCGAACAGCCGATGACGCGTGAACAGTTGTTGGCGGAGAACGAGGGTTATGCCCAGTTCCGTGCCTTCAGATCGGGTGAACTCTATGGCTGCAACGTGCGGACTTCGCTGTTCTATGAGGAGTCGCCTTTCCACCCAGACCGTCTGCTCAGCGATTTTATCCAGATCACGCATCCGAATATCCTGCTGCCTCGTCCGTGCCGCTACTATAAGAAGTTGTCGGAATAAAATTTGGTGGTTCGCTGGATTATTTGTAATTTTGCAGCCTAATTTGATTAATACGTATTGAGGAATGGAAAATAAGACTTACAAGCGCACGACGGTGACGTCGGCGCTGCCATACGCCAATGGCGGTGTGCACATCGGTCATCTGGCCGGTGTGTATGTGCCCGCTGATATCTATGTGCGCTATCTCCGTCTGAAGAAGCGCGAAGTGCTGTTTATCGGTGGTTCTGATGAGCATGGTGTGCCCATCACCGTCCGTGCCCGCAAGGAGGGCATCACCCCGCAGGATGTCGTAGACCGTTATCATAAGTTGATCAAGGACTCGTTTGAGGAGTTCGGCATCTCCTTCGATATCTATAGTCGCACAACCAGTGAGACGCATCATAAGTTTGCTGCCGACTGGTTCCGTAAGCTCTATGATGAGGGCAAACTGACTGAAGAGACCACGGAACAGCTCTACGACGAGGAGGCCAAGCAGTTCCTCGCCGACCGTTATGTCACGGGCGAGTGTCCTTACTGCCATAACGATGGTGCCTATGGTGACCAGTGTGAGAAGTGTGGTCGCGATCTTTCGCCTACAGAACTGATCAATCCCAAGTCGACCATCTCGGGTTCTACCCCCGTGCTGAAGAAGACCAAAAACTGGTATCTGCCCCTGAACGAGTATCAGGACTGGCTGAAGCATTGGATCCTCGAGGAGCACAAGGAGTGGCGCCCCAATGTGTATGGCCAGTGTAAGTCTTGGCTGGATATGGATCTCCAGCCTCGTGCCATGACGCGCGACCTTGATTGGGGTATCCCTGTCCCCGTGAAGGACGCAGAGGGTAAGGTGCTCTACGTATGGTTCGAT
Source organism: uncultured Prevotella sp. (assembly GCA_900314995.1). Taxonomy (GTDB): domain Bacteria; phylum Bacteroidota; class Bacteroidia; order Bacteroidales; family Bacteroidaceae; genus Prevotella. Next base: position 131,595 of record OMXK01000008.1, read on the forward strand.
GCCCCTATCGGCTATGTGTCGAATACCAAGGAGCTCTGTGAGCGCGAGCCGGAGAAATGGGGCAATTGGGAAAAATGGTGGCAGGATGAGGATACGCGTCTGGTGCATTTCATCGGCAAGGACAACATCGTGTTCCACTGCATCATCTTCCCGGTGATGATGAAAGCCCACGGTAAGTATATCATGCCAGACAACGTGCCTGCCAACGAGTTCCTGAACCTTGAGAACGATAAGATCTCTACCTCGCGCAACTGGGCTGTATGGCTCCATGAGTATCTGGTAGACATGCCTGGCAAGCAGGATGTGCTCCGCTATGTGCTGACTGCCAATGCGCCTGAGACCAAGGACAACAACTTTACCTGGAAGGACTTCCAGGATCGCAATAACAATGAGCTTGTTGCCGTTTATGGTAACTTCGTGAATCGTGCGCTCCAGTTGACCAAGAAGTATTGGAACGGTGTGGTTCCTGCCTGTGGCGAACTGCTGGATGTAGATAAGCAAGCCCTTGAGGAGTTTAAGGATGTAAAGGCTAAGGTTGAGGCACTGCTGGAACAGTTTAAGTTCCGCGATGCTCAGTTTGAGGCCATGAACCTCGCTCGTATCGGCAACCGCTATATCACTGAGTGCGAGCCTTGGAAGGTTTGGAAGACTGATCCGAAGCGTTGCGAGACCATCCTCAATATCTGTCTCCAGCTCACTGCCAACCTTGCTATCGCCTTTGAGCCGTTCCTGCCATTCAGCAGCAAGAAGCTCCGCGAGATGCTCAACATTGAGTCGTTTGAGTGGGAGCAGTTGGGTAGCACCGATTTGCTGAAGCCCGGTCATCAGCTGGGTGAGCCCTCACTCCTCTTTGAGAAGATTGAGGACGAGGTCATCCAGAAGCAGCTCGACAAGCTCGAGGCCACCAAGAAAGCCAATGCTGCAGCTGCTTATAAGGCTGCACCGATTAAGGATACCGTATCCTTTGAGGAGTTTGAGAAGCTTGACATCCGTGTCGGTCTCGTGAAGGACTGCCAGAAGGTGAAGAAGTCGAAGAAGCTCCTGCAGTTCACCATCGATGACGGGTCTGGCGTTGATCGCACTATCTGCTCTGGTATCGCTGCCTTCTATGAGAATCCTGAGGAACTCATTGGCAAGCGCATCCTCTTCGTGGCCAACTTTGCCCCTCGTCAGATGATGGGTATCGAGAGCCAGGGCATGATTCTCTCAGCCGTCGACGCTGACGAGAGTCTTAGCGTGGTCACCACCACCAAGCCCGTCAAGCCCGGCAGCCAGGTAGGGTAATAGATGAAAGTATTTTAAAATAGATTCCCCTCTATGACATGACGCCGCCCGAAAGCGAATCAATGCTTTCGGGCGGTTTGTGAATTTAAGACTCTACATCTTGCGCATGGTCTTGTAGTATCGTGAGCGTTTATCCCGCATTTCACACTGGATGCTACGATGATAGGATAGATCTGCTTTCATATTGCTTCAACTTATTAATTACAGTATAATTTGGTCAGGAAATAGGTCTTGTCCCAATCCACGATTTTCACATCAGACTCCTTTGCCGGATGAATATTGAACTCGTCGAGAACCATTACATGCTTGTCCCCTGTGTCATAAAGCGGCCACTCCTTGGCTGTGCCGTCGGGGGACTGCTCTGCCGTGAGCGACGGATTACCCGTCTTGGCAAACTGAATCCACATCTTACGTATGGTCTTGCAGAAGATCTCATCGAACGCTCTTCCTGCGATTTGGACACTCAACTCAGGATGGTTGAATACAGCCGACTGTTCTATAGCATGACCGCTCTTCACCCCAGGTGTAGAGGCTTCAGGCGTGAAGAGATACGTGAACACCTTGCCGCCAGCCTTGGTCTGGGTCTCCGACATTCTGATGGCCGGCGCATTGAAATAGCTCTGGCTGAACAGAGCACTGGTTTTCTCCCAGTCTTCTCCCGTTGCACTGTTAACATAGCTCTCAACCAGTGCATTCTCTTCTGCCGTCATCAGTTTTGCCCTCTTCGCCATGCGGTCAGCGGCCCACTTATTCCATTTTTCCGCTCCAAAGGCAGCCGAGAAGACGTTGAACTCATCCTTGTTGCAGCCCAAGAGGAGTGCTATGTCCTTCGCCTTGCCGTCTTCGTAGGCCTTCCACCCGTCCTCAGGCAGCAGTTTCCCGTCTCTTTCCGGCCAAATGCTCCATCCGAGCACTTGATAGATTCCGAACAATTCACCCACCTTGTCCGCAAGTTTTCTGGGCTCAACTTTCTGCAGGTCGGCAACAGTCTTACAATCGAGCGCCGCCATAATCTTGTCTGTGACAGCGATGGCCTCCTCCCTCGATCTCGTCATGATGGGCGAGCCGCTTTGTATGATGGCACGCTTGAAATACTTATGCGCTTCTTCAATCAGCGAAAGCAGTGCGCAACTTGAGCCACCGGCTGACTCGCCGAAGATGGTCACGTTGTCGGGATCGCCGCCAAAGCCCGCAATATTCTCATGTACCCATTTCAGGCCCATCATCTGGTCCATGATGCCCAAGTTCTGCGCATCCGGATAATCCTTGCCGTCCGGCAAGTGAGACAGATGCATAAAGCCGTATGCTGCAAGTCTATAAGCGACGGTAACGACAATGACATCCGGGTTCTCCCTTAGGAAATTATAGCAATCGTACTGCGGGTCGATGGTTCCACCTGTCTCGAAACCGCCACCGTAGATCCATACCATGACGGGCTTCTTCTCCGTTGTTGCCTCATCAGCCTTCCATACGTTTAGGTACAGGCAGTCCTCACCCTGAATATAAAGGGCTGAAGGATCGCCCTCCGCCTGGAAGGGGGTCTTTCCATAGTAATAGGCTTCGAAGATGCCGTCGCTCGGAGTATATTCCACAGGTGCCTTCCAGCGCAGGCTTCCGACGGGCTGCTGGCCTACGAACGGAATGCCAAGATACGAGATGACATTATCCGTCTTTTGGCCGACGAAGGTGCCGTTGATGCACTTCACGGCCAGCGACTTGTCATAATTGCCATCTGTAATTGCCTTGTTCAATTTAAATTCCCAATCATCCTCTGGGTTTGTAGGAGCAGGGTTGTCTGTTTCGGTGACGCATGAATTGAACATTGTCATCGTGCCGCAAGTCAGGATGGCGGCAAGCATCCACTTTTTCAAATGTCTCATATTAAATAGTTTGGATTTAGTTATTTGGTTCTGCAAAGATATGCAAATTCCCCCAAATAACATTACCGTATATGCCTATAAAATCGGGCGTTGCTGATTTTGGAACAACATTTTGCTGATATTAGAATTCGGGGTTAATATCATTTGGCTGTATCGCGCATCCATGCCGTCACAGTTTGCCTTTTCAACTGCTTGAATACGAGACTAAAGGTTTTATAACTTCGATATCCACTGTCGAAAGCCAGTTGCTTGGCAGTGAAGGGGCGTTGGGTGGCGACAGCCTTATGATAGAGACTCATGAAATGATTGATGCGCAGACCGTTGATATAGGCATTATACGTAGTACCCTGGCGAGAAAAATACTGGCTGAGATAGAATCGGTTGGTACCAATTGCTTGGGCAAGCTGGTGAATGTTCAGGTCGTGCTGTAAGTAGAGCCGCGTATCTATACAATGCTGTTGCAACAATGATCCGATTTTGTCGTGAATGGTTTGCGGAAGTTCATAATCGTCCACATCCTCTGCCTCAGTAGTGGCAGGTTTTGCCACCAACTGGCTCTGTTGCCGAGGAATGCTAAGGTCGCTCAGTGTTTCTACCCGCCACAGGAGATAGCAGATCAGTACGACGCAGATTACCTGCATGGCATATTGATAAACTGGACCTTCGCCAGCAAATCCATAGATGACGAACACGAACATAATGATGGCCAGCACCACAAAACTCTGCCACACCTCTTTGTGCTCTAGGTCGGCATAGTTGTCACGCAGCCAGCGTCCGTATTGCCTTGTCGTACGTACCATATATATAATTAGGCCAATACCCATCAATACAGCATAGAGCCGTGATATCGGCAGAAGGGCATAGCTACGGTAGGCAATATCGAATGCTCCTCCTATGACAAGTGGAGCCATTACCACGGCAATAGGCCACAGCGGTCGTCTGCGGTCTTGCAGCATGGAGAGCAATACGACTATCGCTAAAGGGAAAAACGTCATGAAGTCAAGGATTCCGCCTATAAGGTCGCACAGCCTGATATCCTCGATTGAGTTGAGAAAAAATATCGGCATATACCACAAGTGATTCAAGGCGATAGAAGCAAAAAATATGGCAGCCCATCGGCGCAAACGTCCTGGGGGGGTGATGTCAGCAGCAAAAGCGTTGCCATCACGGAACAGCAGATAACAGTTTGCTATTATGGCCATCGCTGTTACTACTGCATAAAACATCAAATAGAGCGTATCTTCCCTGATTTGATCGTACATGCTTGATTAGCGTTAGGGGGCACTTAGCCCGTCTACGTTCCGTATTTGTCGACAAAAGTAGATAAATTCCATTAAACGGCCAAACTTTTCAGCGGATTTTTATACTTGCGTAAAATTCGCAATAAATTCAACCAGTCGCAGGCCAATCAAGAGACTCCCTCCGCATGATTTTCCTCAAACAGATCTAAATAATCCGTTTGGGCTTGCATATTTGAAAAATTGGTGTTACCTTTGCAGGGATTATCGGGGGTGTCGGGAAATGCCGAACTTCTCTTTAAAGCCTATATACGATATAGGCCCTATTCCCTATAAATAGGGCCATATATAATTAAATTAAGAATATCGATAATAGGGGTGCCTGTGGGAGGCACCCCGAATGAAAAAAATATATATCATTTACGAATGAGACATAAGAACGATATGGCGCTGGCCGCTACGAGTGCCCGCAGCTATAACCGCCACTGGCGGGCCAGGAAATTGTCGTGGAACGATATCGGCAAGATCAAGTACCTCTTCGACGGGGCAGAAGAGTATATGGACGAGGTGACGCTGGCCTATACCAGCAGCCACTTCAACAAGTTGCGCTCGATGCTCGGCTACAAGCAGGATTCGGAACTTACCGAACTGATTGAGCGCTCGGAAGCCTTCCGCATCGTGCGTAACAAGGAGACGCACAGGATGGAGGCGTTTATGTCGCCTTTCGTAGGCGACCGTTTCGTGCCTACGCCGAATCAGGAGATTGAGGAGCCTGCCATACCTTACGATGTCTTCGCCTGCAAGGTGGATGCCCTGGCTAACGATAATGATCGCGACAAGATATCGGAGAACCAGCGGCAGCATCGGTATGGCATCGACATGCACGTGCTGCTGGCGGGCAATGTTCCTAAGTTCCACATCACCCCGAATATGGATGCCCTCAAGCGCATCTACAAGGGTTTGGGTGATATCCGTGCCGACGCCGATATGAACGATCGCTACTTCGGAGAGTTTATTCACCATTATAGGAAACAGTATAAGGTGGCATGGGATGAAGCCTATATGGTGTTGGACATCTACATTGATGCCAAGTTGGCTTTACACATGGCTCGACGTGTAGGTATAGAGAACTGGCCCCGTGAGGCTATCCTGAAATGGCTGGACTATTACTTCGGAGCGAAGCAGCTGGACAAGGTGCTGACTGATGCACACCAGACGTGGCAACGGCATAAAGAAGGCTCGTTGAAGGAGTATGCCCTTAACATGCTGGTATTAGCATCCTCACAAATGTAAACATATTTTGCATTTTTGGACTTTTTCTGTAACCTGTTGATATCCAGACGGTTAGCGGACAAAAAGTTTCATTACGACAAAAGGGTAGTTTCTCGGTAACAAACTACTGCTTACATTACGAGAAACCACCCTTTACATACCGATAAACTCAAAAGGAACAGGTAACGGCTACTACTTGTAAAATAATATCCGAGTCCAATGTGATAACCGAGAACAAGGCCATCACGTGATGGCGGTGGGAGGAAATGAATAGGCAGTCAGGCGCTGACGCTTCATATGCCTGACTGCCGGAATAATTATTACTAACTAATTAACCTAAAACAAAATTGATGTATGAACCTAAATTACTATTTTGAAACTTCAATAATGCTGATGGCATAACCACCCCCTGGGGCTGCTGTGAGTTTCATGGATGACTTAGCCGTAATAGTAGTCTGCTTAATCGTGTAAGCCTGCGGATTGGTCTTGTAGTGGGCATCCTTCGCATCGGCATAGACGGTGGCAATATATTTCTTGCCTGGGTCGAGGAAGTCAAACTTCACCGTAGAGGTATGGCCATGCTCACTGGCAGTACAACCCACAAACCAGTTGCCAGTGCCCTTTGCCTTGCGCGCAGCAACGATATAGCGGCCTGGCTCTGCTTCCAAGTATTTCGAGTCATCCCAATCAACAGCCACATCCTTGATGAACTGGAAGGCATCCATGTGCTGCTCATAGTTGTCAATCATGTCGGCAGCCATCTGGAGCGGACTGTACATGGTAACGTAGAGTGCCAACTGACGTGCCAGCGTAGAGTTTACATGGTTCGGATTGTTGGGATTAATCTTGCTCATATCCATCTCGAAGATGCCCGGTGTGTAATCCATCGGGCCACCCTGCAAGCGGGTGAACGGAAGAATCGTGGTATGGAAAGGCTTGCTGCCATTGGTTGCCTCATACTCTGTGCCACGGGCTGCCTCATTGCCAATCAGGTTCGGCCAAGTACGACAGAGGCCAGTGGGGCGCACGGCTTCATGAGCATTCACCATGATATGGTGCTTGGCAGCCTCCTTGATGCAGTAGAGATAGTGGTTCACCATCCACTGACCGTAATGGAACTCGCCACGGGGGATGATGTCACCCACATAGCCGCTCTTCACAGCTGTATAGCCATATTTGTTCATCAGATTATAAGCGGCCTCTAAGTGACGCTCATAGTTACGGGTAGAGGCTGATGTCTCGTGGTGCATCTGCAAGCGGACACCCTTGGAGTGGGCATAGTCGTTCAGTCCCTTCAGGTCGAAATCGGGATAGGGTGTCTGGAAGTCAAACACATAGTCCTTTGACTTACCGAACCAGTCTTCCCAACCGATGTTCCAACCTTCTACCAGAACCTGGTCGAATCCGTGCTTGGCAGCGAAGTCTATATAACGGCGTACATTCTCATTATTGGCACCATGCAGGCCATGAGGCTTAGTCTTCGAATAGTCGAGGTTGTCAAGTTGTACAGAGGGCAGGTCGAAGGTGTATGACCACTGGCTCTTGCCGTTGATCATCTCCCACCATACACCGACATACTTCACGGGCTTGATCCAACTGGTGTCCTCCAACTTACAAGGCTCGTTAAGGTTCAGTATCAGGTTGGAGGCCAGAATGTCACGGGCATCATCGCTGACCATGACTGTACGCCAGGGCGATGTGCAGGGAGCCTGAAGATAGCCCTTGTCACCTTTCGCATCGGGAGTCAGCCAAGACTCAAACACCATGTTTTTATCATCGAGGTTCAGGTGCATGCAGGAATAGTCAATCAGGGCAGCCTCATGGATGTTGATATAGAGGCCGTCAGCGGTCTTCATCTGGAGGGAGGTCTGTACGCCTGTGTCAGAGAAAGGATGCTGCGAGGCATTGGGAGTGATGGCCTCCTTCATGTGACTGCGAATCTCTGAAAGTTTCGTCTCCATATAGTCGTACTCCTGCGTATCATAGTCGCCGGGAATCCACCAGGCCGTGTGGTCGCCTGTCATGGCAAACTGGGTGTGCTCTTCCTTGATGACGAAGTAGTTCAGGTTCTGCGACAGCGGGAACTCATAGCGGAAACCGAGGCCATCGTCGTAGAGACGGAAGCGGATCTTCATA
>OMXK01000033.1 GCA_900314995.1 uncultured Prevotella sp.
CGGGGTCCCACCTCTTCCCATTCCGAACAGAGAAGTTAAGCCCGCCTGCGCCGATGGTACTGCAATGCAATGCGGGAGAGTAGGAAGCCGCCACTTTTTTAAAAAGAAAAGCCTCGAGGATACAATATTCTCGGGGCTTTTTCGTTTATATAAGTGTATGCAGTGGACTGACAGAATACGACAGGTGAAGATAATGCTTGTAGTTATGGCTATTATTATAGCTGTAACTTCCTTGCTGGTTTCTCATTATCTTGTAAAGGATCTTTCAAATGAAGAACGTAACAAGATGGAAACATGGGCAGAAGCTTTACGCGTACTGAGTCATGCTGATGAGTCAACTGATCTTTCGCTGGTGCTGAACGTGATGCAGAGTAATAACACAATTCCTGTTGTTGTTATGAATGCTGAGGGTAAGGTAACTGACTATCGCAATATTGAGTTGAATGCTAAAACAAGGGTTGATTCCCTTGCTTATCTTGTGAAATATGGTCGTAAACTATACCAAGATGGCAGATATATAAAGATTTATATGGGTGACTCTGCCAAGGTTAAGGATTATCAATTGGTATGTTTTGATGAATCGATACTATTGAAACGACTTTCTTCCTATCCTTATTGGCAACTTGGAATTGTCATGATTTTTGTGGTTGTTGCTATATTTGCCCTGCTTTCGTCTAAGAAGGCTGAGCAGAATAAAGTTTGGGTGGGATTGTCTAAAGAAACAGCTCACCAGCTTGGTACCCCGATATCTAGTCTGATGGCGTGGGTGGAAATTCTTAAAGAGAATCATCCTGAAGATGATCTAATTCCTGAGATGGATAAAGATGTAAAGCGTTTGGAGCGTATTGCTGAACGATTCTCGAAGATAGGCTCCTTGCCTGAGCCTAAAGAGGGTTCTATGAATGAGGTACTTGAGCATGTGATTGACTATATGGATCGTCGTACGTCGAATAAGGTCGAGATGATACGCGATTTTCCTGCAGAAAATGTGATTGTCAGGATGAATTCTTCACTTTTTGAGTGGGTGATAGAGAATCTCTGTAAAAATGCTGTTGATGCGATGGAAGGTAAGGGCAGATTGTTGCTCACCCTGAAGGCCGAATCCAATCGCGTTATTATTGAGGTGACAGATAATGGAAAAGGTATTCGCAAGAGAGACATCAAGAATGTCTTTACGCCAGGATTTACGACAAAGCAGCGTGGCTGGGGTTTGGGACTCTCGTTAGCTAGGCGTATCGTAGAAGATTATCACAAAGGACGTATATTTGTAAAATCATCAGAAGTAGGAAAGGGCACAACGTTCAGGATAGAGATGCCACGATGAAGGTTGAACCTGTTAAAAGGTGAAAAAACTGCACAATTGTACCCTCTAATGTGTAATATAACCCATTAAGGGTTACTGATTTTGCAGTAAAAATATAAAAAAAACAAATAAGCGCTCCTTAATTGAAAAAAAATATGTAACTTTGCAGCCCGTAAAAGCGTGATTATGTGTAGTTTGGAGTTTTTAAAGATTGATCTGAAGAGTCTGAAGGAAGAGGAGACCTCCTTGGAATTTGACCTGGATGATACCTACTTTGAAGCTTTGGACGATGCTGAAGTGAAGAAGGGCTCTTTGCATGTGTCGGTGTCTATACGCAGGGCTACCGGCTTTTTCGAGCTTTTGTTTCATACAGCAGGCACAGTAATCATCCCTTGTGACCGATGTCTCGATGACATGGATCTGCCGGTGGAAACCGAGAATCGTCTTGTTGTCAAGCTCGGAAGCGAATACTCAGAGGAAGATGATGTCATCGTGGTGTCCGAGAACGAAGGAATACTCGACATGTCGTGGCTCATCTATGAGTTTGTCGCATTGGTCATACCCATCAGGCATGTGCATGCACCTGGCAAGTGCAACATTGCCATGACTAAAACTCTGGAAGAGTTGTCAGCTGACCGAAGCAGCGATGAGGAGTCCAGCCATGAGACAGACCCCCGATGGGATAAATTGAAAAAATTAAAAATGTAACAATTAAATAGTTATAGAATTATGGCACATCCTAAAAGAAGACAGTCAAAGACTCGTACACTCAAGCGTCGTACACACGACAAGGCAGTAGCTCCTACACTGGCAGTATGCCCAAATTGTGGCGCATATTATGTTTATCACACAGTATGTCCCACTTGTGGATACTATCGTGGTAAGGTTGCTATCAAGAAGGAGGACGTAGTAGCTGAATAATGGATAGAATCAACGCGGTAATCACCGGCATTGGTGGCTATGTTCCCGATTATGTCCTCACCAACGAGGAGCTGTCGAGGATGGTAGATACCAACGATGAGTGGATTATGACGCGCGTCGGTATCAAGGAGCGCCGTATCCTTACAGAGGAAGGTCTTGGTACCAGCTATATGGCCCGTAAGGCAGCCAAGCAGCTGATGCAGAAGACTGGTGCTGATCCTGATACCATCGATGCACTGATTGTAGCCACTTCGACGGCGGATTATAAGTTCCCCTCCACAGCATCCATCGTCCTGGGTAAACTGGGATTGAAGAATGCAATGGCATTTGACTTCTGGGGTGCCTGCTGTGGATTCCTCTACTCACTCGACGTTGCTGCGACGATGATTCAGAGCGGGCGTTATAAGAAGATTATCCTTATTGCTGCCGACAAGATGTCGTCGGTGACGGATTATAAGGATCGTTCTACTTGTCCCCTGTTTGGTGATGGTGCTGCAGCTGTGATGCTGGAAGCCACCGAAGAGCAGAATATCGGTGTGATGGATTCCTACCTTCGTACTGACGGTAAGGGACTGCCATTCCTGCACATGAAAGCTGGGGGGTCTGTCTGTCCTCCATCACATTTCACGGTTGATCATCGTCTGCATTACCTCTATCAGGAGGGGCGCACGGTCTTCCGTTATGCAGTGACGAATATGAGTAATGACTGCGTGCTTGTGGCTGAGCGCAATGGACTGAACAAGGATAACATCCAGTGGGTGGTTCCTCATCAGGCCAATATGCGCATCATAGAAGCCGTGGCAAAGCGCCTGGAACTCCCGATGGAGCAGGTGATGGTGAATATCGAGCACTTTGGTAATACCAGTGCGGCGTCGATACCATTGGCCATCTGGGAAAACGAACAGAAATTGAAGAAAGGTGATAATATCATCATCACCGCCTTCGGTGCTGGTTTCGTTCATGGTGCGTCATACCTAAAATGGGCATATGATGGTGGAAAATAAGCATAAAGCCGGATTCGTCAATATCGTTGGAAATCCCAACGTAGGTAAGAGTACGCTCATGAACCAATTGGTTGGTGAGCGTATTTCTATTGCCACGTTCAAGGCTCAGACCACGCGGCATCGTATCATGGGTATCGTAAATACCCCTGAAATGCAGATCGTTTTCTCCGATACACCAGGTGTTCTGAAGCCGAATTATAAGCTTCAGGAATCGATGTTAGCTTTCTCGGAATCGGCGCTGCAGGATGCAGATGTGCTGCTCTATGTAACGGATGTCGTTGAGAATCCCGAGAAGAACATGGACTTTCTTGAGAAGGTGCAGCAGATGACGATTCCCGTGCTTTTGCTGATAAACAAGATCGATAGCCTCACCCCAGACTCTTCTCCAAGCAGAGAGGGGAGTAGCCAGTCAAAGCTTACTGCTATCGTGGAGAAGTGGCACACATTGTTGCCGAATGCCGAGATTCTGCCTATCTCTGCCAAGAATAAGTTTGGTGTCGATCTTCTGTTGAAGCGCATTCAGGAGCTCCTGCCTGAGAGTCCTGCCTTCTTCGATAAGGATCAGCTGACAGACAAGCCTGCGCGCTTCTTCGTCTCTGAGATTATCCGCGAGAAGATCCTGCTCTATTACGATAAGGAGATACCCTATGCCGTTGAGGTGCGTGTAGAGCGTTTTAAGGAGGATGACAAACATATCCATATCAATGCCGTAATCTATGTGGAGCGCGACTCCCAGAAAGGCATTATCATTGGTCATCAGGGTGTGGCCTTGAAGAAGGTGAGCACTGAGGCCCGTAAGTCGCTGGAGAAATTCTTCGGCAAGCCTATCTATCTGGAGATCTTTGTAAAGGTCGATAAAGACTGGCGTTCATCACAGCGTGAACTGGATGCCTTCGGCTATAATCCAGAATAGGAAGTAAGATTAAGAATCACTTTATATATTTGAAGGAGGAGTTATTCATGGGAAATTTAGTAGCAATAGTAGGAAGACCCAACGTTGGAAAGTCGACGCTTTTCAATCGTCTGACGAAGTCACGCCAGGCGATTGTGAGTGACCAGGCTGGTACCACCCGCGACCGCCAGTATGGCAAGTGTGAGTGGAATGGCCAGGAGTTTTCTGTCGTAGATACTGGCGGATGGGTGGTTAATTCCGACGATATATTTGAAGAGGAGATCCGTAAGCAGGTTATCATAGCCACTGAGGAAGCTGATCTGGTGCTGTTCCTTTGTGACATCAATAATGGTGTGACAGGCTGGGATATGGATGTAGCGCAGATTCTGCGTCGCGCCAAACTGCCTGTTATCCTGGTGGCCAATAAGGCTGATGACGGCAAGGATCTCTATGATCAGTATGAGTTTTATAAGTTAGGGCTGGGTGATCCGTACCCTGTCAGTGCAGCTACTGGCAGCGGCACTGGTGATCTGCTCGATAAGGTGTTGGAGATGCTGCCTGAGAAGGCGAAGGATGATTTGGAGGAAGGTATTCCCCGCTTTGCGGTAGTAGGCCGTCCTAATGCCGGAAAGTCGAGTATTATCAATGCCTTCATTGGCGAAGAGCGTAATATCGTGACAGAAATAGCCGGAACGACGCGTGACAGTATCTATACGCGTTACGACAAGTTCGGCTTCGATTTCTATCTGGTAGATACTGCTGGTATCCGTCGCAAGAACAAAGTGACTGAGGATCTCGAGTTCTATAGCGTGATGCGTTCTATCCGTGCCATTGAAAACAGTGATGTATGTATACTGATGCTCGATGCCACCCGTGGTATTGAAGCACAGGACATGAATATCTTCCAACTGATCCAGAAGAACAATAAATCGCTGGTGGTTGTCGTAAATAAATGGGATCTGGTAGAGGATAAGTCACAGGTGGTGATAGATACCTTCACCAATGCCATTCGTGAGCGTATGGCACCGTTTGTGGATTTTCCCATCATCTTCGCATCAGCTCTCACAAAACAGCGTATCTTCAAGGTGCTGGAGACAGCCAAGCAGGTTTACCTGAATCGTAAGGCGAAGATTGGTACCTCGAAACTCAATGAGGTGATGTTGCCGCTGATTGAGGCTTTCCCGCCTCCCTCGGTAAAAGGCAAGTATATTAAGATTAAGTATGTGGCACAGGTTCCCGATACACAGATACCTACTTTTGTGTTCTATGCCAATCTGCCGCAGTATGTGAAAGAGCCCTACAAGCGTTTCCTTGAGAATAAGATTCGGGAGAACTGGACGCTCACAGGCTCGCCTATCAATGTTTTTATTCGTCAGAAGTGATGAAGCAATCCAGGGGTATAGTGGTATTGATGCTGGCAGGCTTATGGTTGTCTGCCTTTATCGGTTGTTCGCAGCCTACCCCTGAGGAACTGGCTTCTCTGGCAGCTAAGGGCTATTACGACCACCTGATTCGTGGTGAATATGAGCATTTTCTGGAGGGGCTGGATGAACGTCCCAATATAGATAGCGCTGATTATCGCTCTCAGTTGCTCGATTGCTACGCACAGTTTGTAGCCCAGCAGGAGAACGACCATCGGGGTATCCTTGAGGTGCGTGTCTCCAATGCCAAAACGGATACAATACAAAAATATACCAATGTGTTCCTGGTGCTTTGCTATGGCGATTCCACAAACGAGGAGATTGTCGTGCCAATGGTTGAGCGCGAAGGGCGTTGGCGGATGAAATAGAATTTAACGTAAAAAGGTAAAATAATGAAAAGAAGTCTGATTCTTTTGGTAATTGCCTTGGTGGTGATCCCTGTGAAGGCTCAATATTATCCTTCTCAGAGTATAGAAAAGCCTGTGAGGCCGATGGATCCTTATTGGCATACAGGTAATCTGTTCCAGCATCTGGATGTGGCGCTGAGTCTGGGCACGTCTGGCATAGGTATCGAAGTGGCATCTCCAATTTGTAAATATGCCCAGGTGCGTGTAGGCTACGAGCTTATGCCCCATTTCAAGAAGCATAAAGGACATGATGTACTTGTTGGCGGTCAGACGTCCCACCAGTATGATGATAAAGGATACCGTAAAGAGACGAATTACGATAAGGCTAGAGATCTGATGTGGAGAGAGGAAGGTCTTGATATGTATGATCATGTCAATTTCACGGGTCGTTTTACCATGCAGAATTTTAAGTTTCTGGTGGATGTGTTCCCCTTGGCAGACAACAAGAAACTTCACCTCACCGTTGGTTTCTACTGGGGACCATCGGAGATTGCCGACTTCAAGAACGATAGTGGCTATGATGGAACTGTGGCCTGTATCACAGCCTATAATACAAAGTATGCCAACGCTTCTCCGGATAATGTAATTAAGGAATACGGCCCTGCAGGCGTTAATGGTGGTGTTTTTAAGAACGACATCAAGGATGCCAGCGGCAAAGTGATTCACAAGGCTGGAAGCAACTATCTGTTGACAGGTGGCAATAAGGGTACGATTAATGTTGCTGTTAAGACGAATAGTATCAAACCATATCTCGGTGTCGGCTATACCTCGATATTCACAAAGAAGCGCCCTGATATCAAGTGGGCAGTCACTGGTGGAGTGATGTTCTGGGGCGGTACACCGTCGATGTACACCCCAGATGGCATTAATATGACCAAGGATCTGAAGTATGAAGGTTGGGGCACTGTCAGTCTGATTTCAAAGCTACAGGTTTATCCCACCATCGGCTTCCGTGTAATCAAGAATATATTTTAATTGAAATAACTACTAAATAGAATAGAAAATGAAAAAAATCATTTGTGTCATGGCCCTGTCTGGCATAAGCCTGGCAGGTTTTGCCCAGACAGACTCAATTACTCCTCTTCGCATTCTGAATGAAGACAACACCAAGGTGAAGGCCGACTATATCCCAGTCACCCAGTATTGGAAGGAGCACAATATCTTCCAGCATCTGGATTTGTCTCTTACGGCTGGTACCACGGGTATCGGCTTCGATGTGGCCTCTCCTGTCACCGAGTGGGCGCAGGTACGTGCCGGCTATGAGTTCATGCCGCGTTTCTCCAAACGTATGAATTTCGATCTTACGATTGGCGGTCGCCCTGCCCGTAGTTATGATGCTGATGGTAATCGTCAGGAAACTACTTTCGACAGGATGTCGGAGTTTCTCTATCAGTTCACTGGCTATGATGTCGATGACCATGTAGACATGATTGGTAAGCCGACGATAAACAACTTCAAGTTTCTGGTGGATGTGTTCCCCTTCAAGCAAAACAGACATTGGCACTTTACAGCGGGTTTCTATTGGGGACCATCACAGTTTGCCTATGCTGAGAATGCAGTTGAGTCGGCTGTATCGCTTGTCTCTGTAGGTATCTATAACCGCATGTACGAGAAGGCTGTTGCGGACGAACCGCTATTTGATTTGGAAAGCATGGGCTTTGATGGTATGGATTATCAACCGGAATACATGGATAAGATCTATAAGAAGATTATAGGCTTTGGACGTCTTGGCTTTGCGGTGGGAGAGTTCAATGGTGCCTTTGGTGTAGATAAATATGGCAAGTACCATCAGATTTCGGCAGATCATTATAGCTATGATGAAGCAGGAAAGATTGTCTTTGACGAAGAGACCATGGCTGCCTACAATACGTTGTATGCCCCTGGTGATGCTTATATCGTTGAGCCTGATGATCGTGGTGTTGTCAGCGTATCTGCCAAGTCTAATTCCTTCAAGCCTTATCTGGGCTTCGGATACAGCGGTCGTCTTGTGAAGAATCGCGACGACTGGAAGGTTTCATTCGATTGTGGTGCGATGTTCTGGGGTGGTACGCCTGATGTCTATGTTAATGATGGAATTAACCTTACCAAGGACGTGAAGAATGTGAAGGGACAGGTAGGTAGTTATGTTGATGTATTTAATGCCTTTAAAGTTTATCCTGTTTTGAGCGTCCGTATTACGAAGAATATATTCTGAATCAGGCTGCATAAGAAAATCCCTCCAGACAAGCGCCTGGAGGGATTATTTATTGCTGTATATTTCGTAAGTATATTACTTAATAACGACTTTCTTACCGTCCTTGATGTAAACACCAGCCTTAGGTGTTACACCGTCTGGCAGACGAACACCTGTCAGGGTGTAGATACCCTCAGCAGCCGAATTCTTCTCCTCTGCCTTGATGGTAACAATTCCTGTACCGTCTTCTGTCATTACGTCAGCAGCACCCTCTATAGGCAGATAGGCTTTGTTTGCCTGGAGATATTTGCCTTCTACAAGCTCATCTGCCGATGCCTTGACAAATGCAAGTTTATCACCGCTCGTACCAAGAACGCGCATCTCTGTAGGATCATACATTTTTGCATTGAAATGCTTCTTGAGCGTCAGAGAGCAGTATACACCTCTCAGCATATTATCTGAAGGTTCTGCACCACCATTGGTCACAGGAAGGATTTTATTGTCTTCAGGATTCTCTGAATTACATTTGATAATGACTGCCATGGTGGCAGGGATTGTCTCTCCTTCAAACTCCTTAAGACTGATCTTAGAACCTTCGGCATAGTCAATGTAGTAAGCTTTCATACCGCTTGAAGCGAGTTTGAAGGCGAAGCCTGCATAGATTGTACCATAATAACCGTCAGCAGTCTTAATGTCAGGCTCAATACCTAGATAACCGCTGCCATTGTCTACGGGTATTGCATACCAATATGCAGTCTCTTCAGATTTGTTTCTCAAGAAATCTTCATCTTTGTCAGTATCTGTACCATCAGCAATATCCAGAGAGATGCCTTGGTATTTATCTGATTTTGCCTTATATGAACCGTCACTTTGGGGTATCAGAATGATGTAGAGGCGTTGTTTCGAAATTTTATAGAGGCTTGTTCCTTGACCTTCAAGGTCGTATTTGTTGTCGCCCATGCTTCTTACATATATGATAGTGGCCGGATTTGCTTCAACTCTCTCCCAGCTTTTAATCGTTCTGATGCCTGCCATGTCGACGTTAGCCGTTGTAGTTTTTACTTCGTAGTTGTTGGGGTCGTTATCCGAAATACTTATATATCTGCCGGTTACTTTGTTCTGAACGCGATAGAATCCATCAGCAAGTTGTGCACTGGTAGTCAATACGCAGAAAGCAGCTAAGGCAAATGTTGTTATAATCTTTTTCATGTTCTTTTTTCAATGTTACTGTGTTATGGAAAAAAAGCCCGGTCCCAATATTGGGGCTGGGCTTTTGAAGTTTTATCTTAATCGTTTGATTACTCAGCGATACAGATTGTTACACGGTTGCTGTCGTTATCAGCGAACGGCTGAACGCGAGCACCCTTGCTGTCATAGCTGATGCGGTCAGCAGGAATACCATACTTATCGGTCAGCATCTTCACAACTGCGTCAGCACGCTGTGCAGCGAGGCGGTCGTTAATCTTGTCGTTACCTGTACCAGCGTCAGCATAACCTGTTACCTGAACCTTAGCACCCTGGTTAGCACGGAGGTAGTCAACAACGTCTCTTACCTTCTGCTCTTCAGTCTCACGGATGTTGTACTTGTTGATCAGGAAGAAGATGTCACGACGGAGCGGCTCAACAGCGGGCTCTGGGCATGGTGCCTCAACGACCTTCTCAACGATCTTCTCAACATACTTGATCTCGGGCTCTGGATCGGGGATGAAGCGAGTAGAGTAGGTTGGACCGAAAGCGTACTTCAGACCCAGAAGGGCATTGAAATACATATCGGCATTACCAGCCTTCTTGAAATTGTACTTGTCGCTCAGTACGTTTGCATTAACCTCAAGACCGATGCTAACCTGATCGGTGATGCGATAGTCAGCTGTCAGACCGATTGAACCGAACAGCAGAGCTGCAGACTTATTCTCGTAGGTCAGATCCTCAGCACAACGTGAACCAAACTTGTTAGCAAGAATGTTTCTGTTTGTTTCTGCATCATCACACTTTCCGCGGAAGTTCAGACCAGCACCGATGAAAGCACCGAAATCAACTTTGCGGTTAGGATTGATACCCGCAATGATGTTTGAGAGGTTGAATGTCAGGTCAAGAGCAGGAGCAAAATATGTGAACTTATATTTGCTAAGTCCTGCATTTGCTACAGCTGCATTATCGCTCTGATCCCAACCACCGCGACTCTGCCAAGCGTTGAGGGCTAAGCGAGCGCCAAGGGCCTTATTGAAATTGTAACCAATTGCGCCCTGAACAGTGGGAGAAATAAGGTCACCAAATTTGGTCTCACCAACAGTGTACTGTGCACCTCCTTGAATCTGGAAGTACCAGTGCGGCTCGAAGACGTATTCAGTCGTGCCTTTCTGCTCCTGAGCAGATGCTGAGAGCACGCCCATCAGCATCAGGCAAGACAATATTGCTTTCTTCATTTTCATATTCTGTTTTTTTCTGTTTTTGTTCTCGAATGTTAATTACTCACGCGCACCTTATTACTCTACGGTGATATCGTACTTCTTGGTTACTACATAGCCATAGTAGTCCATGCAGCTCAGGATGATGGTATAGTCACCAGCCTTAGTGAGGTCGAGGGTCTTCAGCTGATTGTTACCAGGAACAGTTTCACTATAAATAATCTTACCGCTAGCGTCCTTAACAGCGATGTACTTCTCGTATGGAGGAACAATGCGCTCCTTAGTTGCAGAAGTCATGTTAATCACCATATAACCAGCTTTAACTGTTGTACCTGGAACCAAACGCTTGATACCGTCTGTTGTGTCGTACAGGATGATAGGAGCTACGGCACGTGTCAGAGCGTGCTTCTTCATTGCTGCAACATACTTGTTAGAGAGGCGCTCTACGAAGTTGCTGAAGCGGTCTGCGACTTTGTCACCAGTATTAGCAAGTGCACCACCTGCAGTGTTGTTGACAGCTTCGCTCAGGTCGATATTGGTCAGACCATCTTTCAGAGCCTGGTTAATCTGAGCATACAAAGCGTCGTCGATAGTTACCTCGTGTTTAACATCACCAGCAGGGCCAACAAGGATATACTTGTTAGTGTCATCAGCCTTCAACTCAGGAATGGTAATTGTGATTGTTCCGAGATCTACGGTAGGCATAGCCTTGTTGATAATCTTAGCGAGCTTAGCAGCAATGCGGTCTACGAGATCCATGTCAACGCCCTTAGCATTCTTCTCCATGTTCCAGAAACTGTTGTATGACAGAGGTGATACAGCAGTCAGCATAACGTCGAGGTCAGCATCCTGGAAACGAACAGATGCTTCGTCAGCAGCCTGAGTCATAACGAGACGCTGAGGAGCGTAAGTAGGATTCTCGGGGAAGCGGTTGTCACCACTCATGTTACCGCTGAAGATGTTCTCAACGAGCTTAGCAGCCTCCTTGGCAACAGAAATTACGGTAGCCTGAGTACCCTTGGCAGCCTTCACGTTCTCAACAGCCTGCTTAATCTCATCCTTGATGGCCTTGTAGTCAACATGGTTTCTGAGATTGAATTTGCACTTCTCAAGGTACTGAGCATCGATAGTAGCGTCAGCCTCGTAGAAACCGCGATCTGTCTCTGACTCGTTAGAACCGAGGACATCGCTCTTGTAGATACCCCACTGAATAGCGTATTCAGAAGGCTGTACATTCTCGAAATAAACAGGAGCAACTGTACCCTTACTATCCTCCAGTGTGAGCGTCCAATCCTTGATGTTGAATGTGCTCTTGTCCACAGAGTTAGCAGTAAAGAAGAACTTACCAGCATTTCCGTTGGGCTTGGTGATGTAGTCTTCGCTGATTTCGATGAACTTAGCACCAGCTATATCAGAAGCATCCAGGTAAGCACCCTTCGGGTCAACATTGTAGTCCTGACCTGCTGCGGGGAACTTCTCGATGTAGGTCTGGTTGTCACCGAAGAGAGCAGCCAGCATCTTAACGTTCACACCAGGAAGATTGATTGTACCGATGGCATCGTTAACAGTCTGGTTAACGGCAATCTCAGTAACCATTCCTTTAGAGAGAAATTCTGCAATCTTGCCGATAACTTCCTCAACTGTTGTCAGACGAGCATCGATAGCAGCCATGTCATTCTTCAAGTTGTCAACGTCAGCAGAAAGCGTAGCAATCTGAGACTCGACAGCTGCCAGACGGCCCTTCAGGTCATTTACGTCGCTCTGAAGCTCTGCAATCTGACCCTTGATAGTTGTAACGTCAGCCTTCGTGTTATTCAACTCAGACTGAAGAGTACTAATCTGACCCTCCAGAGTAGCGATACGACCAGAGAGTTCGTTCTTGTCCTTAGTAAGTTGATCATACACGCCAACCAGCTGGTCGTCTACGTTGTCCTTACAAGAAACAAATGATGTTGTGGCGGCAAAAAGCATTGCTACCAACAGAATACCATTAATAATTTTCTTTTTCATTTGAACTTAAAAATTATAATTAAACAATTAAACTTATGATATGTCTATGCATTAATTTATATAAATCGGTGACAAAAGTAGGCATTATTTTCTAATTATGCAAGAAAAATTTAATTTTTTTTAAAAAAAACGTCAATTTTCTGTCGAAATCACCCTTCTCGGGCAATTTTTGCATAGAAAATGCACACTTTTTGGGTTTTGTGCGCCTGACAGGACTCGAACCTGCACGTCGCGAGACACCAGATCCTAAGTCTGACGCGTCTACCAATTCCGCCACAGGCGCATTCCACCATGCTTTTTACCGGCTTTTACACCTTAAGCGGTTGCAAAGTTACGAATATTTTTTCATTCTGCCAAAATTTTTCGGGCAAATTCTATTATAGTGTCAATTCCTTGACGGAAATCTGCCTCTGTGATGTCGACTTTGTAGTCTGGGGCGATACCAAACTCCGTCTGCTGGCGGTTACGGTCGTATGATGGACAGGCAGAGAAGCGCACTGTCCACCCGTTGGGCAGGTTGGAAGTAAAGGGTAAGCCTGCGCCGCCACCTGTCTGATCGCCTACTGTCGTCACGTTCGGAAAGCATTTCATGCATTTCACGAAGTCGTTGGCGGCGCTGTAGACCTCACGGTTGGTCAGCACCACCACTTTCTTATGCCATCTCAGGTTGGATGAGGGCTCGAGATACTCGGGTTCCAAATCCGAGAAGTCGTTATGTCCCTTACCCGTCTTGTGCTGGATATAGCCCGTGAGGGTCTTCTCCTGGCAGAAACGTGCCGCCAGTTTCTGGGCAGACGTCAGATTGCCGCCGCCATTGCCGCGGATGTCGATGATCAGTCCGTTGCAGAACAGCATATAGCGGATGACCTCGTCGAGGTTGCCTTCACCGAAGTCGTTCATGAAGCTGCCTATATATAGGTAGCCGATGTTGTCGTCGAGTATCTTGTAGTTGATGGACGAGGCGATGTGGTAGTCAGTGCCGAGGTAACGGCGCTGCAGGGTGTCGCTGAAGTTGGTGGGGTAGTCCTCATGCCATTTCCAATAGCGGCCGTAGTCGAATGAGGTGCTCAGGTTCACGTGGCCGTCGCGCAACTCACTCAGCATCTCCGTCAGAATCTCGAAGAGTTGGTAGTTGTTGATGTCCTCGTTCGCGCGTACCTTATATATATTATATACGTTTTGCCAGTCGAGTCCGTAAGCTTCATGCTTGTAATCGAAGAAGCAGTAGCGCTCGTCGATGATCTTCCACAGCGCCTCGAAGTTGCCCTCGGGGGTGTTGGGGTATTCCTTTTCATCTACACATGAGGTGAAAAGTGCCAGGATGCTTATGATGAGTAGGAGATATTTTTTCATAGGCTACGGGCGATGCCAAGCAGCAGGCGGTGGGTGTACACATGCTGCTTGAGGTTATTGACGGCGGCCTGCTGGTAGTTGCCCAGATAGCCGATGCGGATATTCCACTTCTTGCCCGTGCGCCATTCCAGCGTGAGCAGCTGTCGGAAGGTGGGGGTGCTGATGAAGGTGGTGGGTACCACGTTATGGTCGTAGTTGCCAAGAGAGAAGATCTCGTAATATGACTGCCCGTAGTTCGGACTGAACATCACGCCCACCAGCGGCAGGTTCAGCTCGTAGCGCAGGCTGAAGTGCTGTTTCCAGAGCGGGAAGTGGTAGGTGGCCACGCCCGAGGGCATCAGGTTCAGCGCCAGTCGTGCCTGGGCGGGGTTGTTTGAGGTCGATGTGTGGTAGATAAAGCCGATGGTGCCGTTGACGAGACCGCCTGCCTGCAGCTTCAGTCTGTCATCGAAGAGCCGCCACTGGCGGTAGCGCCCCCAATAGAGGTTGTAGCCGCCCTCCAGTTCACTGGTTTTCTCACTGCGGTCTTCTGTGGCAGAGAGGTTTATCTCATGCTCGATGATGTTGCCCCATTGCTTCTCGGGTTTCTCGCGCTCGCGTATATATAAATAGGTGAGGCCGGTACCTGAGAATTTCTCCTGCGAGATGTAGGTGTCGAGGATGGAGGTGGCGCCGATGCCGAAGAGGTTTGCCGAGGTGGATTCTTGGGCGGCGGCGGGGAGGGCAAAGAGAAGGAGGGTGGATAATATGAGGGTGTTATGGCTCTTCATCGTCGAATAGTCTTAATTGTCCTGTCAGTTCGTCGCGCACCTGCTGCTCACTCTTGCCGGCATCGGGGTCGAGATCTTCCTCTTCCTCATCGTCGGGGGCATCCTGCGTCTCTGGTTTTTCGGGGAAGCGTGTGGGCTCCAGTTCGGTGATGGCCTCGAGGGCAAAGGTTGTCAGGCGCTTGCCCTTGGCCTTGTAGCCCTTGACGGTGATAAACTGCTCTGCATCAATCTCTTCCTGCCCACGGAAAGCATCTGCACCGCCATAGGTGATCTGGATGCGGGGATAGGGGGTATCCGTGAGTAGAATCAGCTGTGAGGAGGGGTTCTCCGACAGCCAGTTCTGCTTCTTCTTCGAGGCATCCATCAGAAAACGCTTCAGATATGGATATCCTTGATTGTCAGCGTCATAGAGGATGGCGGTCCACACCTTGTCAGCCTCGTATTTCTCGATGCGCAGGATGTTGGGTTCGAAGTGATTGCTGTCGTCGAAATTCGTCAGATAGTAGTCGCCGTTATCCAAGACGACGAGGATCTGGTCGCCGTCGAAGAATTCGCCCAGGAGAGTGCCGTGCTCGTCGTAGTTCAGGCGGTGCACATCCGGGTCATACCATACTTTTCTTCCGCCGAGGGTAGAATGTCCGTGGCTCTTGAGTCCGATGCGGTGGATGGTGTTCTTGGTCAGGAGGTTACCCTTCGAGGCACGCCCCTTGATGATCACCTCCGAGAAGTCTTTCTCGATGAAGATCTTCTTGAGCTTGGGGTTAGGATCGAGCGTCACCTTGATGATTTCTGCCTCGCCGTTGGGATTGGCGGTGAAGTACATCACCCTCGAACCCTCAGTGCCTTGGGTGAGATCGTATTCCTTGTCGCGCGTCATGCTCGTCACGTTGAAGCGCTTGATGAAGTACGGGCCTTTCCTGCCGTCGCGATACACCACATTATAGATGGTGCGCGAATCGTTTTTCTTGAACACGTTGAGGTAGAGCACGTTCTTACCCACGAAGAGTTTTTCGGCCATGCGCACGATCTTGTATTTGCCGTCCTTGTAGAAAATGATGACATCATCGAGGTCGGAGCAGTTGCATACAAACTCGTCTTTCTTCAGTCCCGTGCCGATGAAACCGTCTGCGCGATTGATATAGAGCTTTTGGTTTGCTTCTGCCACCTTCGAGGCCTCGATGGTGTCGAAATTGCGGATCTCCGTCAGTCGCGGGTGGTCCTTGCCGTATTTGTCCTTCAGGAACTGGAACCAGTTGGCGGTGACCTCGGTGAGGTTTGCCAGGTCGCGGTCTATTTCCTCGATCTCTGCCTTCAGACGGGCCATGAACTCGTCGGCCTTGTCCTTGTTGAACTTCAGGATGCGCTGCATCTTGATTTCCAGCAGTTTCAGGATATCGTCCTTCGTTACCTCCCGGATTAGGGTGGGGTAGTAGGGTGTCAGTCGTTCGTCGATATGTTCGCAGACGGCATCGACATTGGGCGCCTGCTCGAATTTCTTGTCCTTATAGATGCGCTCCTCGATGAAGATCTTCTCCAACGACAGGAAATGCAGTTGCTCCAGGAGTTCGTTCTTGCGGATTTCGAGTTCCTGGCGGATGAGGTCTTTGGTGCGGTCTGTGGAGTGGCGGAGCACGTCGCTCACCGTGAGGAACTGCGGTTTGTTGTCCTCGATCACACAACAGTTGGGTGAGATGTTGATCTCGCAGTCGGTGAAGGCATAGAGGGCATCGATAGTCTTGTCGCTGGAGACGCCGGGAGCCAGGTGTACCTGAATTTCCACGTTGGCTGCCGTGAGGTCTTCCACCTTACGGGCCTTGATCTTGCCTTTCTCGATGGCCTTCACGATGCTGTCCTGTAGTGTCTCGGAGGTCTTTGAGAAGGGAATCTCCCGGATGACGAGCGTCTTCTGGTCTATCTTCTCGATTTTTGCACGTACCTTCAGCACACCGCCACGCTGGCCGTCGTTATATTTCGAAACGTCTATGCTGCCAGCGGTGGGGAAGTCGGGATAGAGCTGGAAAGGCTGGTCGTGGAGGTAGGCGATGGCGGCATCGCAGATCTCGCAGAAGTTATGGGGCAGGATCTTCGAGGAGAGGCCTACAGCGATACCCTCGGCACCCTGTGCCAGCAGCAGGGGGAACTTTACTGGCAGCGTGATAGGCTCCTTGTTGCGGCCGTCGTATGACATTTTCCACTCCGTGGTCTTGGGGTTGAACACGGTGTCGAGGGCGAATTTCGAAAGGCGTGCCTCGATGTATCGCGGTGCGGCTGCCGAGGAACCAGTGAGGATGTTACCCCAGTTTCCCTGTGTGTCGATGAGCAGGTCTTTCTGTCCCATCTGCACGAGAGCATCGCCGATGGAGGCATCGCCGTGGGGGTGGAACTGCATGGTGTGTCCCACGATGTTCGCCACCTTATTATAACGGCCGTCGTCCATGCGTTTCATCGAGTGAAGGATACGGCGCTGCACGGGTTTGAGGCCGTCGCCCAAGTGGGGCACGGCGCGCTCGAGGATCACGTAAGAGGCATAGTCCAGAAACCAGTTCTGGTACATGCCGCTGAGGTGGTGTACGGCTGCTGCGTCGAAGCGGTTTACGGGTTTGTAGTCGGAATGGCCTTCGCTGCCGCCTTCCGACTCCTGCTGTTCCAAAATCTCGTCGTCTTTTGTCTCGTCGTCCTTGATCTCGTCGTCCATATGATATTTGGTCTTTAGGAATTCTTGGTTGCAAAGGTAATGATTTTCGGCGAGAAAAACGAGGATTTTCGCGGATTTTTCTAGTGTAAATCCAACAATCCAACAATCCAACATTTGGTGGTTTTTGATACACAGTGTCAACAATCAACAAATCAACAAATCAACAAAACCCAAAATCAAAGTGAAGAAAAGAGTATCTTATAATTATATATATTATATATTATATTATAATATAATATATAATATATATAATTATAATAAGACTTTGTTGGCATATTAAAAAACGCCTTTTGTTGATTTGTTGATTTGTTGAACTTTATAAATATAGCAAATGTTGGATTGTTGGATTGTTGGATTCTGAGTAGCAGACGATGGGTTTCTCGGTAACAAAGTGGGTGTTTCTCGGTAACAGACGAAGGGTTTGCTTACGAGTAAAAGTCGCAAAATGAGAGGTGAAAGACGGAAGGAGAGGAAGGGTGCAGCGCCTTTTTGCAGAAAGATAGGAAAAAGTCAGAAAAAAGCGATATAACCTTTGGTTATCTCAAAAAAATAGACTACCTTTGCACCACAAATTAGAAAGCAATAATAAAGTTAATACAATAATGACAGCAAACGAGATTCGCGACTCTTTCAAGAAGTTTTTTGAGTCGAAACAGCATGCCATCGTGCCCTCAGCACCGATGGTGATTAAGGATGACCCCACACTGATGTTCACTAACGCTGGTATGAACCAGTGGAAAGACATTATATTAGGTACGCGCGACCCTGAGCCGCGTCGCAGGGCTGATACCCAGAAGTGCCTTCGCGTGAGTGGTAAGCACAATGACCTTGAGGAAGTAGGTCACGACACTTATCACCACACTATGTTCGAGATGCTCGGCAACTGGAGCTTCGGCGACTACTTCAAGGAAGGTGCCATCGATATGGCTTGGGAATATCTGGTAGACGTACTGAAACTGAATCCCGAAGACCTCTATGTGACGGTGTTCGAGGGCTCACCTGAAGAAAATATCCCTCGCGACGACGAGGCTGCCAAGTACTGGTCAAAGCATGTGCCAGAGGATCATATCATCAACGGCAATAAGCACGACAACTTCTGGGAGATGGGCGATACAGGCCCTTGTGGTCCTTGTTCCGAGATCCACGTAGACTCTCGTACGCCGGAACAGCGCGCTGCCAGCGGCAAGAGCGGCCGTGAGCTCGTCAATCAGGACGATCCCCAGGTGATTGAGATCTGGAATCTCGTGTTCATGCAGTTTAACCGTAAGGCAGACGGCTCACTCGAGAAACTCTCGATGAACGTGATTGACACGGGTATGGGCTTCGAGCGTCTGGTGCGCATGCTGCAGGGCAAGCACTCTAACTATGATACCGACGTGTTCCAGCCGATTATCAAGGCTGAGCAGCAGTTGACGGGACTGAAATACTTCACTTTCGAGGAGGAAGAAGAGGCAGGTGGTGCCAGTAGTTCTAGCCAGGAGAGTATTAACGTGGCGATGCGTGTGTGCGCGGATCATTTGAGGGCTGTGAGCTTCTCGATTGCGGATGGACAGCTGCCTTCGAATGCGAAGGCGGGCTATGTGATCCGCCGAATCTTGCGCCGTGCTGTGCGTTATGCCTATACGTTCCTCGGGCAGAAGGAGTCGTTCCTTCATAAACTGGTGCCTACGCTCGTCCATGAGATGGGTGATGCTTTCCCAGAGCTGAAGGCCCAGCAGCAGCTGATCATGAAGGTGATCAAGGAAGAGGAAGAGGCTTTCCTGCGTACGCTGGATAAGGGTATCTCCATGCTGGATAAGTCCATGGAACAGTTGAAGGCTGAGGGCAAGACCGAACTCGACGGTGTACAGGCGTTCCGCCTCTTCGACACCTACGGCTTCCCCCTCGACCTTACCGAGCTGATCTGTCGTGAGAACGGCTACACCGTCAATGAGGAGCAGTTTAACGTGGAGATGCAGAAGCAGAAGGAGCGTGCCCGCAATGCCGCTGCCGTAGAAAACAGCGACTGGACGGAACTCGCCGCTGGCGAACAGCAGTTCGTGGGCTACGACTATACCGAATATGAGTGCCATATCCTGCGCTACCGTAAGGTGACACAGAAGAAAAATGAGTTCTATGAACTCGTGCTCGACTATACGCCGTTCTATGGTGAGATGGGTGGTCAGGTAGGTGACTGCGGCGTAATCTGCAATGAGGCCGAGACCATCGAGATCATCGATTCCAAGCGTGAGAATAATCAGACGGTACATATTGTGAAGCAGTTGCCGAAGGATCCTTCAGCCCAATTCATGGCTTGTGTGGATACCGATAAGCGCGATGCTTCAGCCGCCAACCATACTGCTACCCACCTGCTCGACTATGCCCTGAAACAGGTGCTCGGTGACCATGTGGAGCAGAAGGGCTCGTTCGTATCACCTGATACGCTGCGCTTTGACTTCTCTCATTTCCAGAAAGTTACGGACGAGGAGATCCGTCAGGTAGAGCGTATGGTGAACGAGATGATCCGCGAGGATATTCCCCTCGACGAACACCGTGAGGTGCCCTTCGACGAGGCCAAGAAACTCGGTGCCATTGCCCTCTTCGGCGAGAAATATGGTGATAAGGTGCGTGTGGTGCGCTTCGGACCGTCGTGTGAGTTCTGTGGTGGTATCCATGCCAAGGCTACGGGTAAGATCGGTTTCTTCAAGATCGTTGGCGAGAGCAGTGTCGCTGCCGGTATCCGTCGTATCG
Organism: uncultured Prevotella sp.; assembly: GCA_900314995.1. Taxonomy (GTDB): domain Bacteria; phylum Bacteroidota; class Bacteroidia; order Bacteroidales; family Bacteroidaceae; genus Prevotella. The sequence continues at coordinate 20,085 of OMXK01000033.1, forward strand.
AGGCCAAGACCGGTAAGGAGTGCGAGGAGCTGTTGTATCAGACAGAAGACATTCTGAAGGCCATCAAGGGCTTCTTCAACAATGCGAAGGATCTGCAGGGCGTGATTGCGAAGTATATCGAGGAGCACGACTCCATGAAGAAGGATATCGAGCAGTTCCAGGCCCAGCGCGTACAGGCTCTGGCACAGGAGCTTGTAGGCAAGGCCCGTCTGGTGAATGGTGTCACTGTCGTCACTGGCAAGTATGCGATGATGCCCAATGCCGCCAAGGACCTCGTGTTCAAGGTGCGCGAACTGAAGCCTGAGAGTCTGGTCTGTGTGGTAGGCACTGTCTTCGACGACAAACCCATGCTGAACGTGATGCTCAGCGACGATATGGTGAAGGATCACGGTTTGAATGCTGGACAGCTGGTGCGCGAGGCCGCCAAACTGATGCAGGGTGGCGGTGGTGGACAGCCCCACTTCGCCAGTGCCGGTGGTAAGAACGTCGACGGTCTCTCTGCCGCTATCGACAAGGTGATTGAATTGTGCCAGCTTTAGTCACGAAACACTGAACAATAAACACTAAACAATAAGAACTATGGCATTGAATCTGGACAAGAACCTGAAGCTCTACTACTCCATCAAGGAGGTGGCAGAGATGTTTGACCTGAACGAGAGTACGCTACGCTATTGGGAGCAGGAGTTTCCGATGTTGAAGCCCAAGACGTCGGGTCCGGCAAAGATCCGTCAATATCAGGAGAAGGATATTGAGGTGATTCGTGCCATTCATAATCTGGTGAAGGTACGCGGCTTTAAACTGGCCTCTGCGCGGAAGATTCTGAATCAGAACCGCAAGGGGGTCGATAAGAAAGCCGACGTGCTGGAGTCGCTGATCAACGTGCGCTCTGAACTTCAGGCGCTGCGGAAACAGTTAGACTTCCTGCAGTAGAATTCTTAGGCAAGGATTTCACGGCATTATAATCATGGAATCCAGGAAGATTCCTGACGAAAGACGGCTTCTGGCGTGATGGCGGAAGCCTCTTTTTGTGTGAGCTGGCGAGCCCAGGGGACGCGGGCTTTGGGATTGGCGCCGGGGCCACGATTGTTGTATTCGAGATAGCGGGCCGTCTGTTCGCGGTGCTGCTCCCAGTGATGCCAGCCTTCGGGAACGATATGCCCGCCGAGGTCACAGTTCATGAAGAGCGTATAGCCATAGTCGCGCCAGGGACGCCCCAGATAGACTTTATCCACCCCTTCGGCAGCCGTCAGGCGACAATTGTTGAAGACATAGCCGTAAGCCTGCTCCTGTGGGGTGGAGGCGGCTGTGACGTAGCTGTTGATGAGGCTCTCGATGGTGCAGTTCTCAAACCATGCCGTGGAGGGGCCGAAGATAAAGTCGGTGGTACCGCAGATGTAGCAGTCTTTGAAGAACAGCCGTGTGGCGGGCATTCCCGTATAGATGGTGTCCTGATGGCCGATAAATCGGCAGTTGATGAACACGAGCCTGTCACCCTCGGTATGCAGGGCCACGGCCTGTCCCAAGCGTGCAGAGTTGTTCTCGATGGTGAGGTTCTTCAGGGTGATGGCGTTGGCCTCGATCTTCAGCGTATAGGTGCGGAAGGTGCCCATAGGCTGTGTGCGCGCTTCAGCAGTGCCGAGTGTGACCCTGACATTGGCATGGTCGTCGTAGGTGATGATGGTCTTCTCGGCACTCTCGCCGCAAATCTCAATGTTCTGCAACCACTGGGGGATGATGAGTTTCTCCTTGTAGATGCCGTTTTTGACGTAGATCACCTTATGGTAGTCCATGAAGGCGCGACACACCTCGATGGCTTCATCGATGGTGCGGAACTCGCCTGTGCCGTCGCGGGCGACGACGATGGTATCCGGATTGTCGTATTTTCCCGCAGCCTGTGCAGCCAGCGAGAGGGTGAGTGAGATTAGTAAGAGTAGTTTTTTCATATTTCGCGTTACATAATTTGTGAAATCTCCTTCAGGTCTGGTATCTTCTTGAGGTTATCCACGATGCTCTGCACGTTCTCGCGGTCGTGGACGCGCAGTTCGATGCTGCCGTCGAAGATACCGTCTTCGCAGGTGATGGTGACCTTGTGGATATTCACGTTCATCTGTGATGAGATGACCTGCGTGATCTCGTTGAGCATACCCACACGGTCGATGCCGCTGATGCGGATAGAGGCCTCGAAATAGAGGATCTTGTGCATGTCCCACTTGATGTCGATGATGCGGTTGCCATAGCTTGTTTTCAGTTTGGCAGCCACAGGACAGGCGCGTTTGTGGATCTCTATCTGGTTCTTGTTGTTGATATAGCCCAGCGAATCGTCTCCGGGGATCGGGTGACAGCAGCCAGGGAACTTATACTGGTTGATATTCTCCTCAGAGATATAGATGGGCTTCTTCTTGTTGAACTTTTCCGGCACGATGAAGAGTTCCTGCTTGGGTGTCTCCTCCTTCTTCTTCCTGCCCACAAACGGCACATACTTGCGCCAGCCCTGGATACCGTCGTCCTCCGTCTTGCCGTTGAGCCTGTCAATATCCTTATCGCCCAGCAATACGATCTTCTCGCCGATGGCCTGGAGAAACTCCTGCCGCTTGCTGTAGTCGTGTAGTTCTGCCAGTTGGTCAATGATTGTCAGACTCGGCTCGAAGCCGTTTTTCTGCAGGAATGCGTTGAGCAGCTCCTCGCCTTGCCGCTGCACCTCACGGTTGTCGCGCCTGAGGATGGCCTGAATCTTGGCCTTGGCCTTGGCGGTGGAGACAAAATTGATCCACTCCGCACTGACGTGCTGCGATTTCGAGGTGAGGATCTCTACCTGGTCACCGCTATTCAGCTTATGGCTCAGGGGCACGAGCTTATGGTTCACCTTTGCTCCGATGCAGTGGCTGCCGAGGAAGGTGTGGATGGAGAAGGCGAAGTCGAGGGCGGTACATCCCGCTGGCATCGTCTTGATTTCTCCCTTTGGGGTGAAGACGAAGATCTCCGAGGCGAAGAGGTTCAGCTTGATGGTGTCGAGGAAGTCCATGGCGTCGGGCTGTGGGTCGTCGAGGATCTCCTTGATGGTGCGCAGCCAGTCGTTGAGCTCGTTCTCGTCCTCCGTATATTCCTCTTCGATACCGTCCTTGTATTTCCAGTGGGCGGCGAAACCCTGCTCCGCAATCTCGTCCATACGGTCTGAGCGGATCTGAACCTCTATCCATCGGCCCTGTTTCGACATCAGTGTCACGTGGAGTGCCTGATAGCCGTTTGCCTTGGGGTGGGAGAGCCAGTCGCGCAGACGATCGGGGTGCGACTTGTAGATCTTCGAGATGGCCACGTAGATGTTGAAGCACTCGTTGACCTCCTCTTCTCTGACGCGCGGGGTGAAGATGATGCGTACCGCGAGGATATCGTAGATCTCCTCGAAGGTGACGTGCTTGTTCTGCATCTTGTTCCAGATAGAGTAGGGGGTCTTTATTCGTTCCTTGATCTCATACTGAATGCCCATCTTCTTCAGCGCGTCCTCGATGGGGTTGGTGAACTCGGTAAACAGTTCGTCGCGCGACATCTGTGTCGACTGCAGCTTCGCCTCGATGGACGCAAAGTCGTCGGGGTGCTCGAACTTGAAGCTGAGATTCTCGAGTTCCGACTTGATCTTGTTCAGTCCCAGGCGGTTAGCCAGTGGTGCGTAGATATAGAGCGTCTCTCCCGCAATCTTATACTGCTTGTTGGCAGGCTGAGAGTCGAGGGTGCGCATGTTGTGCAGACGGTCGCAGATCTTAATGAGGATCACGCGGATATCGTCGCTCATCGTCAGCAGCAGCTTTTTGAAGTTCTCTGCCTGTGCCGAGGCCTGCTCACCGAAGATACCACCCGAGATCTTCGTCAGACCGTCGACGATCTGTGCTATCTTTGCGCCGAAGATGTTCTGGATATCCTCTACGGTGTAGTCGGTATCCTCCACCACGTCGTGGAGCAGTGCCGAGCAGATACTTGTAGAGCCGAGTCCTATCTCAGAACAGGCAATCTGCGCTACGGCGATGGGGTGCATGATGTAGGGTTCGCCTGACAAGCGGCGCACACCTTTGTGGGCTTGACGGGCGAAATTGAAGGCTTTCGTGATAAGATCAACTTTCTTTCTGTGGCGTGAAGCCAGATAGTCGTTTAACAGTTTCTGAAACGCGTCGTTAATCAGTTTATCATCCTGTTCTTCAATGTTGATTTGTTCCTCTACATCCATAGACTTCTATATTTTTTTTAAACTTACCTAACCTTCAGCTTCTTGCCAGCCTGGATATTGTTGCCCTTGATGCCATTCAGCTTACGCAGCTTGGCAACGGTCGTGCCGTTACGCTTGGCAATCTCCGAAAGTGTCTGTCCTTTTCTGATGGTGACTGAAGAGCCTCCGCCACCACCGCCGCCACTGTTGCGGCCTCTGCGTAGACGGGCATTCCGCTGGCTGCGGCTGCCGCGACCACTACGGCGGCTATACGCACCGCGACGGCTTCTGGAGAAGGTAGGCAGATCGTCGTTGACATCTACCACCGCACGCTTTGTCAGGAAGTCGCTGGTGCGATAGTTGAACACGGAGTCCTGATGGTCGATGAAGTTGCTGATGTCGCTGATGGTCATCTTGATGGCCGATGGCTTGGTGGTGCCAGGCACGACGTCGTGGCGGTATTCAGGGTTCAGGGCGCGCAGCTGTTCGATATCGATATTCAGGGCCCCGGCAATCTGTCCGAGGTGGATATTCTTGTTCACGACGACGGTATCCGTCTGCATCGGCAGTTTCGTGCGCATAGGACAGATATTGTGCTCGCAGTAGTACGTCATGATATAGTTGGCGGCGATGAAGGCAGGCACGTAACCACGCGTCTCGGCGGGCAGATAGGGATACAGCTGCCAGTAGTCCTTGTCTTCGGCAGTCATCGCCTCGTCGTCAGTGCGCCCTCTCGCTGCCCTGTGGCGCTGGATGGCCTTCTTGATGTTCTGGGGCCCACAGTTGTAGGCGGCGATCACCAGGTTCCAGTCGCCGAAGATCTGGTAGAGATCCTTCAGCAGATGGGCGGCGGCATACGATGCTTTCACGGGGTCGCGACGCTCATCGACGAGCGAGTTGATGGTCAGACCATACTGTTTGGCGGTAGCCGGCATGAACTGCCAGAGACCGCCGGCACCCACGCGCGACACCGCTTTCGGGTTCAGCGCCGACTCGATGACAGGCAGGTATTTCAGTTCCAGCGGAATCTGATAGGCCTCGAGCGCCTCCTCGAAGATAGGCACATAGAAGTTGAACGTGCCCAACATATAACTCACGGAGTAGCGCAGACGGTCTGCATAACGGTCGATGAAACGCTGCACGATGTCGTTGTACGACAGTTCCATGACGGAGGGGATGCGCTGCAGTCGCTCGATATACACCTCTTTGGGGTACTCGGGATTCTCGTTTGTCATCTGGCAGTCGCCGGGTGTAGCCAGATAAGTCTTCGACATATAGAGGTTCATCAGGCTGTCGAGATCATAGGTCATGGCTGCGGGGAACTCAATGATTTCCTCGTTGCCGTCCTTATCCGTAAAATCGATTTCGTCTTCGGCACGTACCTCGGTGGTTTCTTCCTCTTCTTCTTCGCTTTCTACGTCAACGTCGTTGATTTCCACCTGGGCCTGCATGGCTCCGGTAAATAGCATCGCGGCGAGGATAAGCAATAATTTCTTCATCTTTATTAAATATGTTATTGTGATTGTTGACTAAAAATTCAGACTACACTGTAGTCCTACTGACGAACTGTCCCATGCCTTCGCCGACGAGTGGTTGTTGATGATCGTGGGTTCCACCTTCAGGCTCAGATCCTTGGAGATGTCGAATACTGATAGCTCGGCATCGACGTAGGCATCGATCACGGAGAGGGCATAGACGCCTAGCATCACGAAGAAACTCAGGTCGCGCCAGCGGCGGAACTTGTCCTTACGTTTCTTGAAGATATCCTCGTAGTGCTTCTTGTCCTGGTCTCTGATTTGTGTGCCCAGGTGCAGGAACTCGTTGTAGCTCTGGGTAGCAGGGTCGTTATCTGTCAGGTCGTGATAAGCCTTCGAATAGTCCACATATTGGGAGTTGTTCCACGACATGGCGTAGATACATCCCATGAATCCGCCGTAGATGATGGGCAGTTTCCAGTATTTGCGGTTGTAGATCTGTCCTCCGCCAGGTATGACGAGTGCCAGCCAGAGTGCCCGCTTCGGATCAGGGCGCCAGGTGTTCCAGTCTTTCTTCGGCTTGGGCTGTGGCTTGGCTAGTGTATCCGAGATGATGGCGAGCCCTTGCTTGACAACGCTGTCGATCTTGGCATTGTCGAGTCCAATGCTGTCGAGCACGGCCTTGTCGATCTTGATGCTGTCGAGCATGGCCTTGTCGATGCCGATACTGTCGAGCCCAAAATCATTCTGCGCTGAAAGCCGCAGGGCGCCCAACGTCAGCATACAGAGGCAAAGGAGTGTCTTTATAATCGTGTGTCTCAACCTTTTTTCTTTAGTTTGTCGAATATTTCAATAATGTGTTCCAACTCCTCGTCGCTATCGAAGGGAATGGTGATCTTACCCCTGTTTTCAGGGCTGCACGTCATCTTGACCTTCACGTTGAAGAGTTCACTCATACGGTCTCTCAGGATGCTGTATTCCAGCGGCAGTTGCGTCGAGGGCGGCACCTTTTTCCGCACTTCCTGCAGCGTCTCGCCGCGCTTCAGCATCTGCACCATCTCCTCCACCTTTCTCACGGAGTAGCCGTTCTTCTGCACGTCCTTGAACAGTTTCAGCTGAGCCGAAGGACTCTCGATGGAGAGCAGCGCACGGGCGTGACCCATGTCGATCTCCTTGTTCTTCAAGGCCATCTGTATCTGTGCGGGCAACTTCAGGAGTCGCAGGTAGTTCGTGATCGAGGTACGGCTCTTGCCCACCTTCGCCGAGATCTTGTCCTGCGTCATGCCCGTCAGCTCCGAGAGGTGCTGGTAGGCGAGGGCGATCTCTATGGCATTCAGGTCCTCACGCTGGATATTCTCTGCCAGCGCCATCTCCATGACGTGCTCGTCCTCTGCGGTGCGGATATAGGCAGGGAGCGATGTCAGTCCTGCGATCTGTGCAGCGCGCCAGCGGCGCTCTCCGGCGATGATCTGGAACCTGCCGTCAGCCATCTGCCGCAGGGTGATGGGGGTGATGATGCCTATCTCACGGATGCTGGCAGCCAGTTCGTTCAGCGCGTATTCGTCAAACTCATGTCGTGGCTGATTCGGATTCGCATCGATGAGGCTGATGGGGATTTCATTCAGATTGGAAGTGCCCTGGGTGTGGATGTCGCCCGTATCGATGAGCGCATCGAGCCCACGGCCCTTGCCCGTGCCGATATTGTCCAAACCGCGACCAAGGACATTACGGTCGTATTTCTTCTTGACAGCCATAGTTTATTTCTTGTTGTTCTTATAGATGATTTCCTTGGCCAGTGCCAGATGGTTCTTGCTGCCCGTAGAGTCTGCATCGTAAAGGATGACGGGCAGACCGTGACTCGGGCTCTCCGACAGCTTCACGTTACGCTGGATGACCGTCTTGAACACCAGTTCCTGGAAGTGGCGCTTCACCTCGTCGTAGATTTGGTTAGCCAGGCGCAGGCGCGAATCGTACATCGTCAGCAGGAATCCCTCGATCTCCAACTTCGGGTTCAGTTTGTTCTTGATGATCTTGATGGTGTTCAACAGTTTGCTGATACCCTCCAGCGCGAAATATTCGCACTGCACGGGGATAATCACGGAGTCGGCGGCCGTCAGGGCATTCACGGTGATGAGTCCTAGCGACGGCGAACAGTCGATGAGTATGTAGTCATATTCCTCGCGGATGGGATCCAGCAGTTTCTTCAGGATCTTCTCCCTGTCGTTCAGGTTCAGCATCTCGATCTCGGCACCCACCAGGTCGATATGGCTGGGGATAATGTCGAGCCCCTCGATGTCGGTGGTGTAGATGGCTTCATGGACGTCAGTCTGATTGATGATGCATTCGTATATGGAGCATTCCACTTCTGTGATATCCACGCCCAGACCGCTCGAAGCGTTGGCCTGCGGATCGGCATCGACGACGAGTACGTTCTTCTCGAGCGTGGCGAGCGATGCTGCAAGGTTAATTGTCGTAGTGGTCTTTCCGACACCACCTTTTTGGTTTGCTAAAGCAATGATCTTACCCATTTGTGTCTATTTAAATCTTACTAAAAATGAGAAATTTGGCCACAAAGTTACATATTTTCGTCGAGAAAGCCATTCATTTAAACCTTTTTTCGTACTTTTGCACGCAAAACGATGATATTTTATGGAAATTAAACGACCATTACTCCTTATTTCCAACGATGACGGCTATCAGGCAAAGGGCATCAACACGCTCGTGGAGATGCTTTCCGACATGGGCGACATCCTCGTCTGTGCCCCCGAAGAGGCCTGCAGCGGCTTCTCCTGTGCCTTCTCTGCCACCAAACCTCTGCGGCTGCGCTTGCGCTCCAAGCGCGAAGGCGTCGAGATATGGTCGTGCAACGGCACTCCCGTCGACTGTGTGAAGATGGCGTTGGCCGAACTCGCGCCGCGAAAGCCCGATATGGTCATCGGCGGCATCAATCACGGCGACAATGCCTCTGTCAACATCCATTATAGTGGTACGCTGGGTGTCACGCTCGAAGGGTGCATGAAGTATATCCCCTCCGTCGCCTATTCCCTCTGCGACTATGCCGATGACGCCGATTTCGAGCCCATGCGCTCCCTGGTGCGCGAGATTACCGGCCGTGTGCTGCGCGAAGGACTCCCGCTGGGCGTCTGTCTGAACGTGAATTTCCCCAAGGGATCCTATCAGGGCGTGAAGGTATGCCGCATGGCAAAGGGCACCTGGTATAATGAGGTCGAGAAGCGCTGGCATCCCCGTGGCTACGACTACTGGTGGATGATGGGCCGCTATCAGAACGACGAGCCCGATGCCGAGGATACCGACAACTGGGCGCTGGCGCATGGCTACGTGGCCATCACACCCACGCAGATCGATGTCACGGCCTACTCAGCCATAGAAACAATCAAATCCTGGCAACTATGAAGTATTATCTGATAGCCGGTGAAGCCTCGGGCGACCTCCATGCCTCGCATCTGATGCAGTCGTTGAAAGATATTGACGCTTCGGCTAAGTTCCGCTTCTTCGGCGGCGACCTGATGGCGGCTGTCGGCGGCACCCGCGTGCGCCATTACCGCGAACTCGCCTATATGGGCTTCATCCCCGTGCTGCTCCACCTGCGAACCATTCTCCGCAACATGAAGATGTGCAAAGAGGATATCCAGGGATGGCAGCCTGACTGCGTGATACTTGTCGACTATCCAGGCTTCAATCTCGACATCGCCAAATTCGTAAAATCACGGACAAACATACCCGTCTACTACTATATCTCTCCGAAGATATGGGCGTGGAAGGAGTACCGCATCAAGAACATCCGCCGCGATGTCGACGAGCTCTTCTCGATTCTGCCCTTCGAGGTCGATTTCTTCGAGAAGAAGCACCATTACCCCATCCATTACGTGGGTAACCCCACGGCCGATGAGGTGCGCCAGTATCTCGCAGACCATCCTGCACCAGCCCCGGCGGCGCGCCCCGTGATCGCCCTGTTGGCAGGCAGCCGCAAACAGGAGATCAAGGACAATCTGCCTGCCATGATTGAGGCCGTGCGCCCCTATATGCAGGATTATCAGGTGGTGCTCGCTGGAGCCCCCTCCATCGAGGCCGACTATTATGCGCCTTATATCAAAGATACGGCGGTGGAGATCGTCTACAACCAGACCTACCGTCTGCTCTCCCAGGCCCATGCCGCCTTGGCTACCAGTGGCACGGCCACCCTCGAGACAGCCCTCTTCGGCGTGCCCCAGGTGGTGTGCTACGAGACGCCTCTCCCATGGCTGACAGGCAGGCTGAAGCGCTGGCTGCTGAATGTGAAATACGTGTCGCTGGTGAACCTCATCGCCGATCGCGAGGTGGTCACCGAACTCGTGGCCGATACCTTCTCCGTGGCAAATATCCGTATGGAACTCGGCAAGATCCTCTCAGGCCCTGCCCGTGAGACGATGCTTGCTGGCTACCAGGAGGTGCGCCGACGCCTGGGTGACCAGTGTGCCCCAGATGAAACTGCCCGACTAATCGTTTCATTATTAAATAATAATCAATCACTATGAACAAATTTCTAACATTGTTGGGCTATGATCCGGCAAAACATTCTGTGAAGGTGGAGATGCTTGCAGGCCTTACCACCTTTCTGACCATGTCTTACATCCTGGCGGTGAACCCCCTTATCCTTTGTGAAACGGGTATGGACAAGGGCGCCGTATTCTCTGCCACAGTGATTGCAGCTGCCATTGCCACCATGGTGATGGCTTTCTACGCAAAGATGCCTTTCGCACTGGCATCAGGTATGGGTATCAATGCCTTCTTCGCCTACACCCTTGTGCTCGTGATGGGCTATACGTGGCAGCAGGCGCTTGCCGCCGTATTGGTTGAAGGTATCGTGTTCATCATCCTTACTTTTCTACGTGTGCGCGAGGCTATTGTCAAAGCCATCCCGATCAATCTGCGTTACTCCATCTCCGTGGGTATCGGTCTCTTCATCGCCTTCATCGGATTGAAGAATGGCGGTATCATCGTAGCCAACGATGCCACGATGACTGCCCTCGGCCCTTGGAATGCCACGACGCTGATTGCCGTGGGCGGTATCATCCTGGGTTCCATCCTCCTGGCACTAAACGTGCGCGGTGCCCTTTTCTATACCATCCTGATCATGACCATCGTCGGCATTCCCTTCGGTGTGACGCAGATTCCCGAGAATTTCACCATCCTCAGCATGCCTCACTCCATCGAGCCCATCGCCTTCCATATCGACTTCTCGCGGTTTTTGAATCTCGATATCGACTATATCATCGTCGTGTTCACCCTGCTCTTCATGGACCTCTTTGATACCCTCGGCACCCTCATTGGCGCTGCCACAGGTGCTGGGATGGCCGATCCTAAAACGGGACGTATCCACAACCTGAACAAGGCCCTGATGGCCGATGCCGTGGGAACCACCATTGGTGCCCTCTGCGGAACCTCTACCGTTACCACCTATGTCGAGAGTACCACGGGTATCCTTGAAGGCGGTCGCACAGGTCTCACCTCCTTCACGGTGGGACTGCTGTTCCTCGTGTCGCTGTTTTTCTCGCCTATCTTCCTGATGATTCCCTCCGCTGCCACCACGAGCGCGCTCTTCCTGGTGGGTGTCATGATGCTGCGCTCCATCGTCCACATCGACTTCATCGACTTCACCGAGGCCATGCCTAGTCTGGTCACGATTCTCATGATGCCGTTCACGGCCAGTATCTCCGAGGGTATCGTGATGGGTCTGCTTGCTTACGTTTTCGTGAAGCTCTGCACTGGCCGCTATAAGGAGCTCTCAGTCGTGATGTATATCCTCGCAGCCTTCTTCGTGCTGAAGTACATGGTGTAGGGGAGTGTGAATATCAAACAGATTAACCATTAGTATAATGACAATATGAAGAAGATTTTTATGATGGCGCTGATGGCTGTAGCAGCCCTCTCCGTCAATGCTCAGAACATCCAGTTACACTACGACTTCGGCCGTAACATCTATCCTGATCAGGAAGCAGGCCGCCAGAAAGTCACCATCACCCTCGAACAGTTCAAGGCCGACAAGTGGGGCTCGTGGTACTATTTCGTCGACCTCGACCTCAGCCGCAAGTTCTTCAAGAGTGCCTACACCGAGATCTCCCGTGAGTTCAGCTTCGGCAGCGGTTCGCCCTTCGCCGCCCATGTGGAGTATGACGGTGGTCTGAGTGAGGCCGCTGGCAGCTTCCAGCAGGCCGCGCTGCTCGGTGCTGCCTATAACGGTCACAGTGCCGACTTCTCCAAGACTTGGTCTGTACAGTTGCTCTATAAGCGTTATTTCAAGAGCTACGACTACTCCCGTGCCTACAACAGTGCCCAGCTCACAGGTGTGTGGGGCCTTAACTTCGCCCAGAACAAGTGTACCTTCTCCGGCTTCATCGATTTCTGGCGCGGTGAGAAGGCTAATGGCCACGGACAGCTCGTCATCCTCACCGAACCTCAGTTCTGGTACAACTTCACGCCCCATTTCAGCGTAGGTTCAGAGATTGAGATCAGCAACAATTTCATCTACAACCTCTACGATGACAAGACCTTCTTCATCAATCCGACGCTAGCCGTTAAGTGGAACTTCTAAATCCCGGGTTATGACACAAGAACTCTCCGTCTCTCGCAAGACCATCGTCGGCATCCAGTTCCTCTTCGTAGCCTTCGGCTCCACGGTACTGGTGCCGCTGCTTGTCGGCCTCGATCCCGCTACCGCGCTCTTTACCGCCGGTATCGGCACGTTCCTCTTCCATCTGGTCACCAAGGGCCAGGTGCCCATCTTCCTTGGCAGCAGCTTCGCCTTCATCGCGCCGATTATCTCTGCCTCCCAGCAGTGGGGCATGCCGGGCACCATCGCCGGCATCGCGGGCGTCGCACTGGTCTACTTCCTCATGTCGGCCCTCATCAAGTGGCAGGGGCGCAAGCTGCTCGACACGCTGTTCCCGCCCGTTGTCATCGGCCCTGTCATCATCCTTATCGGCCTCTCGCTCTCGCCTGCAGCCGTCAATATGGCTAAGGAGAACTGGCTCTTGGCCTTCATCTCGCTCATCAGCGCCATCCTCGTGCTTGTGTTCGGTCGCGGCCTTGTCAAACTGGTGCCCGTTGTCATCGGCATTGTCGTCGGCTATGTCGTTGCCCTCTGCTTGGACCTTGTCGACCTCTCTGCCGTAGCCACGGCCCCCTGGTTTGCCCTGCCCCCGATGATCGCCCACTTCCAGCTGCCGCAGTTCGCCTGGGAGCCCTTCGTCTTCATGATCCCTGTGGCCATCGCCCCCGTCATCGAGCATATCGGCGACGTCTATGTCGTTGGCGCAGTGGCCGAGAAAGACTTTGTGAAGGATCCCGGACTCCATCGCACGATGCTGGGCGACGGTCTCGCCTGCCTCTTTGCCTCCTTCGTGGGCGGCCCTCCCGTCACCACCTATAGCGAAGTGACCGGCGCCATGCAGATCACGCGCGTCACCCATCCCCAGGTCATCCGCATCGCCGCAGGCACAGCCATTGTGTTCTCCGTCATCGGCAAACTCTCGGCCCTGCTGCAGAGCATCCCCTCAGCCGTACTCGGTGGCATCATGCTGCTGCTCTTCGGCTCCATTGCCTCCGTGGGTGTTCAGAACCTCATCAACCACAAGGTAGACCTGAACCAGACGCGTAACATCATCATTGTTTCCGTCACCCTCACGATGGGCATCGGCGGTGCCGTCCTCACCTTCGGCACCTTCTCCATCAGCGGCATCGGCCTCTCCGCAGTCATCGGTGTCCTCTTGAACCTCCTCCTCCCCCGCAAATAGGCGCCTCGCGCTGCGCCGCCGCCTCTCGCTGGGGTCTGCCCCTCGCCGCAAAGTCGCCTCGCACTGGGGCCTGGCACTGACGTAAAGTCGCTCGCGACTTTCTCGTCAAGTCCTGGCCCCAGCGAGAGGCCCCGCCGAAAATGACCCAAATACCCCTAGATTACAATTTAAACTGTCACCAGATATGAAGTCCCTCAAATTAATCCCATTATTCCTGTTTATGCCACTCCTGCTGGCAATGTCACAGGCTCAGAATACGCCTGCCATTCCTACGCACATCGACGTAAAGGAGCGTACCATCCAAGACCTTCTCTATTTCCCCTTTACGTGCATCAACGCCTACATGCCTACCAAAGAAATAGCCCGGCAGGAAGTAATGGATACTTTTAATACATGCGAAACCATCAACGGGTATCCAGGTCTGCATGCCGGCGAATCCTTCGATTTCACCTATCGCGGTATTACTATCGGTATTTGTTTCTACGACTGGTATGACAATAGGACCTGGTATGATTTCTTCTTCAATACGAAAAAAGAGGCAGACGCGTTCTACAACAATCTTGTCAACGATGTTCAAGGTGCAGGTATTCCGCTTACCAAAGACAAAATCTACGGTGGCATGTCAAACCGCAAAAAGCCCGTGTCCGTCTTCAAATGGGTGAGTGTCGAGGCTCCTGTCAAGGTGAAGGAAGTTAGCCCGTCAAACATTGAGACCGCTGATGTCGTCGGCATGTATAAGGTGGAACTGGGCGTCATGAAAAAGAAAAGTGTGAAATAAAAGCCGCGAGGGTTTTCAGGAACATCATCGCCCTACTAAAACAATACTAGTCAGTTCCTGACCTCAGCGAGAGGCACCGCTCGCCAACCGTGTACATATATGGTAAAGTAACTTTGCCAATAAAAATCCCCGTCAGAGAATTAACTCCGGCGGGGATTTGATTTAGAAGACTCTTTGTTTAGAGTATGATCGGGGCGTGCCCTAGGCACGAAGTGGTCGTGATGGCCGTCAGGAAGGCCGTGAGCGCAGCTACTACAACCTTCACTGCAATCTCAACAATACGCTTTTTCATTTCCTCTCCAAATCTTTTTTTATTCTGAAATTCTGTGCTTCTTCCGCCGCATCGCCTCTCACTGGGGTCTGGCACTGACGTAAAGTCGCTTGCGACTTTCTCGTCAGGCCCTGACCCTAGCGAGAGGCCCCGCCGCAAATGATCCAAACGAAATCCCCCGCCGCAAATGATCCTACCCTTTCACCCCTAGCAGCACAAACTATTCCACGTGACTATTTTTTATACATTTTGTCCCCTTGTCCCTTTGTCCCCGATTACCAGTTATTGATATTGTAGTAGAGATTGAACTACCTTGATTCGACCCGCCGCAAATGATCCATTTTTATTTTCCTTAATGAAAGGTATAAGGTTAGCGTGTGTTTTGACTCGATGATGATCATGACTTTTTTTCTTTCTACCTTCGTTTAAAAACTCGCAGAATTCCACTTTAGAACGATTTGGTGGTTCGTTCATTGTGCCATTTCGAATGGCACAATATCCATGCCATGGTAGTCACTTAGTCTACATTAATAGTTACTGCCTAAAAATACTATCCGACATTCTTTTTTTTTGCATAGGCGGACGAAAAATGTCCGACTGTCCCTTTAATTTTGCCCCCAGAAACATAAAATGGAGGTTATAGTTATGAAACAAGACAAAGATTTGGCATTTCTATCGACATGCAAGAATGAAGACCTTCGCACTCTTTGCGACATTCTTACCTATAATAATAAAGGTGAGATCAGACTGAGCGAACAACTAACTAACTCTGATGCCTACATCAATTACTATCCTGATCGGATGAATCTGATGACGAATGAACTTGCAGAGGAACTTCGAAAGTATGGTAGTAATACGGTTAGAACGATCTGGCGTAAAGGCGAAGCTGACACTTATGAAACCATTGTGCGACGCGTCTGTAAGCGGATGAATATTAATGTGGGAAGTGATGATAGCACTCAGGAAATGGAACGAGAGTTATTGATTAACATCTGCGAGCAAACCACTAGCCGTCTTTCCAATGAGGAACTGAGATCATTTGCCGATAAAGCAGGTATCCCCCACAAGCGTCTTAATCGTCAGATGCTCGTATCAGCCTTGATGTTTGCAATCCGAAGGAACACAATCCTGATGAAAGAGATGGTTTACTACGTATCGCTCCGAATAGCCAATATGCTTTTGGGCAGATGGATTACAGTAATGGGCATGAGCACCGTTGGGCGATATCTTGGCATGGCTGCAGGACCAATAGGCTGGGCTGCATTGGCAGGATGGACTATCAGCGACATTGCTTCTCCCGCCTATCGCGTGATGATCCCTGCTGTCATTATGGTGGCATCGATGCGTTTCCGTCAGACAGCAGTATTAACCCAAAAGATTTAGATGAGTATGCAAGCAAAAGACATTATGCATCCTGAGGATGCCAAAGCACTCCAGATGCTGAAGAAGCTGAAGGGATTTGATGACCTGATCCGTTGCATGATGGAGAATGGTTATGAAAAGCAGTTTCGTGGTGACAATCTTGGCTGCTATCTGAAGGTAAACGATCGCAATTACAAAGAGATATATCAGCTCTTCAAAGGGGTTGTTAAGCAAGTGGGTATAAAAATGCCAGAACTCTACATTTACAATGATCCAGTGATGAACGCCTATACCTATGGCGAAACAAATACGTTTGTTGCAATCAGTAGTTCATTGATAGAAAGGTTGTCGATTGACGAACTTCGATCAGTTATGGCTCATGAGTGCGGTCATATTCTCTGTCAGCACACCTTATATAATACGTTACTGCGCACGATTGAGGAACTGGGCACACTGTTGCAAATCATATCCTATTCTGCCTTAGGCCCCATCCTGATGGCTATGCAATACTGGAGCCGGAAGAGTGAACTCTCTGCAGATCGTTGCGAAGCAGCTGTTGTTGGTGTTGAGGTATATCAGAGAACTCTTCTTAAACTGACTTGTGGTTTGTCAAAGATAGAAGGAAGTCCTTACCAATTGGTAGAACAGGCTCGCGAGTACCATCAGATGAAGCAGGAGTCATGGTGGGATGTCATTCAGCAGAATTGTCGCATTGCCTTCAACTCTCATCCCCAATCATGCGAACGCGCCTGGGAGATAGACCGCTGGAAGAACTCGTGGCAATACAGGAAGTTAAGAAGCACAGGTTGTTGAACTGATAAATATGCTGATTATGACATTAGATATTGTAATCAAAGGTATCCCGTTCCTTCACATGGCTATTGTTACAGCTATGGTGTTTGCAGGTGTCCCTAGAATCTATTCTTATACAGCATTGCTCTGGGGTTCATGTGCCATCATGTCAATTCCTCTCACTGAGGAAGAGTTCTATTTGGAATTTCCCTCCCTATGGAGATACAGACATCTGTTTGCTTTGGGAATTTGCTTTATGATTTAATAATAATAGGTATATGAGATTACAGATTCCTTACAACGAGTTTGAGCAATTACTCAGTGAGTATTTTCAGCAGAAGATGATTCGCCAAATTAAGTTGGCGTATGTAGATGAGAGCACCATACAGGTGAGTGCCGTAGTTAAAATAAAACTGAAGGTAGCGGAAGCAACAATTCCTGTTAAAGAAAAAGTCTCTGTTAAGATGGTGGTTGACAGTGACATTACGTTGACACATGCGAGAATGGCTTTTGATCTGAAGTGGGAACAGGTATTGGAATCGTGTGAGGATGTTGTTAAAGACATGCTGGAGGTACAAGACAATCATACAGTGTTAGTTCATGTCGATAAGATTAATAAGCTGAATACCATTTTAGAGAAAGTGGAAATGCAAAGCATCAGTTTTGAGCCAGACTATATCAACTTGTGCTTTGTACTGAAGTAAGATAATAATGGTGATAAACAGACCGATTATGACGTTAGATATTGTAACCAAAGGTATTCCATACCTCCACATGGCTATTGTTACAGTCATGGTATTTGCTGGAGTCCCCAGAATCATTTCTTATACAGCAATGCTCTGGGGCGCATGTGCCATCATGTCAATTCCTCTCACTGAGGAAGAGTTCTATTTAGAAATCCCTGACTTATGGCGATACAGACATCTGTTTGGCTTGGGAATTTGCTTTATGATTTCACAGAGTGTTTAACTTAAAGAATAAAGAATTATGACGAAAGAAGAAATACAGTCCAAAAGAGAAGAAATACTTGCTGAAGTACTATCATCACCGTATTTGAAGGATATTCCTTATGAACTGATAGAGTCAGAAGAGGTGCCAAATACCCCACTCATGCGCAATTTCCTGTACACATTTGAGTTTTGCCGTCGCCGTTATATAGAAGAATCAAACTTCGATGAACTTGTTGGCTATGATTTCGACAATGACAAATTCCTCTTTCTCCTTCGACACAATTTCGGTATCGGAGTAGATCATGATGCAGAATGGACACTTGAAAGCATGAAGGAACTGATGCTCTATATCGAGGCAGAAACGAAACCTGAGTACAGAGAGATGCTGGCCATCGAGATGGAGAACTTTGATAGAATGAGACAGGAGCTCTTGGAACTCTTCATCTTCTGCAACCAACAGAAAAAGTTGCACTTTGACAGCAATCCTGCCTTTACAGATATTGATTTCGACCTGCTGAACCAGCATCTTTACAACGATTACCACATCTATCTCTCAGCAGCAGACCGTCGTACGCTGAATACAGTAGGCCGTATGATCAATCACATCATCTTCCGCCTGAAAGATGGTGATGGTAGTTTGTAATTGAAACAAAATTAGTGGTGTCCGATAAAAAATGAAACAGAGCCAAACAAAATGGGGACAAACCTTTCGATAAGTCCCCAAAGATTTGTAATTTTGTATCTGCAACAA
>OMXK01000023.1 GCA_900314995.1 uncultured Prevotella sp.
GTGGAGCTGGAGGGAGTCGAACCCTCGTCCAAACAGGGAAACCATACGCTTTCTACACGCTTATTCCAGCCTTCGGTTTTCGAGCGTCAGCAAGACCTGGACCACCAACTGACACCTTAGCTCCTGAATCTCATCCCAGCATCGGAGCCTGCTGAGACTATTTCCGATTTAACCTGCGCCGCTTGATCTTCGGATTCGGAACAACATCCTCGGAGCGACGTCTCGTTCTCCCGCCTGGCAGGAGAATTAAGCTAGCAATCTACTGTACTTCGATTAAGCAGCGAGAGCATACTCATTGTTGCCAATTAATTTTTCGCCAGCTCGGATTATGGAGGGAACCAACAAGCCTCCGCGTGCTTACGTACCATCTCAACCCGCTGTCAAATCCAGTCAACCCCAGGTGTCGATTCCGTAAAATCGGGTGCAAAGATACGATTTTTTCTTGGAATATGCAAATTTTAGCGGAAAAAGCAGTACCTTTGCAGCAATTTTGTTTATTAATAAGGTGAATATGAATCTTAGAACCCTATTCGCGGCAGGTTTTGCAGCCCTGATGCTGACGGCCTGCACGACCCCGAAAACCGTATCGTACTTCCCTGACCTGAAGGACGGCGAGATTGTGAATACCATCTTTTCAAAGGGCCTGATACTGATGCCATCCGACCAGTTGTCGATTGTCGTCAACACAAAGTCGGCAGAGTTGAACAACGTGCTGAACCTGCCCGTGACAGCTCAGATTATCGGCTATTCAGAGCTGCAGTCAATCAGCCAGAGCCGAGGCACATCGGTGTATACCATTGACCCCGACGGCTTCATCGACTTCCCGTTGCTAGGCAAGGTGAAGGCAGCAGGGCTGACCCGTAACGAGCTGGCTACGCACCTGAAGCAGACGCTGGCCGAGCAGAATGTGGCCAAGGACGCCGTAGTGACAGTGGAATATACCAACATGGGATTCTCGGTGCTCGGCGACGTGCTGAAGCCCGGTTTCTACGAGTTCACCAGCGACCGCACTAGTGTGCTGCAGGCACTGAGTAAGGCCAACGACATGAATATCACGGGTAACCGCCGTGAGGTGAAGGTGCTGCGCACGGAGGGCGACCACCAGGTGGCCTACGTGCTGAACCTGCAGGATCACAAGTCGCTGATGCAGTCGCCTGCCTACTATCTGCAGCAGAACGATGTGGTATACGTAGACCCGAACAACTACAAGAAGCGTCAGTCGACAGCCAATGCCAGCGAGATTACCAAAGCCTCATTCTGGCTCTCGGCCATCTCAGTGCTGACGACCGTAGCCGTACTTATCTTTAAATAAACGATTATGGCAAATAACAATACACTGACTATCGGCGAGTTCATCAAGTTGTGTCTCGCCAAATGGAAATGGTTTGCTATCTCGGTGGTCACGGTCATGCTGCTGGCCATTGCCTATCTGGTGATCACCCCGCCAAAGTACACGAAGAAGGCCCAGATACTCGTGAAGGAGCAGGGCGGCATGGGCGCACTCATGGGACAGCTGGGCGGACTGGCAGAGCTGGGCGGACTTGTAGGACTGGGCGGCTTAGGCGGCTCGAACGTATACAATGAACTGGCTGCCATACAGTCGAACTGGCTGTTGCTGAACGTGGTACACCAGCTGAACCTCGACATGACCTACACCATCAAAGGCATCCGCAACAAAGACCTCTATGCCGAGGAGCAGCCCGTGGTGGTGACCTTCAAGAACATCACTGAGGAAGACGACGTGAGGATGAAGCTCGACCTGAACAAGAACGGCGACATCAGGATCTACAAGCTGAAGAAGAACGACGACACATTCGACGACGAGCTGACAGGCAAGGTGAACTCGACGCTGAAGAGTTCGATCGGCGACATCGAGGTGAAGGCGACGCCCTATCTTCCAAAGATGAAAGATGACGAGGTGACCATCACCGTGAAACGCACCGAGCCGATGGAGGTGGTGGAACTGCTGACGAAGAAAAGGCTGAACGTAAACGTAAGTAGCCGTGACAACTCGGTGATCGACATCAAGTGTAAGGACGTGTCGAAGCAGCGTGCAACGGATATCATCAATGCCATCATTGCCGAATACCGCAAGGAAACCAACGAGGATAAAGACAAGGAGTCGGCCATCATGGAGCAATATGTGCTGGAGCGTCTGGCCTCACTGGAAATGGAGCTGAAGACGCTTGACAAACGGGTGGCGGACTATAAGAGCAAGACGATGATGCCCGATCTGGAGGTGATGGCCAAGGCTTATGCTGAAGGGGCGAAGGACATTACGACGGCTCACATGGAACTGCAAAGCCAGCTTTACATGATTCAGTCGGTGCGTGACTATCTGCGCGACGAGTCGAAGACCGACGAGCTGTTGCCTGCCATTCTGGTGGCTGACAACAAGGCGCTGGCAGAACAGCTGACGCAATACAACACGCTGCAGTTACAGCGCAACAAGCTGATTGCCAGTTCGAGTAAGGAAAGTCCGCTGGTGAAGGATATGGACGTACAGCTCAAGGCGATGCACGATGCAGTGCTCATATCAGCCGAGAACGCCATCAAGCAGATCAAACTCCAATTGAAGGGTGTGATCGAGAAGGAAAACGAGGGTAAAGAACTGCTCGCATCTGCTCCTAAGAAATTTATCGGTGGACTGACTGATGAGCGCGACTGGCGCGTTCTCAATGAGGTTTACGTGTTCCTGCTGCAGAAGCGCGAGGAAGCACAAATGATGAAGGCCATGAAGACCGACATCCGCGTGTTGACACCGCCACTCGGCGTAAAGGAGCAGAGCTCGCCCGTGAAGAAGAACGTCATCTTCGGTGCCTTCCTGCTGGGACTCTTCCTGCCCGCCTGCACTATCTTCGTACGTGAACGCAACAGGAAGCAATAACCTGAAGGTATGACTTTCCTCATCCTTGCACTGATTATCGTACTGCTACTCCTGTCGAGAAACTACATTCTCAGACTGGAGCCTGCGGGGATATTTGCTGTGATGTGGATTATCTTTACCGTAGCCGTGCTGGCGCTGCAGGAATTCATCGCCCTGAGGTTCAGCGGTGTGCTGTTCATTGTGGTCAGTGTCATCAGCTATATCGTCGGCACCATCTTCTGCGATTTCTGTATCCACCCCACTCCTTCTGGAACAAAGCTCGAATTCCAACGGGAACGGGCACTGCCACTGGTGTTCATTCTGTTCATTGGTGCAATGGTGAACCCACTCTACTCGATTATCCTCCACGGATTTTCGCTGCAGGCGCTGCTGAGCATGCAGGACCTACTGAACATGAACAAGGGTATCTCAGAAGACCGTTATTTCCAGGGTGACGTGTCGAACGCAATCAACCAGTTCTTCCTGATATTCTGCTATGCGGCTCCACTGCTGGGCGGTTTCTGCTACAAATGGGTGGGAAAATGGACACGGGTCGTGTGTTTATTGACACTGATACCGGGCATGTTCATCGCTCTGACTCAGTCAATGAAGATGGCGATGATTACGGGATTTATTCTGTGGTTCTCGGGTTATCTGGTGAGTTGCTTCAGTTACGGAGTGGCCATCCGTTTCAAGCCACTGACGCTATTCTACTCAATCCTGGGATTCATGGGGTTCTTCGGCATTCTGTTCTTCTCGATGGTGTTCCGTACAGGAGAGGTAAGCGAGAAGACAATCCTCGACATCAGCGAGAAGTTCGTTACTTATGCTTTGGGGCACTTCCACTGTTTCGACATGTGGTTTACCACTCACGAACCAGCGTCTTATGCCTGGGGCGGTAAGACCTTCCTTGGCATCTCAAGTACGCTGGGCATTGAGGAGCGTATCCAGGGATTGTATCAAGAATACTATCAAGTAGGTCAGAACGGCTATTCGGGCATCTCGAACATCTTCACGATCTTCCGACCGCTGATTGAGGACTTCGGAGAGGCAGGAGCGCTGCTTGCAATGTTTATCGTGGGCTTCCTGTCGAAGTTGTCACTGAAAAACCTTGTGGCAGGCAACCTGACATACTTGAACCAGACGATCCTCACAGCCGTATATGCCTATCTGCTCTGGTCGTTCGTGGCTTCGTTCTTTACCTATATGAGCTATGTGGCCATGTTCGTATTGGCCTATATATTGTTCCACTTCCTGCAAACAAAGACTGAGACATGCTGAAGCTGATCAAGGACAAACTGAACTCAGGAATGGGCAAGGACGTGGTCTGGACCTTCTTGCTGCAGATTACCATTATGCTCTGCTCGTTTGTGATCACGAAACTGTTGGCGAGCCGTCTGAGCATCGACGACTTCGGACAATATAATGTGATCAAGCGTTCGGTTCAGGTGCTTTCGTTCGTGATGCTGGCAGGAGTGGGCATTGCCTTGCCGCGCTATATACCTCTTTACCGTAATAGCACGCCTCCACGAAGAATTGCCCCATTACTAGGAGCTGCCCTAATATATATAATAGGTGTATCGCTGGTGGCTTTCCTTGTCTGCATGGTGTTCTCCTCTCAGATGCAGGATATCATCATCGGACAGAGTGGCAACATGGGGCTACTCCTCGTGGCCTTAGCTTACGCCTTTGCGCTGGCAATGGCGCAGTATGCCTATGCCTACTACCGTGGAGTGGGCAATTTCAAATGGTACAACGGCGCCCAGCTCGGCGTACAGCTGTCCATCGTGCTGCCTTTGATCTTTTTGCCGGAACTGACGGTGAAGGGGGTGTTCGTGTCGTGGCTCGTGCTGACGACACTGCTCGTGGCATTCTATATTGGCAGGGAACTATGGCTGTTTTCACGGCGTAACGGCACCTTCGCATCAGACACGCCACTCACATCGCACCTGAACACCATCATAAAGTACTCTTCTGGACGACTGTTGGCAGACTTCTTCCTCTTCTCGCTCTCGGCTTTCCCGCTGATATACATCAGCAACGCACAGGGGCTGCAGTCGACGGCCTACTACTCGGTAGGCATCACTTTCGTGACAATGGTCACCCCGCTGTTCTCCTTCATGGGCATCATCCTTCTGCCCTACGTCTCAGAGTGCATTGCCAAGGGTGAAATCAAGGCTGCCAATCGGCTTATCAACCGTCTGACCCTTCTCTATCTGGGAGCCTCACTACTGATAACGCTCATCCTCTATATCTTTACAAGTTTCCTGACGTATCTGCTGTTTGCAGGGAGCTACGTGGTGGCAACCGACCTCACTCGCATCATGATTCTGGCTATCCTGCCACAGGCAATCTACCTGCTTTTCAGGAATCCTATCGACGCCATAGCAGTGATACCTTACAACACGATTATTCTAGGTGTCTGTCTTGTGGTGATGGTTGTCAGCTTCGCATTCTCCACCACCATTACCCAGTTTGCCTGGGCCTACCTGGGTGTATCTGTGCTTCAGGGCCTTCTCTCATGGCTCACTTGGCTGACTGTAAAACATAACTATCATTGTAAACCATGAAGCGAATAGCCATATTTTGCGTATCATATCATTCGGACAAGGAGCGCGACGCGTATCTCACATCGATTGAGGCGGCTGCCAAGAAAGCAGGCGAAGAGGTGCAGGTAGACACCTTTGTGGCGAACAACACTGAGGCGGATAATCCCGGTTATTTCGGAGCCGTAAAAAAACTGATGCAGGATGTGGACGTGGCCGAATATGACTACGCAATCGTGAGCAACGTGGACTTGACGCTGGCAGAGGACTTCTTCATCAACCTTGCTGCCTATGACTGCCCTGAGGATACGGGATGGATCGCCCCTCGCATCTGGTCACAATTAGAGGGTAGAGACCGTAACCCACAGAGACTGGCACGTCCGACACGCAGGAAGATGCAGATCCTGAAGGCATTCTACCAGTATCCCCTGCTCGACACCATCTATCATCACACGGCATATCGCAGGAAGAAATACAATACGCAGGCTGAACCAGGCACCATCTATGCCGGACACGGATCGCTGATTATCCTCACGAAACACTATCTCCAAAAATGCGGTAAGATCGACTACCCGATATTTCTGTTCTGCGAGGAACTATTCCTAGCCGAAAATTGCAGACAAGCAGGTTTGACTGTGAGATATGAACCAAGCATCCGAGTAAACGACAAAGAGCATGTCTCAATCGGGAAAATGCCCCATAGTGTCTATTGTCAGCACAACCTGAAGGCGATGAACTATATCATCAAAAAATTCTTTACCATTGCATTTCTGGCAATCCTATTGTTGACAGCAGGATGTAAAGATGACAAGAACAATCATAGCGAACCTTCACCTGTGCCGCAAAACCCTGAATTGCCCACCGTTATGATAGAAACGGTAAATGGCGAGGAACTTACTTGTGAACTGGTGCAGGCGCCTGAAGGCTGTCTTGGACAAAGCATCAGGAACGCCAACAAGGTTGGTGCGAAGATGGTCATCGTACAAGACGGTCAGACTCTATACGGCAGTGGAGACTATCAGGAGAGCGAAAAAGGCGTGACAATCAAGATAAGAGGAAACTCCAGCGCCTACAAACGTAAGAAAGGGTATAAACTGAAATTACAGAAGAAGGCAGACCTGCTGGGGCGCAACGACGCGAAATACGAAGACAAAGAGTGGGTGCTCATCACAGACGAACGGACCTCGCTCAACACCCTTATCGGCCTGAAGGTCAGTGAACTGCTAGGTCTACCCTGGACCCCTGCCTACAAATTCGTGTATCTGGAACTGAACGGTGACCCACGCGGACTTTACCTGCTGATGGAATCGGTAAAGCGCAAGGCTACGCGCCTGGACGTATCAAAAGAAGGTTATATCTTTGAACTCGACCCTTATTGGTGGAACGAAGACCTGTATTTTGAAACACGCATGACAGAGACACCCGAGGTGAAATACACCTTCAAATATCCTGATCCCGAAGACATCACGCCAGAACAGGTGTCTTATCTGAAAGGCTACATGGACGAGATGGAAGAGGCGCTTATCGACTACAATCACTATCAGGAATATATCGATGTCGAGTCATTTGCCGCATGGGTACTTGCCCAGGATATCCTAGGCAATTTCGATGGGTTTGGTTCAAACATCTTCATGACGAAATACGACAACACTCCCAATTCAAAGATAAAGATGGGCAACTTGTGGGACTTCGACGCGATTATGTCGACACCTGGCGAATGGTCGGAGAGTCACAGATACCCACTTTTTGTCAGGTTACTCACCAACGGCTCAGACACATCGATGGCGACAGCCTATGA
This sequence comes from uncultured Prevotella sp., assembly GCA_900314995.1. Taxonomy (GTDB): domain Bacteria; phylum Bacteroidota; class Bacteroidia; order Bacteroidales; family Bacteroidaceae; genus Prevotella. Next base: position 7,211 of record OMXK01000023.1, read on the forward strand.
GAAACTGTGGGACGCCCAGAAAGACTCGCTATTCATAAAACTTTACGCATATCTAGATCGTCTGGCAGCATCTGAAGAAGGTAAGAATCTGAATCAGGCCTTCAAGGTCGACACAGAACGCTGGGGCAGACGGGCCACTACCGTCGAAGAATCAATAGAAAAGGCAAAGGCATGGTTCGAAGAGCGCAGATTGTGGCTCGAAGAAGCGATCAAAAGCAAAAAATGGATATAATATCTATCTTTCTTAAGCAAACTTAACCTAAATTACAAAAAAAACACTACCTTTGCACACTAATTTCAAGAAAACTACGTTTAAAGTATAAATGAACGTTCGAACAGTATCAGTCATTTGCCCGCTTTTCAATGAAGAGAAGTTCATTGAAAGGTGCATTCTGTCGATTCTGGAGCAGGACTATCCGCAGGATAAGCTCGAGGTGCTCTTCATCGATGGCAGGAGTACTGACAATACCCGTGAAATAGTCAGCAAATACGCTGAAAAATATCCATTCATCAAGTTGCTCGACAATCCTGAGCGCATTGTTCCATATGCCCTGAACAAGGGGCTGGAGGAGTCGACAGGAGAAGTGATTATGCGACTTGACGGTCACTGCACCTACCCTACCAACTACATTTCGGAACTCGTAAGATACCTTTACGAACTGAATGCTGACAACGTGGGAGGTGTATGGAACACACAGCCAGCCAAAGACACACCCATCTGTCAGGCAATTGCACTCGCCTCGAGTCACCCCTTCGGTGTGGGCGGCTCCATGCACAAGATCGGTGCCTCAAAGATTATGGAAACCGACACAGTGCCCTTTGGCTGCTATAAGCGTGAGGTGTTTGAGAAGACAGGACCATTCGACACAGATCTGGTGCGTAACCAGGATGACGAGTTTAACGGCCGTCTGCAGAACCTGGGCGGCAAAATTTATCTGATCCCACAGGTAATCATCAATTATACGGCGAGAGACACCATCAGCAAGATGCGGCACATGTATTACCAATACGGTCTTTACAAGCCGCTAGTCAACAAGAAGCTGGGTTCCCCGGCAACGGCGCGTCAGTTCTTCCCGTTGTTGTTCCTGTTGGCCTTAGTGCTGGGAGGAATTGCCAGTATCTTCTCACCCTTTGTACTGAATATCTATCTGGCCATGATAATGTTATATCTCATCATCGGTCTCGTGGTAGGTGGCATGAGTGCTATCCGCACTTATCAGCCACTGCTGATTCTGCTGATGCCCTACGTGTTCTTTAATATCCACCTGAGCTATGGCTTCGGTTATCTGAGAGGACTCGTCATGGGTTATAAATCAATTAATGTACAACCGAACAGATAGCCTATGAAGATATCTTTCTCTCCACCAGATATTACTGAACAGGAAGTGAAGGAGGTAGCCGACGCGCTGCTTTCAGGCTGGATAACGACCGGACCACGCACCAAGGAATTTGAGCGACAGATTGCTGAATTCTGTCACACGAAAAAGGTGGTATGCCAGAGTTCGGCTACTGCCTGTCTGGAGTCTATCCTTCGCATGCTGGGTATCGGCCCAGGCGACGAAGTGATTACATCGGCCTATACCTATACGGCAACTGCCAGTCCGGTGTGTCATGTCGGTGCAAAACTGGTGCTGATAGACACACAGCCCGACTCTTACGAGATGGACTACGACCAGCTGGCAGAAGCAATCAATGAACGGACGAAGGTGGTGATTCCCGTAGATATTGGCGGTGTTCCCTGCGATTATGCCCGGGTAATGGCTGTCGCAGAGAGTAAGAAGCACCTGTTCAGACCTGCAAATGCATTGCAGGAAGCAGTGGGGCACGTAGTTGTCATAGATGATGCGGCTCATGCCTTCGGAGCGAAATGGCGCGATCAGATGGTGGGATCAGTTACCGACTTCACATCATTCTCGTTCCATGCCGTGAAGAACTTCACCACAGCAGAAGGCGGAGCGCTGACCTGGCGGCCACTGGCAGGCATCGACGATGAATGGCTTTACGCCCAATTCCAGTTGAACTCGCTTCATGGTCAGAGCAAGGATGCGCTGGCCAAGACCCAGCTTGGCGCTTGGGAATATGACGTACTGACTCCTGCCTATAAAAGCAACATGACCGATCTGACGGCTGCCATCGGACTAGTACAGATGAAACGCTATCCAGCTATGCTCGCCAGACGCCGACAACTCATCGAGCGCTACAACCAGGCGCTGGAAGGACTGGACGTTCAGGTGCGTGACCACTTTACAAGCGAGCACACCTCGTCGGGGCATCTCTATCAGGTAAGACTGCTTGGACGGGACTCACAGTATCGAAACGAAGTTATTGTCAAGATGGCAGAACGCGATATTGCCTGCAATGTGCATTTCAAGCCGCTGCCCATGCTGACGGCCTATAAGAACCTGGGCTTCGACATCAACGATTATCCGAATGCCTACAACCAGTTCATGAACGAGGTTACTCTTCCGCTGCACACGAAGCTGACTGACGAGCAAGTAGATTACTTACTGACGAACTTCAAGGATATCATACATTGATCAGATTCTTCGACATATTCTTTTCGGCCCTGGGACTATTGGTGCTCTCACCTGTGTTCCTGGTTATCTATCTGTTGATCAGACTGGAAAGCAAAGGACCTGGTTTCTATATCCAAGAACGCATCGGAAAAGACGGCAAACCTTTCGGACTCTACAAGTTCCGTTCCATGCGGATAGGGTCAGACAATCAGGGGCTTATCACGATAGGCAGTCATGACAGCCGCATCACCCGCATCGGCTATTTCATCCGCAAATACAAATTCGACGAACTACCCCAGCTCCTTAATGTGCTTAAAGGTGACATGAGTCTTGTGGGGCCTCGTCCGGAAGTGCGGAAATATGTGGAGATGTACACCGAGGAACAGCGTAAGGTGCTGAGCGTCAAGCCGGGAATTACCGACTACGCTTCGATAGAATATGTCAACGAGAATGAGATTCTGGGCAATGCCAAGGATCCTGACCGTATCTATATCGAGCAAGTGATGCCCGACAAGATCAAGCTGAACATGAAATACATTGAGCACCAGAGTGTGAAAGAGTATTTCAAGATAATCTTCCTCACCTTCAAGAGCATCGCCAGCATCGGGGCTTTCTTCCACAAACTGATCAACTGGTACTTCAACAGAAAATCGCTGCCTTTCTGGGGCATCTTCCTGATGGACTGCACCCTTGTGTTTGCCTCTTATCTGCTGATTTATCTGCATATTCATGGCAGGAAGGATCTGGTGTTCTATTTCAGTGGCATCTCCGTCAGCATCCTCACCTATCTGATATTCTATATCATCGGCTTCCGTCTGTTCCGCACGTATTCAGGCATCCTGAGATATTCCTCGTTCGTCGACCTGAAGAAGGTGGGCTATGCCATGCTGGTAGGACTGGTGCTGTCGCTAGGCACTTCTTTCTTATTCTCCGGGCAACAAGACTTTACCCACATTTCGCCAGTAAACATTATAGTCTCAACACTTCTGGGTACCTGTCTGTTGTGGATGGTGCGTATCGGTGTGAAGACCATCTACGATGTATCGCTGCGCAGCATCAACTCCAAATATGCCTATATCTACGGTGTAAAACTTGGCGGTATTGCCATTGCCAAACACATCAGAAACGAGAATCCCACCAGGTTCGACCTGAAGGGTTTCATTTCAGACGACAAGACGGTAGAAGATAAAATCCTGATGGGTGTCAAGGTACATAAACTCGACGAAAACCTGATACAAACGATGACCGACGAAGGTATTGAGGCGCTGATTGTATCACCCTACAGGAAAGAGGCCTTTCGCAACAACGAACACTTAATCGACGACCTGATTAAGGCAGGTATCCATATCTACGTGACCCAGCAGGCACAGGAATGGGACGAGGTGAACGACGACGACCTGATGCCCCAGTTGAAAGAAATAAGCATCGAAGACCTGCTGCCTCGCGAAGAATTCATCATCGACATGAAAGATGTTGGCAAGCAATTGACTGGTAAGTGTATCATGATTACAGGGTCAGCAGGCAGTATCGGTCAGGAAATCGTCAGACAAGTCTGTGAGTTCGAGCCTGCCCATCTGATCCTGATTGATGCCGCCGAGACACCTCAGCACGAGATCAGATTAAAGATAAAGAAGCAGTGGCCCCACATTCAGGCTCATATTCTGGTAGCCAGTATCTGTCATAAGAAGCACATGGATGCCCTTTTCGCAAAGTATCGTCCTGACTACGTATTCCATGCTGCCGCCTATAAGCATGTGCCGATGCTGGAAGACAATCCCTGTGAGAGTGTACATAATAATATATATGGTACGCGCGTAATAGCAGACCTCGCCGTCAAGTACGGGGTTAAGAAGTTCGTGATGATTTCCACTGACAAGGCCGTGAACCCCACTAACGTCATGGGCTGTTCGAAACGTATCTGCGAAATCTACGTTCAGAGTCTCGACAAGGCCATCAAGGAAGGAAAAGTGGAAGGCGTGACCCAATTTGTCACGACTCGCTTCGGCAATGTGCTTGGCTCTAACGGTTCTGTGATCCCACTATTCGAAGAACAGATAAAGAATGGTGGCCCCGTCACAGTAACGGATCGTGAGGTTACTCGGTACTTCATGCTCATTCCTGAAGCCTGCAAACTGGTACTAGAGGCAGGAACAAAGGGACATGGTGGCGAGATTTTCATCTTCGACATGGGGAAATCTGTTAGGATTGACGATCTGGCAAAACGGATGATCCAGCTATCTGGTGCCAAGGATGTAGAGATTGAATACACAGGGCTGCGTGAAGGAGAAAAGCTCCATGAAGAGTTGTTGAATGTGGCTGAGACCACCAAGCCCTCATTCCACAATAAGATACGCATCGCGAGTGTCAGGGAATACGATTATGAGGCTGTTTGCAAGGATATCGACGAGCTGCAGAACATCAGTGAGACGATTGACGAGACCGCTACAGTCAAAAAGATGAAGCAGATCGTGCCGGAATACAAGAGCAACAATTCTGTTTTCGAAAAACTAGACGAAACCTTATGAAAAGAGCCCTTGACTTCTGTATCGCAGTTATCTGCCTCGTCCTCTTCTCGCCACTGTTGCTGATATGCTACTTCGCAGTCCGACTGGAAGACGGCGGGCCTGCAATTTTCAAGCAAGAGCGTATCGGCCTGGGAGGAAAACCTTTCTATATCTATAAGTTCCGCAGTATGGAGGTCAACGCTGAAGACGAAGAGCCGTTGCTCTTCCAACATGGGAACGACCAGCGTCTCACGCGAGTCGGAAAGTTTCTGAGGAACCATCATCTTGACGAACTGCCACAACTCTGGAATGTGGCCATTGGTGATATGGCTTTCATCGGACCACGACCGGAACGGAAATACTATATCGACAAGATTATGGAGCACGATCCACGTTATGAACGGCTTTATGCCCTGCGGCCAGGTGTGACCAGCTATGCCACACTCCACAACGGCTATACCGACACTATGGAGAAGATGCTCATTCGTCTGGAAATGGACTTATACTATCTGGAGCACTGTTCACTCTGGCTCGACCTCAAGATTCTGGTGCAGACGTTCTTCAGCATCATCAGCGGCAGGCACTTCTAATACCTTCGGAAGTGCAGACGAAGATTATCGTTGGACACAACCAACACATCATCATTCAAGACTTCGAGATAAAAGACCTCTTCCAAGTTGAAGATGCCAAAAGGTTTGAGTATTTCCACATCTTCAATAGGTTCATCCGTCTCGTAAAGATGGTGAAGGACAGGAGAATGGAGCGTCAGGTAGCTGCCGTCTCTATTAAACCTGAAGAACAAGCCCTCACCCAGGAAATTACCACCCTCAGAGAATCGGATCTGCAGCAACTTACCTTGGATGCCCCAGAACACAAGAGCCTCACGAGTATCAGCGACACCACCCGTAGACAAAGTATCCACCTGATCCATCTGCCAATAGCCGTCCAGTTCCTTATTCCCTGATGTTTCCAATTCACAGGAAACCATTAGCATACCAAGTGCCAGTATAGATAATAGTTTCTTCATTTCCTATTCCTTTTAATAATACCCGTCTTGGCGATTGTCAATTGAACGCCATAATTATCACCCAACAATTTGCCGAAATCCATTCCCAAAGCACCTCTCATGCTCCAACCCTTCAGCTTGGAAGTGTTTGCAAAGGTATAGGTGACTTCGGAAAGGATGGAGAAATTCTTACGAGGTTCCGTGTATGGGGTGTCGTAAGTGCCAAAACCTTTCAGATAGGTTCCTAGGACACGGTAATGCAACCCGGGGATAGGATCGCCACAGAATCCGAAATGGAAAGCATTACTACGGTTGTTCTTTACCTCTATCGTCTGATCAGAATTATAAATAGGTGACAGGAAAAGCGGATTACCGATCACCTGTCCCCAATGCTGCCAGCCTGTATAAAGGCTGTGGTTATAGAAATTGTCCTGTCCGCCTATGTGGTCAGAGATGACTTCGTCGTGGTCATGGTACACAGGACCACTCTGGTATTTGGAATAGAAATACTCAAACAGGATGTTATTTAGCCAAGGTGCATCCACTAAACGGATCTCGACACCCAATTGTATATCCTTCAAGGCGTACAAGAAATACCGGCGGTTCTTTTTGACATTCCACTCTGAGCCTTCACCATATCCATTATAATCCATGAACAGCATGGAGGAATGGTCTTCAAAGAAATGGTCGGCATAGAAACTGAAGCCCCACTCTTCGCAGTCGAAATTGAAACGTGCCAACCAACTGCCCAAACTATTTCCTGCACCACCCGTATATTCATCATCAACGGTATCTTTTCCACCTGGGATAAAAGCCCGCAGCATACCTTTCAATCCTCCTTCCTGAACGATGACTTCTTCAGGGGTACCGTCTGAATGGAAACGATATGATTTTCCTCCGAACTGGGTGGCCAACTCTGCTCCCAACTCCACAGAGAACAAGACATCCTCGGGATTACCAATCTTCAGATAACCTGCCTTGGAGTGATATAATGCACCCTCGGTATATTTATGCTGTTGGTTGGTAAAATCTTTCTGCCACTTGTCGTCGGTAGTCCTACCGTAGGCGATATGGCCCTTGATAGCCAACCATCTTTTCGTGTATGGAATGATCCAATAGTCGGGCAATGCCAGTCTTACCTGTGGCACAGGACGGGCATTGATACCAAAGGTCTGTGAGCCCGAGCTGAGTTCCTGATTCTTCAGCTCCATCGGATGTTCCTTGGCACCCACGGTAAGGACACCCTTCAGCCAACGGGCTTCCACATAAGCTTGCTGAACGACAAGGGTACCCGTAAAACCTGCCGCCAAGGCGATGTCGGCACCATAGCCAATACCCCAACGACGACCATTATCCAAAGCCAGTGGACGTTCGATAGCACCTCGCACATAGCCATTAGCCTTCTTCAGAGAGCTCAGACCATACTTATTGGCATTCAGCCATAACGGGGTATGGTCTCCACCTGATAGTGTAGCTTGCAACTCCGCCTTATACTGCAGGCTGTCGAAAAGCGAACGATCCTGCCCCATGACAGCTGTATGGCTCCACATTATTAATAATATAGACAGTAAACACCTCATTTATACGGTTTCGTTTGATTCTTGGGGGCAAAATTACAAAAAAAAAACGAATAATAATCACTTATAGGGATTTTCCCCATCTTGCTTAGGGAAAATCCTTTGCTTAGATACAATTTTTGTTGTTTCTTTGCATCGTGAAACAATAAGAACCCATCATACTGGGATTAAATAACTAAAAAAGAGATAAGATTATGAAGAAGTTACTTTTCGCACTGATGATGTTAACAGTTACCATCTCAGCAAACGCAATGAGTTATGAGCAGGCTCGCCGAGAGGCCCTGTTCCTCACTGACAAGATGGCGTATGAACTGAATCTGACTGATGAGCAGTACGAGGCAGCATACGAGATCAACCTTGACTATCTGATGGGTGTAACAAGCCGAGACGATGTCTATGGTGTCTACTGGGAGCGTCGCAACCTCGACTTGAGTTATATCCTGTTAGACTGGCAGTGGAATGCTTTTATAGCAGCCAGCTATTTCTATCGCCCACTCTACTGGGACGCAGGTTACTGGCACTTTGGTGTCTATCTACGCTACCCCCATCGTGACTACTACTATTTCGGACGTCCGCATTTCTATGTAACCTATCGTGGAGGCCATGCCTGGCACCGTCATGGAGTGCATGGGTACTATCACGGCCACAGCAACCACTACCGTATCGCACACAGAGCCCACTTCGGCATGCATGACCGTTGGAATCGTGGAGACTATCGCGGACCTCGTCACAGCTCAACACGTATCACGGGGCATCCTGGCGGTGGACACAGCAGGATAGAGAATCATGGAAACAGAAGATTCGAGAATCATGGCGAAAGAAGGATTGAGCACCACGGAAACAGAAGTGGTAGCGGCAACTTCAGCGGCTATCGTGGCGACCGCGAGGTACGTAACAATGGCATCCGCCATAACGAAATGAGGAACAATGACGTCCGCCATAGCGAAATGCGCAACAATAGCAGCAACTTCAGCGGTTCACGCAACGGAGGACATGGTGGCAGCTTCAGCGGTTCACGTAGTGGCGGCAGCTTCAGCGGTTCACGCAGTGGCGGCAGCTTCGGTGGTTCTCGCAGTGGCGGATCTCACGGTGGCGGTTTCAGTTCACATGGCGGTTCCCACGGCGGTGGCTCTCACGGACATAGTGGTGGTGCAAGAATGGGCGGACATCGTTAATTCAGAGTTCCAACACCCGCACCTCAGCATTCATCATGCGTTGCACTTCGCTCATTGGTTTCTTATAATATACTGCCTGGATGGCCTTGTTGATAATCCCATGGCCTACAGCCAGCACCTTCTTTCCTGGATAGGTATCTCTGATATAAGCGATGAACTCGCTTGCCCGGGAAAGAAGGTTTTCTAATGTCTCTATGTCATCAGGCCACACTTCTCCCTTCAGGTCTGGGATATAACGACCCGTAAATCCGCCCCAGTCGCGTTCCCGCAAAAGGGGCGTCGTTTCCACTTTCAGGTGATGGGGCACTGCGATGATGCTAGCCGTATCGACGGAACGCTTCAAGTCGCTGGCGACAATTGCATCCAGAGGACGGTCTGCCCATTCGTCGCGCACCTGTTCTGCTTGACGGATGCCATTCTCATTGAGTTCTCCCTGTGTCTGCCCCTGCATAATCTGTCGGGCATTATCCACCGTCTCACCATGTCTGACTAAGTATAAAGTTGTCATCATTATTTAAAATTTGTGCAAAAATACTGAATAATTTGCTATTTACACCATATTTTATTATTTTTGCATCGTTAAACAAGAACCATTTAGAAAAATGAAGATATTACAAAGCTCGCTTTTCCGTTCCATTAGCGCCATCGCTATTGGTATTCTACTTATAAAATACCCAGATAATACGGTAACGTGGATTACCGTTGCCATTGGTGTGCTGTTCCTCTTATCGGGCATCATATCCTTGGTTGTCTATATGAACGCCAGGAAAAATGTATCGGAGTATAAGATCACAGATGCTGCAGGCAATGTTATTTCTGGAGAAAAGCCGACATTCCCCCTCGTAGGTGTGGGAAGCATCATTCTCGGTGCGTTGTTGGCACTGACGCCCAATGTGTTCATTACGGCTCTGATGTATATCATCGGCGCTATCCTCATCTTGGGTGCAATCAACCAGTATATGAACCTGGTGAATGCCCGTAAATACGGGAAAATCGGCTTTGGCTACTGGATATTCCCATCGGTCATCCTGATTATCGGCCTCTATGTGATCATCAAACCCATGGTACCTGTCAGTTTGGCAATGCTCATCTTGGGCTGGTGCTCACTCCTCTATGGTGTCACAGAGATGATCAATTCCATGAAATTCTATTCCGACAAGCGTAAGCTTAAGCAGGCACAGGAGATTCCCGTGGCAGAAGAGATCATCGAAGAAACCCCGGCTATCACCGAGGCTACAGAGGCTACAGAAGAAGAAGACGCCAGTTCCGACGACAATCTGCCGGTAACCCGCTAGGACAGGTCATTTCCGCATCTTTTCGATAACTTCTTCAGCGAATCCCGAGATATAAGTTCTCAGGATATCGATGCCACGCTTATTCTCACGTCCCCATGGGATAATAAGATCGGCAAATTTCTTGGTTGGTTCGATAAACTGCTCGTGCATGGGCTTGACGTCGTTCTCATAATGGTCGAGTACCATATCGACAGTTCGGCCACGCTCCACAACGTCTCGACGGATATTGCGGATAAGTCTCACGTCGCTGTCGGTATCCACGAAGATCTTCAGATCCATCATGTCACGCAGTTTCTTGTAGTGCAGCGTCATGATACCCTCCAAGATAATGACGGGTTTAGGATCCACATGGACAGTCTCAGGCAGGCGGTTGGAGATGACATAGGAATAGGTGGGTTGCTCGACGGCCTCACCGTTCTTGAGTTTCTTGATATGTTCCGTCAGCAGTTTCCAGTCGAAGGCATCGGGATGGTCGAAATTGATCTGTTTGCGCTGCTCGGGCGTCAGTTCCGTCGTATCATTATAATACGAGTCGAGGGGTACAACGGCTACACAATGAGGCGGCAGTGCCTTGGCGATACGCTTGACGACGGTGGTCTTACCAGAGCCTGAGCCACCTGCAATTCCAATAATAATCATAGTTCCATTTTTTAGTTTCTGACTGCAAATTTAGCAAAATAATCCGAGCAGACAAAGAAAAAGGCACAAAAAGTTTGTGGAATCAAAAATTATTCGTACCTTTGCAGCCCAAAAGTGTGAAATCGTATTTTAAACATTAATATTTTAACTCAAAATGAAAAAAGGTATTCATCCAGACAACTATCGCCCCGTCGTATTCAAGGATATGTCCAACGGCGATATGTTCCTTACGAAGTCTACTGCAAAGACGAATGACACCGTAGAGTTCGAAGGCGAAACTTACCCAGTGGTAAAAGTCGAAATCTCCAGCACCTCTCACCCGTTCTATACTGGTAAGAGCAAGCTCGTTGACACCGCAGGTCGTGTTGATAAGTTCATGAGCCGCTACGGTAAGGCTGCGAAGAAGTAAGAGCATACGAAAGCTTGCTTTCAGTTTGCCGAGCGATAGCAGGCTCGACTGAAAGTCAAGGCTGCGAAGAAGTAAGATAACAACCGCAAAAGTATTAAAAGATGCGTCCTGGTAGTTGCATATGCCTGGCCGCATCTTTTTATTTGGTAAAAAAAAGTGAAAACGTGCTTGTTTTCACTTCTTTTTTGTATCTTTGTCCCCAAGTACTTAACATGATACTAATTTAAAATGAAAACCGTTTACGAGTTTACTGTCAAGGACAGAAAAGGTAAGGACGTATCCTTGAAGGAATACGCCAATGAGGTGTTGCTGATTGTCAATACAGCAACCAAGTGTGGATTCACCCCGCAATACGACGAGCTTGAGGCACTTTACAAGAAGTACCATGCTCAGGGATTCGAGATTCTCGACTTCCCCTGCAACCAGTTCGGGCAGCAGGCTCCAGGTACCGACGAGAGCATCCACGAGTTCTGTAAGCTGAACTTCGGCACAGACTTTCCCCGCTTCAAGAAAATTAAAGTCAACGGTGAGGATGCCGATCCCCTTTACAAGTTCCTCCAGGAGCAGAAAGGTTTCGCAGGATGGGATATGAATCACAAGATTGCGCCGATTCTCGATGATATGCTGTCGAAGGAAGACCCCGACTACAAGCAGAAGCCCGACATCAAGTGGAATTTCACCAAGTTCCTTATTAATAAGAAAGGACAGGTGGTGGCCCGCTTTGAACCTACTGAGAACATCGACAAAATCGCCAGTCAAATCGAAGAACTACTGAAATAACAGCATGGAACGTACCAAGTGCTTAATCATTGGCAGCGGTCCCGCAGGGTACACCGCTGCTATTTATGCTAGCCGCGCCAACCTCAGCCCCATTGAGTACAGCGGCATGCAGCCTGGTGGTCAGCTCACTCAGACCACTGAAGTGGAGAATTTCCCTGGCTACCCGCAGGGCGTCGACGGCAACCAGATGATGATGGACCTGCTCGAGCAGGCACAGCGTTTTGGTACCGACATCCGTAATGGAGAGATTGTAAAGGTAGACTTCTCCAAGGCACCATACGTTTGTACCGCTGATGACGGTACTGAGATTGAAGCAGATACAGTTATCATCGCCACTGGTGCCTCTGCCAAATATCTCGGACTCGACGATGAGCGCAAATATAACGGACAGGGAGTTTCTGCCTGTGCCACCTGCGACGGTTTCTTCTATCGCAAGAAAACCGTAGCTGTGGTAGGAGGCGGCGACACAGCCTGCGAAGATGCGCTCTACCTCTCTGGTCTGGCAAAGAAGGTCTATCTCATCGTGCGCAAGCCCTTCCTTCGTGCATCTCAGGTGATGCAGCAGCGTGTCAGAGAGCGTGAGAATATCGAAATTCTCTTCGAGCACAACACCATCGGCCTCTTCGGCGAAAACGGTGTGGAGGGTGCGCATCTTGTAAAGCGCAAGGGCGAGCCCGATGAAGAAAAGGTCGATATTGCCATCGATGGCTTCTTCCTGGCCATAGGCCATAAGCCAAACACTGATATCTTCAAGGATTGGCTGGAAATGGACGAGGTGGGATATCTGAAGAAGATCGACGGTACGCCTAAAACGAAGATTCCAGGTGTGTTTGTTGCAGGTGACTGCGCAGACCCTGTCTATCGTCAGGCTATCTCTGCTGCAGGTTCTGGCTGTCAGGCAGCCATCGAGGCTGAACGTTTCCTGTTGAACAGATAAAGATCCAATCGTATAACCATCAGAAAAGGCTCGTTTCACAACGAGCCTTTTCCTTTAAATTTACTTAAAAAACTAAATTAATCAACCATAAACCTTAACCATTAAAATCTTTTTCTGATGCAAAGATACGACCATTATTTCAAAACGATGTTCAGCCTGCGTTTTTTGATGTTCAAAATGCGTGATTTGACGCATTTTGAACCTTTATTCACGGATTTTAAACATTTTGAGTGGGTTTTTGCGCTGTTTTTAGGGATAAATTAGTTGTTTTTGAAATAAAAACATTATATTTGCACCGAATTTCAACCATAATATGGGCTCACGCATACTACTATTAATCCTAGTGATACTGGCAATTCTTACCATTATCTTCTTCGTAGGTAGAAATTTGTACCTGCGTAGCATGCGTGTGCGGCGCCGTTTGCAGATGAGTGCCATTTTCACGAATATCACCCATGAACTGCTGACACCACTCACCGTTATTTCCGCTTCCGTAGACAAGCTGCGCGAGGAAGAACCCAAGTTCGGACGCGACTACGATATGATGCAGATAAACATCCAGCGTATGGTCCGACTACTCCAGCAGATTCTAGAAACAAGCAAATCGGAGGAGGGAGAACTGAAATTGCTCGTGGCCCAGGGCGATGTGATGCGCTATGTTTACGAGACGGCTGAATGTCTGGAGCCGCTCATCCTCAAGAAACACATGAAGTTTACCGTCAACTGTAACCCAGAGAGCATGATGGGATGGATAGACACCGACAAACTCGACAAGATCATCTACAATCTGCTGTCGAATGCCGCTAAATACTGTCATGAAGGAGGAGAAGTAAGCCTCAACGCGATGACAAACAGCACCTATGACCATATCATCATTGAAGTAAGCGATACGGGCGACGGCATTCCAGAGGATAAGCAGAAAGTGCTCTTCAAACGATTCCTCGACGGCGACTATCGCCAGCATCACACCATTGGTACAGGATTGGGGCTGGCACTTACACGCGACCTTGTCTTTCTGCATCATGGCACCATCACCTGCAAGAGCGAAGTGGGAAAAGGCACCACCTTCACCATTACATTACCTATTTATAAAGAGGCATTCACCCCAGAACAGATCTACGACAAGCAGAATATCGACCTTTCTGCACCGAAGAATGCCATCATCGACTTCAACCCCGCTATCCCTGATGTCAATGAAGACATTATTGAAGACACTATAGAAGCAAACGAGGACGACGACAGAGATGTCTACAGGCTGCTTGTCGTGGAAGACAACGTCGAGCTGCTCATGTTGATGAAGCAGGCACTGAAGTCGCAGTATAAGGTCTATCTGGCCAGCAACGGTGTCGAAGCCCTCAAGATTATCCATGAGAAGGGGCTTGACCTGATCGTATCCGACGTGATGATGCCTGAGATGGACGGCTATGAACTGACAAAGGTGCTAAAGTCCGATGAAAACTACAACTATCTGCCCATCATCCTGCTGACGGCTAAGACCCAGGAGGAAGACATCGAGGAAGGACTGCGCGCTGGAGCCGATGAATACCTGAAGAAACCATTCCGCATCGGCGACCTGAAGCTCCGCATCGACAATATCATCGAGAACCGCAGGCGTATTCAGCGGGAATTCAGCATGCAGACGATGGAAGAGACGATGCAAAAGCCCGAGAAAGTCTCTTCGCCCGACGAGGAATTCCTCAATCGTGCCTTGTCATTCGTATATAATCATATCGAAGACGAAAACTACGACCGCGATGGTCTGGCCGCCGAGATGGGCACCAGCACTTCCACCTTATATAATAAGTTACGCTCCATCACGGGACTCAACGTGTCGAGTTTCATCCGCGATATCCGTATGAAGGAAGCCAGCCGTCTGGCAGAAGAGAACCCCAACATCCGCGTCAGCGACCTTGCCTATCGCGTCGGATTCAAGGATCCACGCTATTTCTCTACCTGTTTCAAGAAACACTTTGGCATGCAACCCAAGGAATATCTTGACAGTTTGCAACAAAAAACAACATAGAGACGCACATTTTTCCACTTTCACGCGTCTCTTTTCTCTTTTTTTTGTACCTTTGCACACGGATATCACCAATCCTAAACTTTATAATTATGGCTAAACAAAAAAAATTCATCCTCCAAGAGAGTGAGATTCCTACACAGTGGTACAATATTCAGGCAGACATGCCCAATAAACCCATGCCGCCGATTCACCCAGTAACCAAGCAGCCGCTCGGCGTCGACGACCTGGCACACATCTTCCCCCGTGAATGTTGTGTACAGGAACTGGATACAGAACATGCATGGATCGACATACCCGAGGATGTGCTCGAAAAATATAAATACTACCGTTCTACACCTTTGGTGCGTGCTTATGCCCTCGAAGAGGCACTCGGCACACCAGCCCATATCTATTTCAAGAACGAGAGTACCAACCCGCTGGGCTCGCATAAGATCAACTCTGCCCTGCCCCAGTGCTACTATGCCAAGCAGGAAGGCACCACGAACGTCACCACCGAGACAGGTGCAGGCCAGTGGGGTGCTGCCCTCAGCTATGCTGCCAAGATCTACGGACTCGACTGTGCTGTCTATCAGGTGAAGATCACCATGCAGCAGAAGCCTTACCGTTCCTCGATCATGCGCACCTTCGGAGCTGTCGTAACAGGGTCTCCCTCAATGTCTACCCGCGCTGGTAAGGATATCCTTACGAAGGATCCCACCCACAGCGGCTCTCTGGGAACAGCTATCTCCGAGGCTGTCGAACTGGCTACCACCACACCTAATTGTAAATATACGCTGGGTTCCGTGCTCAATCACGTAGGTCTCCACCAGACCATCATCGGCCTGGAGGCAGAGAAGCAGATGGCAATGGCAGGCGAGTATCCAGATATCGTGATTGGCTGCTTCGGCGGCGGCTCCAACTTTGGCGGCATCTCCTTCCCCTTCATGCGCCACAACCTGAAGGACGGCAAGACCACAGAGTTCATCGCAGCCGAGCCCGACAGCTGCCCGAAGCTCACGCGCGGCCAGTTCCGCTACGACTTCGGCGACGAGGCAGGCTACACCCCGCTTCTGCCGATGTACACCCTGGGCCATAACTTCAAGCCCTCGAACATCCACGCTGGTGGTCTGCGCTATCATGGTGCCGGCATGATTATCTCCCAGCTCATCAAGGATGGCTACATGCACGGTGTCGACATTCCTCAGCTCGAGACCTTCGAGGCAGGTATGCTCTTCGCCCGCACAGAGGGTATCATCCCTGCTCCTGAGAGCACCCACGCCATCGCAGCCACTATCCGCGAGGCCAACAAGTGCAAGGAGACAGGCGAAGAGAAGGTCATCCTCTTCAACCTCTCAGGTCACGGTCTCATCGACATGCCGAGCTACGAAGCCTTCATCAAGGGCGACTTGCAGAACTATACCGTCACCGACGAGATGATCGCCCAGAACCTTGCCGAACTCGACAAGTAACTCAGTAACTCCACTTTTAAAAGCCATCCGTTTGGATGGCTTTTTTGTTTTAAGATTAGTCTTTAACGAGTCACTTGCCCGTCATTTCCTTGGGTTGTTCCAGGCCCATGATATGTAGGTTATCTCCAAGGTTTAGCGGCCACGCATGACACACATCATAATAACATAGGCGCCTAAGGCGCTTTTTGATGTATTTAGTTGAATATAAGTGGTATACATGCGGCTAGGTTTTGAGAAAACATGATACTAACCGCGCCCTTACTGTGCCGCTTTGCGGAGGTGGAGGTAATAGCCTCTGACATTGCCGTTCTTGCAACGCTTCCAACGGAGCTTCTTGATGGCTTTACCCAAGACTGTGAGATTCGGCACATCGCTGGTTTTCAGGTGGTTGCCGAGTTCTTTCTGGATGGCCGTCGCTGTCCAGAAGCATTCCTTACTGTGCTTGAGTGTTGGTTCAAATAGCTCCGAGAGCACCATTTCGGGGGCAGACTCCTGCTGGTACTGACGATTGTGGCGCTGGATCTCCTGCTCATCCTCCGCAGTAAACCAATAGACGCAATCGGGCTGGTGCAATTCAGCTACGGCCTGAGCGAACATCTGCTTGTAAGGGATACGCCCGCTCATATCCACCTTGCCCGTCACCTCCACACAGAGGTATCGGCGCGTGCCGTCGCCAGAGGGCAGAGGGGTCACATCGTTGGTGGTGGCGATAAACGAACAAAGTCGCGGCGTCAAGGTGTACTGGTCTGAGCGCATCTTGCGGGTCTGAACCTCCTTCTCCGTGAGCAATCTTTTGATCTTCGCCTGCTCGCGCTGCGTCTTCGAGTCGTACTCATCGATATTCACGAGCCACATACGCCCCAACACGCGCTCCACCTGCTCGGCATTGTCCATCTTGATATCCTTCATATAGTATTCGCGCATGGATTCCGGCAGGATATGATTGCAGAACTGCGTCTTCAGATAGCCCTGTTCGCCGATGAGCATAGGCACCATCGAGTTGCCGTAATCCTTGTTGAGGTTCAGCGCCTGGGCCACCATCGCCAGGAACCAGCGATGGAAATACTTGGGCCAGTGCTCGAATGTGGTGGGCAGACGACGCGCGAAGTCCTCGATATAGTTGTGCTTGCGATCCCAGGCACCACAGCCCGCCAGAAATTCGAGGATGGGATTGTAATCCTCGACATGGGCACTCTCGATATAGGTGCGGATATCGTTCATCCAACTCTCGCCGCCCTCCTTCATCTCCTCAACCACCAGGCTCTTCAACTCTCTGTCTGTCAGCGGTTTCCACTGTTTGAACCGCAGGTCGTTAGGCCGAAACTCCGTGATACCCTTCACCACATTGTAGCGCAACTCGTAACGGCGGGAGAGGAAATCCTCGATGCTCCGCATGATGCGCTCCTTCTCGTTCATCTGCGAGACGGGGATGCCATTGTAAGCTTTTTTATATGAATTACGGAAAGTCTTCCTCACGACATCTTCTCCAAGCGACTTGAAACGAGCGTTCCACGAGGCCCTCGCCGTGCAGCCCTCTTCCGGCAGACGGGCCTTGTTGCAATAGTCGGCAAGCATCTGGAGGCACTTCTCCGCATCATCGCCGCCATCGTCGATGGCCTTCGAGAGACACACCTGATACTCCAGTTCGATGCGCTGACGCTCCGCGAGATCGATATCATGGTTGACGTTGCCGTAGTCGTCTGTCTTAGCGCCCTCGTATGGCGCCAGCGGATCGGCCTTCTGTTCGCGGACCACGGGCAGCACTTCGGCCTCGGGGTTATAATAGAGCTGGGGATCATAACTCATGCGACAGCCATTGGTGAGCTGCATCTCCTCGACGTAGAGGTCGCACTTAGCCAGCGCCGTATACAGGCGGGCTGCACTCTCGTGGGCATCACGCAAAAAGGCCGTGTAATCATCCACATCGAGGGCTTCGGCATTGGCGTAACGACACCTGACGACCACCTTGAGCGTTACACCGCTGACGCCCGCAAAGGCCAGCATCGTGTAGGGTATCTGTCGCACGCGCTGCTTCAACTCGCGGATCTGCGTGATACCCTGCGGACAGGGGATGTCGAGCAGCACCAACGAGGTGAAGCGGATGGGCTTTGAAAGACCGTCTTTGCCGAAGGTGGCAGAAAAGATGAGATACGGCAGCAGTTCCACGTCGCTGATGCTATAGCGAGGGGCGCCCTGTTCCATCACCAGGCGCGACTGCAAGGTGAGCGATGCAATCCTGTCAGCGGCGGCTTTGATCTCTGGCGAGCGCATACGCTCCACGATGGCGCTAAGTTCTGTTGAGACGGGGGCATTAGCCTTGCCCGTCTTTGTGTTTATTTTAGTTATCTTCATGGGTACAAAGTTACACAAAATATCTGAATTACGCAAATATTATTGCAAATAATTTCAACAAAATGGTACTAATTCAGTTTTATCGGTACATGAAGCATGGTTTCTCGTAAGGGGAATGGGAGTTTAGTCCCTGCAAACTGACAGTTTAATCCCTGCAAACTATGGGTTTAATCCCTGCAAACTTGAAGTGCTCTGTATGGGCACACTTTAGGCTATGTTTTTGCAAAACATAGCACCTAATAGCAAACTGATTATCAATTTATTATATCATAAAGCGGCTTAGGCGCCATAGTTTTTACACATTTTCTCGTCATCAACATGACGGACAAGGTGGAATATGAGCACACCAACGGAGAGAATATCCTGACAGTCTTTAAGAAATTGAGTTAAAATGAAAAAGCCCCGCTGATCAGCGGGGCTCTGGTTTAATAGCTCAAAGATGTGGTTATGCGATATCAATCTGACGTGATACCTTTACTTTCTCTTCAACGATCCTCGGGAGTTCAACGGTAAGTACACCGTGCTCGACCTTCGCAGAGATATCCTCCTTCTTCACATCGTCTGGCAGGATCAGCGTCTGCTCATACTTTGAGTAAGAGAACTCACGACGCAGATAGCGGGTGTTCTTGTCTTCCTCCTTCTTCTCGTTCTTCTGCTCCATCTTGATGATCAGGTTACCCTCATCATTAATGTGAACATTGAAGTCCTCCTTCTTCATGCCCGGTGCAGCAAGTTCTACGGTGTAGGCCTTGTCGCTTTCTTTCACATTGATAGCGGGAGCCGTGCAATTAGCCTTCGGCATAAAGTCCGTATCAAACAAATCATTGAACACAATAGGAATCCAACTGTTACTTCTCATTACTGGCATCATAATCTTTACCTCCTAATTCTATTTTTAAATTGTTATACATGTTATCTTTTTTAGTGATTGCCTTGCGGCTCTCACCCTATAACATGCAAGATAGATGCCAGAGGACCCGTTGTGTCAATCTGTCGCAATTTTGCGACATATTGTCAGCGCATCGCCTACAGAATTAACTGAAGAAATAACAATGGAACGTTTACCGTTAGCCTCACGGAAGTTACATTGGCGGGGATTCCGGGCTACATACTCAAGCACACGGCCAAAAGCCTCACTCTGATAGTAGGGACTATCTGTATTGCTGACGAAATAGAGATACATCTTCTGCTGCTTCAGCATAATCTTCTCCACACCCAACTGTTTGCCGTAAACGCGAAGCGGCACGACGCGAATCAGCTCTTCGGCAACATCAGGAATGGTGCCAAAGCGGTCTGTCAGACGTCTGCGGTAAGCATCGAGATCGGCATCAAGCCTGCGGCTATTGGCCAGATTGTCGAGTTCACGATAGAGCAGCATGCGTTCAGAGTCGCTGGGGACATACTTTTCAGGGAAGTACATCTCAATATCAGACTCCAGGGCACAGTCGTCGACAAAATCAATCTTCATGCCTGCTTTAGCGGCATTCTGCTTCGTTTCCGCCTTGACGAACTCAGGCTCTTCGTTGCGCAATTCCGCCATGGCCTGGTTCAGGATCTTCTGATAGGTCTCATAGCCAAGATCTGAGATGAAGCCACTCTGTTCGGAACCCAGCAGATTACCCGCACCCCGGATATCAAGATCCTGCATGGCGATGTTGATGCCAGAGCCAAGATCGGAGAAGTTCTCCAGAGCCTCCAGACGGCGGCGCGACTCCAAGGGAAGCGCTGCCAGAGGTGGTGCCAGCAAGTAGCAGAAGGCCTTGCGATTGCCTCGCCCTACACGTCCTCTCATCTGGTGCAGATCAGACAGGCCGAAATTATGGGCGCCATTGATGATAATCGTGTTGGCATTGGGGATGTCGATGCCATTCTCCACAATCGTCGTAGAGAGCAGCACATCGTAATCGTAATTAGAGAAGTCGAGGATAATCTTTTCCAGTTCCTCGGGTTTCATCTGCCCATGACCAATCGCCACACGGGCATCAGGGATGTACTTATGAATCATCTCTGCGATATGCGGCAGGTCGTTGATGCGGTTATTCACGAAATAGACCTGTCCGTTGCGCGACATTTCAAAATTAATGGCATCGGTGATAATCTCCGCGCCAAAGGTATGGATTTCCGTCTGGATGGGATAGCGGTTTGGCGGCGGCGTCTGGATAACACTCAGGTCACGAGCCCCCACCAAAGAGAACTGGAGGGTACGTGGAATCGGTGTTGCCGACATCGTCAGCGTATCGACATTCGACTTCAGTTGACGGAGTTTCTCTTTCGTCGAGACGCCAAATTTCTGCTCCTCATCGATAATCAGCAATCCCAGATCCTTGAACTTCACCGATTTGCCGATGAGCTTTTGCGTACCTATTATAATATCTATCTTACCTTCTGCCAGATCTTTCAGCACCTCTGTCGTCTGCTTGGCGGTTCTGGCTCTCGTCAGATAGTCTACACGTACAGGCATATTCTTCAGACGGCCGGTAAACGTCCGGAAGTGCTGATAGGCAAGTACCGTTGTCGGCACGAGCACAGCCACCTGCTTGCCATCGGCAGCAGCCTTGAAGGCTGCACGCACTGCCACTTCAGTCTTTCCGAAGCCCACATCGCCACAGACAAGACGGTCCATCGGTTTAGCCAGTTCCATATCGGCCTTCACTTCTTGCGTAGCCTTCAGCTGGTCAGGGGTATCCTCATAGAGGAAACTGGCCTCTAGCTCCTGTTGGAGATATGAGTCATGGCTGAAGGCAAAACCTTTCTCACGGCGACGCTTGGCATAGAGTTTTATCAGATCTCGGGCAATATCCTTGATATGTTTCTTCGTGCGCTCCTTCATCCTCTCCCACTGACCAGTACCCAGTGTGGAGAGACGGGGACCTTCGCCTCCATCCTGCGACCTGTATTTCGACACCTTATATAAGGCATGTATCGAGACATAGATGCTGTCGCCATGCTGATAGAGGATCTTGATCATCTCCTGATAGCCGTCGCCCTGAGGCATGCGCACCAGACCACCGAACTTACCGACGCCATGATCCACATGCACCACATAGTCGCCTATCTCGAACTGTTGGATCTCCTTCAGCGTCAGGGCCATCTTGCCACTACGCGCCTTGTCGCTCTTGAGGTTGTACTTATGGAAACGGTCGAATATCTGGTGGTCTGTAAAGAAGCAGATGCGCAGGTCATTATCGGCAAAGCCCTCATGAAGCGTCTTATCAACAGGTGTAAAGACGAGTCCCTTATCCTTCGCCTCAAAGATCTCCTTCAGACGTTCGTTCTGTTTCTGACTATCGGCAAGGATATAGATCTGGTAGCCTTGTAGCAGATAATCCTCAAAGGCATTCGTCAGAAGGTCGAAGTTCTTGTGGAACAGCGGCTGGACCGTAATATTGAAACGAATCACCGAGGCTGTAGCGACAGAAGGGCGATGACCGAATTCTATCCGCCGGAACTGATTGGCATCAGCCATAAACTGAGTCCCGGAGATCAACTGCGACTCGCGCCTGAGCTGTAACTCTATCTCACGCTGCTCCACTTCCGTTGCCGACTCCATCTGTTCCATCCTAGCTTGTGAAGAAAAGCCTTCCTGATAAGCACGGTCTACCGCATCACGGACATAGAGGTAGTCTTTGGTCACAAGCACCACATCCTTTGACACAAAGGAGAGAAACGGCACCTTGTCTTCTGCTACGGCAGCCAGTTCAGGCACGATTTCCACACGGTCGCGCACATCCTTCGACAACTGGTCTTCTACCTCAAACGTACGGATAGAATCGATGTCGTCGCCAAAGAAGTCGATACGATAAGGATACTCACAACTATAGGAATAGACATCGAGGATGGAACCGCGCTGTGCGAATTGGCCTGGTTCGTAGACATAATCCACCTCCCGGAAGCCAAACTCCCGAAGGGTTTTCTCGATATCAGTCACGGCGATGTTCTGACCATTCTCCAAGACAAGCGTACGGGTGTCGAGGCTCTTCTTGGACACCACCATCTCAGCCAAAGCCTCGGGATAGGAGACGATATATGCCGGAGCAGTATTCTCCTGGGCTGACAATCGCGTCAGGACTTCAGTCCGCAATATCTCACTGGCAGCATCACGTTGCGCATATTTGATGGCACGCCGATAGCTGGAAGGGAAGAACAACACATCACGACTGCCCAGCAACTGCACCAGATCGTGATAGAAATAGCCCGCCTCCTCGGCATCCTGAAGAATAAACAATAAAGAATTCTTACACTTTGCAAACATGCTTCCAAAGACCATCGGTGCGGAGGAAGCCAACAATCCCTCGAGGAAAACCGTTTGAACCGCAGATTCATTTCCGATCTGAGTTCGCCTACCCGAGGCCTTCCCTATCTCTTTCGCCAGTGCCGACACCTGTGGCAACTGAGCATATAGTTTCTCTAATTCCTGTATATTCATTAGAAATTGTGTGCAAAATTAATGCTTTTTGGGCACGGATTACACGGATTAACACAGATTAATGATAAATTTTCCAAAAAAACCGCATAATCCGTGTATTCAGTGCCAAATTATTGCTAACTTTGCACCATTAAAGCATAAAAAGATGCACGAGAGCGACAGTATAGTTATCATTCCAACGTACAACGAAAAGGAGAATATCGAGAAGATTATCCGTGCGGTATTCGCCTTAGACAAGTGTTTCCATATACTTGTCATCGACGACGGTTCGCCTGACGGCACAGCTGCCATTGTCAGGGGACTGATGGCGATGGAATTCTGCGACCGGCTGTTTATCATCGAGCGTCAAGGCAAACTGGGCTTGGGCACAGCCTATATCACCGGCTTTAAGTGGGCATTGGAGCACGACTACGACTACATCTTCGAGATGGATGCCGACTTCAGCCACGCCCCCAGCGACCTGCCTAGACTCTATGCAGCCTGTCATGATGAGGGCTACGATTTGTCTATCGGTTCGCGCTATGTGGAGGGTGTCAACGTCGTAAACTGGCCCGTAGGTCGTGTACTGATGAGTTACTTTGCCTCGATATACGTGAAGATCGTCACTGGTTTCCGCGTTCACGATACCACCGCTGGTTTTGTGTGTTACAAGCGCCGTGTGCTGAAGACCATCGAGCTCGACAAGATCCGTTTCAAGGGTTATGGTTTCCAAATCGAGATGAAATACACCGCCCATAAGATTGGCTTTAAGATCAAGGAGGTGTCTGTTGTCTTCGTGAACCGCAAGGAAGGCACAAGCAAAATGTCGGGCGGCATCTTCAGCGAGGCGTTCTTTGGCGTGATGCGGCTACGATGGGACGGTTGGACACGCAAATATCCGAAGATTATCGAATAATGACAATTATGATCACCTTATTATATAGGATTTATCAACTATTTATCGGGTTTCCGATACTTGTCATCGTCACTATCATTACTGCGCTGGAGGTGGGCATAGGCACCACCATTGGCAATGGTCATTTCTGGGGCTACTATCCAGGACGCTGGTGGGCTAAAGTCATCCTGAAAGTGTTCCTGCTGCCAATCAAGGTGGAGGGGCGCGAAAACCTGGAAGAGAACCAGAGCTATGTCTTCGTAGCCAATCATCAAGGCGTATTCGACATCTTTATGATTTACGGTCACTTGGGCCGTAACTTCAAGTGGATGATGAAATATCAGTTGGGCAGCATTCCTTTTATCGGTTATGCCTGCAGGAAGTCGCATCAGATTTTTGTCGACAAGCGTGGCCCCAAGAAGATTCAAAAGACATACGAGACTGCCCGTGAGATCCTGAAGGAAGGTTACAGTGTGACCGTATTTCCAGAAGGGGCACGTTCGTTTACCGGTCACATGGGGAAATTCAAGAAGGGTGCCTTTGCACTGGCCGATGAACTGCAACTGCCAGTAGTACCTCTGACCATTAATGGCTCATTCAACGTTCTGCCTCGTACAAGAGGTTTTATCAACTTCATCAGTTGGCATCCGCTGAAGATGACGATCCACCAGCCCATCTATCCTACGGGACAGGGGCCAGAGAATGTTGATGCCACGATGCGCCAGGCTTATGATTCGGTCATGTCGGCACTTGTGCCTGAGTACCAAGGTTATGTAGAGAATCCAGACCAATGATTGCAAGAGATATTATACTGTTCCTGCTACTTGTCATCCTTCCTTTTATCCTTTTTGATATAAGGTCTTTCCGAAAATACCCTTGGTGGAATCGTATCCTTTGTTGGATGCCTTGTGCGGCAATGGTGGCTTATACCGCCCATCTGAGTTTAGAGCGTGACTTCATCCCTGGTAACGACCGCATCCAGGTGCTTTACATTTATCTGGGATTAATCGCTGTCATGATAGCCCCCATGTTGCTGTATCTCATCTGTTCCTTCTCTGGCAAAGCGATCTCTTGGCTTTACCGCAAGTGCAGACCCTCGTTAAAGCGCCATCCTGCCAGGAATTACGGCAATTTCGTGGGTATCTTGGGCATACCCCTCATTTGGTTCGTGTTCTACTGGGGCGCATTTGTGGGTTTCAACGAGCTGGAAGTCAATCACATCGAATACGTTTCCGAAGACCTGCCCAAAGCCTTCGACGGTTATCGCATCGTACAGTTCTCCGATGCCCACGTGGGCAGTTACATGAAGCATAACAGTTGGGTGTTGCAGAGAGCCATCGACAGTATCAATGCCCAAAAGCCGGATATGATTGTGTTTACAGGCGACCTGCAGAACATACAGCCTTCCGAACTCTATCCCCACATGGATGTTCTAAGTTCGCTGAAAGCAAAAGACGGCATTTTCTCCGTACTGGGCAACCACGACTACGCCGACTATCTTGATCGTGACGAGGCCATAAAGGTGGCAAATGTCAGGGAGATGGTGAGTCTGCAGCAGCAGATGGGATGGACTGTACTGCGCAATGAACACCGGATCCTAGAGCGCGACGGACAACATATCATCATCGCTGGAATGGAGAACGACGGCAACGGCAAGAAGTTCCCCCAGCGAGGTGACATCGCCAAGACGCTGGAAGGCGTAGAAAAGGGAGAATTCATCCTCATGCTCGAACATGATCCCTACTCATGGCGGCATCGTATTCTTCCTGAAAGTGACGCCCAGCTCACGTTGAGCGGACATACCCACAACATGCAGTTCAATATCTTCGGCTGGTGTCCACTTTCATTGACGGGTAACGAGTATAACGGCTGGTACCACGAGGGCCGACAGTCGCTCTTCGTCTCTGCTGGCTTGGGTGGACTGATTCCCTTCCGCTTCGACGCTACAGGCGAGATCGTTGTCCTGACCCTTAGAACAAAATAGAAACTTAAAACTATAGATGATTATGAGAAAGAATGTTTTCACAATCGCCATGATCGTAGTGGCACTGTGTGTTTCGATGTCTTGCTTTGCACAGGCAGGAAAAGTGAATAACTTCCGTATCAAGCGTGGCACCAATATCAGTCACTGGCTGTCGCAATCGGAACAGCGTGGTGAGGCGCGCAGACTCCATATCCAGGAAGATGACTTCGCACGTCTTGAAGAGTTGGGCTTCGACTTCGTACGTATCCCCATCGACGAGGTGCAGTTCTGGGATGAGCAGGGAAACAAACTGCCTGAGGCCTGGGACTTGCTGAAGAATGCCCTCGACTGGAGCCGCAAGCATAATCTGCGTGCCATCGTGGATCTGCACATCATCCGTTCCCACTATTTCAATGCCGTCAATGAAGACGGACAGAATGCCAATATCCTCTTTACCTCTGAGAAAGCTCAGCAGGATCTGATCAATCTATGGTTCCAGCTTTCCGACTTCCTGAAAGACCGCAGCTGCGACTGGGTGGCATACGAGTTTATGAACGAGCCCGTAGCTGATGAACACGAACAGTGGAACCAGCTCGTGGCAAAGGTACACAAGGCCCTCCGCTCAAGAGAGCCGCAGCGTACACTCGTTATCGGCTCCAACCGTTGGCAGGGCCATGAGACCATGAAGTATCTGAAGGTGCCCGAGGGCGACAAGAACATCGTTCTCTCATTCCATTACTACAACCCGATGATCCTCACTCACTATGGTGCATGGTGGGCACCCATCGGCAGATATTATAAAGGCAAGGTGCATTATCCTGGTGTGCTCGTATCGAAGGAAGACTATGATGCTGCCCCCGATGAAATCAAGGCAGAGCTGAAGCAATATACAGAGCAGGTGTGGGACATCAACAAGATCCGCGAACAGTTCAAGGATGCCATCGAGGCTGCCAAGAAATATGGCTTGCAGCTGTTCTGTGGCGAGTGGGGTGTATACGAGCCCGTAGACCGTGAACTGGCCTATAATTGGACACGCGATATGCTAACAGTATTCGATGAGTTCAATATTGCATGGACCACATGGTGCTACGATGCTGACTTCGGTTTCTGGGATCAGCAGCGTCACACCTATAAGGATCGTCCGCTGGTTGAACTCCTGATGTCAGGAAAACCGCTGGAGAAATAATCAAAGATTCGCCGCAAGGAACTTGCGCAACACTTCTACGGGAAGACCACGACGACGGGCATAGTCTCTGAGCTGGTCTTCCCCTATTTTTCCCAGATTGAAATAACGTGCCTCAGGATGAGCCAGCATCAGACCGCTGACACTGGCATGGGGTTTCATGGCACCACTCTCCGTCAGGCGGATACCTATCTGTTTCATCTCCAGCATCTCATCGAGCACAAAGTTCAGACTGGTATCTGGCAACGAAGGATAGCCGATGGCAGGACGAATGCCCTGAAACTTCTCTACGAGCATTTCAGCAATCGTCAATTGTTCATCCTTGGCATAACCCCAGTATTCCTTTCTCACTTGTTCATGCACCCGCTCTGCTGCTGCTTCTGCCAGTCGGTCTGCCAGTAGCTGCGCCATCATCTTCTCATAAGTATCTGCGCCGAAGTCGGTTTCCATACCGATATCAACAGATGTGGCAAACAATCCAACTTTATCTTTGATACCTGATGAAAGGGGACGAATAAAATCTGCCAGACAGAGATAGGGCGCACGTCCTTGCTGTTGACGGAGCAAAGGAATACGCTTTGTGCCTATCGCGATATCATCACCATCAGCATTAGCCTCAAAGAGTTCGAAGATGGCATAGGCATGATATCTGCCTTCCTGTTGCCGAAGGAATGCCTCGGCCTCTGTGCGCAGCCGTTTCTTCTCTGCTGGCTCCTTTACCTGCCAGGCGAAGTAATAATAGGGCCAGTTGATATAGGGAATCAACGCGGAGATATCATACGTCAGTATCATCTGAAAACAACGGGCTGTCCGATATAGTTTGCATCCACCCTACCCTGCTGGTAGACGGTATGCCCGTTGCAGAGGGTATATTCCACTTGCCACAGATACATGTGTCCCTCCATCGGACTCCAGCCACATCGGCTCTGGATCATGTCTTTCGTCACCGTCCAACCCTTATTCGGTCGTATGATGACGATATCGGCCTGATAGCCTTCGCGTAGGAAACCACGATTCCGGACTTCAAACAGCTGCGCAGGATGATGGCACATCAATTCCACCAGTCGCTCCAAGGTCAGCACACCTTGATCCACCAGTTCCAGCATCGTAACCAGCGAGAACTGGATCATCGGCATTCCACTTGCTGCCTTGGCGCAACCACCCTCTTTCTGAGCAAGGAGATGGGGCGCATGATCCGTCCCAATAACAGCGATACGGCCATCATTCAGTGCCAGGCGCAAAGCCTCACGATCGTGTTCTGTCTTGATAGCAGGATTACATTTGATACGTGTTCCCAGCGTATGATAGTCTCTGTCGCAGAAATAGAGATGACTCACGGTAGCCTCAGCCGTAATCCGCGGAAATGCGGCAGAACGTTTCGGCTCGAAGAGTTCTAGTTCTTTGGCTGTCGTCAGATGGGCAACATGCAGACGGGCCTGATGCTTTTTGGCCAATTCTACTGCCAGCCGCGTACTCTCGTAACATGCCTCTTCACTACGTATCTCAGGATGATGGCTCACCTTGGGATCGTCGCCGTATTTAGCCTTAGCCTCTGCCATTCTGCGGTTGATGATACCCGTATCCTCGCAATGGGCCATGATGGGGAGAGCCGAAGTCGCAAATATCTGCTCCAGCGCCTCCTGACGATCAACGAGCATATTGCCTGTTGAACTGCCCATAAAGAGTTTGATACCCGGCACACGCCGCTTGTCAATCTCTCCGAAGAGCGGATAATTATCATTCGTGGCACCAAAGAAGAAACTGTAGTTCACATGACTCTTTTCGGCTGCCAAGGCGAATTTCTCCTCCAGCGCCTCCAGCGTCGTGGTTTGCGGCACCGTATTCGGCATATCGAAATAGGTCGTCACACCGCCTGCTGCCGCAGCCCTACTCTCCGTATCGATATCAGCCTTCTCCGTCAGTCCGGGCTCACGGAAATGCACATGATCGTCGATGATGCCCGGCAACACAAAGCAACCCGAAGCATCTATGACCTTATCATAGGATGCTTCGGGCGCATGCGTACCTTTTATTATATGAATGATCTTTTCGTCTTCAATGAGGATGGAACCGTAAAACGTCTGTCCCTCATTGACAATGGTGCCTCCCTGAATCAGTATCCTCATTTCTGCGGCAGATTGAGTGGCGGCAGGTGCAGGGAGTCAGGAACAGCCAGGGAATCCGATACCGGCGGCTGTGCCACAGAAGATTGCGGTGTTTCGTCGACTAATCCGTTCTGTCGTGCCTGAATCTCGTTGGCAGCCTGATAATACTGCTTCACGTAAGGGTCGTCCTTGAATTTCTTGGTGGCCTTACTCATGATATCCTCTATCTGCGGAGTGAGCACGGGATAAGGATAGCCGCTTGTCATCATCATAAACACGCCAGGCCCCAGGATATTATCAAAGTTCTCCACAATGAAGTTCGTCACCAGACTGTCTTCCTGCTGAGCCAGTCTTGCGGCTTCTGCCGAGAGTTTCTTATTGATAATCTCCTCGTCAATACCGTCGAGCAGCATCTGGCTCTGCTTATGTGACAACTCATTCAACTCGTTGCCAATCTGGTCATGACGATTGATAAACTGGTAGAGCTTGTCGTTCAACGGCGAACCGCTAACAGTGCGGCCCGTATTATCAATGCGGATTTCAATTTCTCCCTTCTCTACGACAACAGGCATCATCAGCGGCTCGTCATCCATATAGAGATTGGCTAGTTTAACAGTATCGAGCAGTCCGGCGAAGCGGAATTTACCATGCACCACATCGCACGAATCCAAATTCTTCAACTCCTGATCTTTCACCGTCTTCAGGTAGAGCTTACTACCATCGAGCGATGACACAGAGGAAGAACCCTGGATTGAATACGACTCAGCGCATGACGTGAGCGTTGCCGTAATAATCAATGCATATAGAATCTTGTTCATATTCGTTCGTTTCGTTTTGCAAAAATACAACGATATACTGAAGAATAAAAAAAAATTTGCGCATTTTAAAACAAATGCGCATTCTTTTATAGTTTTTTTGCCTCTTTTGCCAGTTCTTGGTTGATTCTGTGGACAGAATAGAGTTGAAGGATGGCTGCAATCAGCAGGGTGACGACCCACTTGTTATATACATAATTAATATAGGTAATATAGTCGAGCCCCAGAAAATTCCCCGTGCTGGCAATCATCAGTACGGCTGAGAGCAAAAACATGAAGTCGCTCAACAGCATAATCCGGCGAAGCCTGCGGACAACGATATTCGTCCCCTCATAAGTCTGAACGAACTGCATTGCTACAAACGCACAGGCACCAGCGGCAAACACATAGGGCGCCCACTGCCAGGCCAGCATGATGGTACCCGCCCCTACTACCATCAGAAGGGCACCCAGCAGGTAGATCACCGTCTGAACCTTATTGAGCTGCCTCATTGTCTGATATTGGTTTTGCCTCGCGGTCATCGTCGCTGAGCACGAAGATGTCCTCATCGTCGGCTTTCATGAAATAACGCTCCCGGGCAATACGCTCCATCGTCTTCGGATTCTTGTCCATCTCACGGATCTGTGCCTGATCGCGCTGATAGATGGCATTATAGCGCGCCGTTTCTTCCTCAAGTTCACTGATCTTCTGCCGGTTCTTCAGATGACTCCACACACTGTTCTCATCGAGGAAGCCCACGATAAGCACACCGGCGATGCAGACGACGGTGTATTTGAAGAACATCGAATGCCATACGCGGAGCAGGAACACCTTAATACTTGTGATAACTTTCATATTCTGTAATTTGTCTGCAAAGTTACAAAATAAATGTGAATTGTGCATTGATAATTGTGTTTTATTTTGTATCTTTGCACAAAATTTTATCTGATTCTTATGGAATATATCGTTTCTGCCAGAAAATACCGTCCGATGACCTTCGACACCGTCGTAGGGCAAGCAGCCTTGACGACGACGCTGAAGAATGCCGTGAAGAGCGGGAAGCTGGCCCATGCCTATTTGTTCTGCGGGCCTCGAGGTGTAGGAAAGACCACTTGCGCCCGCATCTTCGCCAAGGCTATCAATTGTCAGAATCCTACTGCCGATGGCGAAGCCTGCAATGCCTGCGAGTCGTGCCAGTCGTTCAATGAACAGCGCTCCCTGAACATCTTTGAGCTCGATGCCGCCTCCAACAACTCCGTGGAGCACATCAAGACCCTGATGGAGCAGACGCGCATCCCGCCGCAACTGGGGCGTTACAAAGTATTCATCATCGACGAGGTACACATGCTCTCAACAGCAGCCTTCAATGCCTTCCTGAAGACACTCGAAGAGCCACCCGCACACGTCATCTTCATCCTTGCCACAACAGAGAAGCACAAGATTCTGCCCACCATCCTCTCACGCTGTCAGATCTATGACTTCGAAAGGATGACCATCCGCAATACCGTCGACCATCTGAAGCACGTGGCTGAGCAGGAAGGATTTACCTACGAGGATCAGGCTTTGGCTGTCATTGCCGAAAAGGCTGATGGCGGCATGCGCGATGCACTCTCAATCTTCGACCAGGCTGCCTCCTTCTGTCAGGGTAACATCACCTACGAGAAAGTCATCGAGGATCTGAACGTGCTCGACATCGAAAACTATTTCCAGATCATCGACCTCGCGAATCAGAATAAGGTGAGCGAGATCATGGTTCTGCTCAACAAGATTATCAACAAGGGCTTCGACGGCGGACTGCTTATCCAGGGGCTTGCCAAACACGTGCGCAATGTGCTCATGGCCAAGGATTCCGAGACGCTGCCCTTACTCGAGGTCAGTGACCAGCAGCGCGAGCGTTATCAGGCACAGGCCAAGACCTGCGAGACCCGCTTCCTCTATCAGGCACTGAAACTGATGAACCAATGCGACATCAACTACCGCCAGTCATCCAACAAGCGGTTACTCGTGGAACTGACGCTTATCGAGATAGCGCAGATCACACAGCCCGATGATGAAGGTGCCAGCGCGGGGCGTCGCCCCAGAAGATTAAAATCCCTGTTTAAGAACCTGATTCGACAGGCTCAGCCCAAAGCAGCGGACCCGCAGGTATCCGCGGCTAAGCCTGTCGAATCTCCTAAAACCAGTACTTCTGGTAATACTAGTCCATCTGGCAATACCAGTTCAACTAGCTCAACCAGCTCTCCTAGTTCTCACGCCGCGCCTACGGTGAAGCTTGGCGGTATAGGATTCTCCTGGAAGAATCTGCGCCAGCAGCAATCGAAGCCCGCCAAGATAAACACGATACCCAGCGCCGTTTCAGTGACCATCGAGCAGGATACTGACGCCACCTTCACCCAGGATGATCTCGAGTTGCAGTGGTTGTCGATGTGCAATCGCATGCCGCAGGAGTTCAGCGGCATTGCCACCCGCATGAAGAACATGAACCCTGTCATCAAGGAGTTTCCCGCCATCGAGGTCATTGTCAACAATGCGCTCATCAAGCAAGAGATGGAGGACTTTAAGGGCCGCATCATCAAGACGCTCCAGAATGCGCTCCACAACAACGCCATCACCCTCGAGATTACCATTGTCGAACAAGAGGGGCCTGTAAAGATTCCCACCCGCCGCGAGCAGTTCGAGATGATGAGCAAAGAAAATCCTGCCGTAGAAAAACTGCGGCAGGCATTCGATCTGGAATTGGCTTAAGCCCTTGCTTAATCCTCTCCCACCAGTTTCTTAATGGTAGCCAGACAGGCTTCGCTGCTGACAGGCTTCGCAAGGAAGTCATCACAGCCTGCCTCCATCGCCAACTGACGGTCGCTGTCAAAAGCATTGGCTGTCAGTGCCACCACTGGCAGACTGGGATATTTCTCCTTGATGGTCTTCGTAGCCTCCAGACCATCCATGATTGGCATCTTGATATCCATCAGTACGATGTCAAAATGATCCTTTTCAACCTTTTCGACAGCCTCCTGTCCGTTCTTGGCACGCTCAAACTGATAGTACTTCTTCAGAATGTACGTCATCAGGATGAAATTGCTGTCATTGTCTTCTGCAATCAATATCTTTTTCATAATGGTAATAATTATAAGTGTTAGTTCTTCTTCCACAGCTTGGTCATATCCTCCAGCGTCTTACCCTTTGTCTCAGGAACGAGGCGCCATACGAACAAGGCGGCAATCACGCAGATGAGGCCATACAGACCATAAGTGAACCAGTGACCGAAGTCGTCACCCTCTGTCAGATGCATGTTGAACATCGGCACGAACGATGAGGATACGATGAAGTTCGAGATCCACTGGAAGGCTACGGCAATAGCCACAGCAGCACCACGGATGGTATTGGGGAATATCTCTGCAATAAGCACCCAGGTGATAGGTCCCCATGAGAACATGAACGAAGCCGAATATACCAAGAGCGAAGCTGCAGTCAGCATGCCCATACCCTCATGACCGAAAGTCAGAGCCACGCCGAAGGCGCCCAAAGCCATACCCAGCGAACCGCAGATAAGCAGCGGCTTACGACCCAGTTTCTCTACAGTGAACACAGCCACCAACGTAAACGAGATATTGATGATACCCATGAATACCGTCAGCATCATCGGATCGTCCATACCCATATCGCCGAAGATACGTGGTGCATAGTACAATACGGCATTGATACCCACAGCCTGCTGGAACACTGAGAGCATGATACCCACGAAGATACACAGGGCACCATAGGTCATCAGCTTTTCGGTCTTCACCACCATTGTGTCCTTGATATCCTGCAGGATCTGAGAAGCCTTGATACTGCCATTAATCTTAGCCAGAATACTTTCGGCCTTCTTGTCCTCACCGATGCTGACAAGGTAACGCGGTGTCTCGGGCACGAAGCAGATCAGCAGGGCAAAGAGTCCTGCGGGTACAGCCTCACTACCGAACATATAGCGCCAACCTGTCGTCACCGTCCACTGGGCAGCAGGATTGATGGCTGCCAAGCCCTTACCCATCTCCTCTACGAGCGGCTGGATGTGGTCGCCCAAGATGAAGAAGTTCACGAAGTAGACTACCAACTGACCGAAGATAATGGCAAACTGGTTCCAGCTCACGAGCATACCTCTTATATTAGAGGGTGCCACCTCGCCGATATACATTGGGCAGATAGCTGAAGCCAGACCCACACCTACACCTCCGATTATGCGATAGACGTTAAACATCAGTGCCAGCGAATAGGTTGGCTTGCCATACTCGAAAAACAGGAACTCCGGATCCATCGAGCCCAGAGCTGAGATGAAGAAGAGGATACCTGCAATAATCAGCGACTTCTTACGGCCTAGGTTCGTTGCCAGATAGCCGGAGAGGGCGGAGCCGATGATACAGCCGATGAGGGCAGAGGCCGACGTAAAGCCGTGCCAACCGTCGGTATAGGAGAAATCCTTGGCTTCCATGAAGAAAGCCTGCAAGCCCTTCTCTGCACCAGAAATTACTGCGGTATCATAACCGAACAAGAGACCGCCAAGTACGGCGACCATCACAATTGAAATCAGGTAGGCTTTGCTACCTTGCTCTGTTTGTTGATTCATCTTTTTTATTTTTGAGTTAGATTGATCGGTAAGGTGAGGATGAACGAGGCACCCTCGTGATAGTTCTTGTCGAAGACGAGTGAGCCACCCAGTTTCTCTGCCGTCTCGTGGCAGTAAGCCAAGCCGAGACCTAGTCCCTGCTTGAACTCATCGCCCTTCGTAAAGGGCTCAAAGATAGTGTCCACCTTGTCGGCAGCTATGCCGCAGCCCGTGTCCTCCACGATGAATTGCATCTGCCCGTCGCCGCGCCTGACGGCTAGCCGGATATGGCCTGCCTCGGTGAATTTCACCGCATTCTCCAGCAGGAAGTCCAGCATCTGTAACAGACTGTCTCCATTCGTTGTCAACATTGTCTGACCATTGGTCTGGTCGTCTAGTATCACTTGCACTTTGGCGGCATCCACCTTTGGCATATTGGATATGGCCTTGCGGCACGCATCGAGCGCATCCGTCTCTGCCACATTCTCCAACAGGTCTTTAGTGCTGTCGTTTGCCAAGGCGAGCATCTTGTTCACTAGCGAGGTTATCATCAGCGTATTTTCGCTGATTGTGTCAGCAAGTTTGCGTCGTTCCTTGGGCTCAAAGGCATTCCCTTCATCTGTCAGCACCTGCGAAAAGCCATTGATGAGATTCAGCGGTGTCCGGATCTCATGGCTCACATTTCGGATAAACTCCATCTTCATATTGTCGGCAGCCGTCACACGGGCATTGGCAGCACGCAGTTCCGCGTTCTTAACCAGCAGATTCTTTCTGGACCGGTGGCGCAGCCAGATGTTGAGGGCCATCAGCACGATAACGAGGATGGCCAGCGCTATGGCAACCACCAGCACGATATTCATCCGTTTCGTCAACTTCTGCTGGTGAGTCATCATCTGGATCTCATGCTCCATCTGACTGATATTCTCTGCCATCATCTTACCTCTGATCGAGTCATTCTTCAGCAACAGTTGCCGCTGCGTGGCAAAAGCCTTGTCCAACGCGCCTGCATATTGATAGATATCACATTTGATCAGGTAGCGCTCCTTGATGCTCTTGATGTCGTCGGCAGCCTCCAGCGCCTCCTCCACCTGGCCGTCGAGCGCCTGATGATAAATGTCGGCATAGTCCATGAATTTACCTAAATAGCCTCCAGGCGCCTTTTGGTGAAGTGCGTTGAACTGATCATACCAGTAACGGCTGTTCTGATAGTCACCCTTCTTGAACCAGATAATCGACTTAAAGGCATAGGTTCCGGCAAGCTTCTGCTGATAGACCTCCGACTGTTTGAAACCATCCAGTTCCTTAATACCCTCTTCTACCCATGCCATCGACTGGTCCTGATCAGAGTCCAGCGTCAGGTGTGCCAGAGCCAGGTATAGTGAAATGATGGTTGCCTCTTCGTAGCGCGTACCTTTTACAAGCGTAATGGCCTCCTTCAGTTCCGATATGGCTCCCGATACGTTGCCACAGACATTATACACCTGCCCCAGCATCATCGGGCCCATGTATTGTTCTTCCTGACCACCCTTCCCGTTTTTCAAGTCATCCTTCAGCAACAGGGCGATACGGTAGGCATCACAGATGTTCATCTTGTCCAGATTAAAACCTACCCTGCACATCCAGGCATTATAATAGCCCTCGAGATCATTCTCAGCGCCGGCATGCTTCTGGAATGCCTGTACAGTCTGATACACCTTTTCGGCACTCTGACCTACAGAAGCATCCCACATAGCCTCCTGCAGACGATGATGCTCTGCCGTGTCCTTACACAGCGGAGTCTGTGCCGACGCAGGCAGCGCCACCAGAAGCAGCACTACAGAGCAGACGATATGTAGCAGTCGATAGGTCATCTTAAAGTCAGGTTTCTAGAAATACTTTGCAAAAGTAAGGCTTTTCTCCGATATTACCAAAAAATAGTTGCCTTTAATACACTTTTTTATCAGAAAGTTTTCATAACTCGCTTTTTTTTTTTACTTTTGTGGCGATAAAACTAATAACACACTAATTTAAGTAATCAATGATGAAGAAAATTCTAACAACATGTCTGCTTGCAGCCAGCCTGTCGGCTACAGCCCAGACACATGTCCTTGACATCAACACAAAGAAACTGGGCGCTCCCGTACAGCCTACGATGTACGGTATCTTCTTTGAAGATATCAACTACGCTGCCGACGGCGGACTCTATGCCGAGATGGTGAAGAACCGCTCCTTCGAGTTCCCCCAGCACCTGATGGGCTGGCGTGCATTCGGTCAGTTCGACGTAAAGGACGATGGTCCCTTCGAGCGCAATCCCCATTATGTACGCCTGAAATATGCAGGCCACAACGACAAGTTCACCGGTCTTGAGAATGAAGGTTTCTTCGGCATCGCCGTCAAGAAAGATGCCACCTACCGCTTCTCTGTCTGGGCACGTTGCCCGGAAGGCGGCAAATCCACCCTTGAGGTCAGCTTCGTCGACAACGACACGATGGGTGAAGACCAGCGCTTCGCTACTGTCAACGTTGAGGTCAGCGGCAAGGAATGGAAGAAATACACCGCCACGCTGAAGTCACCAGTCACTGAGGCCAAGGGTGCCCTCCGTATCTTCCTCATGGGCGACAAGGCTACGACTGATGTCGAGCACATCTCCCTCTTCCCCACCGACACGTGGAAAGGCCGCGAGAACGGCATGCGTAAGGATCTTGCTCAGGCACTCTTCGACATGCACCCGGGCGTATTCCGCTTCCCCGGCGGCTGTATCGTTGAGGGTACCGACCTCGAGAGCCGCTATCAGTGGAAGAACAGCGTAGGCCCCGTAGAGAACCGTCCGCTCAACGAGAACCGCTGGCACTACACCTTCGGCCATCGTTTCTACCCCGACTACTTCCAGAGCTACGGCCTCGGCTTCTTCGAGTTCTTCCAGCTCTGCGAGGACTTCGGCTGCGAGGCGCTGCCCGTTATCTCCTGCGGACTCTCCTGCCAGTTCCAGAACCCTGATCCTACGAAGCCCGGCGTACACGTAGCCCTCGACGATCTCGACAGCTACATCCAGGATGCCCTCGACCTCGTAGAGTTTGCCAACGGCCCCGTCGACTCCAAGTGGGGTAAGGTGCGCGCAGAGATGGGCCATCCAGAGCCCTTCAACCTGAAGTACCTCGGTGTCGGCAACGAGCAGTGGGACTACGACGAGGCTCATGGCGGCTTCGGCCCCGTTTTCACCGAGCGTCTGAAGAAGTTCAGCGCTGCCCTCCGCGCCAAATATCCCAGTCTGAAGCTTATCGGCACCACAGGCCCCAACTCCGAGGGCTGGGACTTCGACCTGCTGCAGCCCCGCATGAAGGAGCTCAAGGTCGACCTCTACGACGAGCACTACTATAGAAACGAGAAGTGGTTCCTCAGCCACGGTCTGCGCTACGACACCTACGACCGCAAGGGTCCCCGCGTGTTTGCCGGCGAATATGCCTGCCACGGTGCCGACGGCAAGAAGTGGAATCACTACGAGACCTCACTCTACGAGGCTGCCCACATGACGGGTATCGAGCGCAATGCCGACATCGTCCACATGGCTACCTATGCACCACTCTTTGCCCACGTTGAGGGCTGGCAGTGGCGTCCGGATGCCATCTGGTTCGACAATCTCCGCAGCTTCAAGTCTGTCAGCTACTACGTCCAGCAGCTCTTCGCTATGAACAAGGGCACCAACGTACTCTCGCTCACGATGGACAAGAAGCCCGTCGCCGGACAGGATGGTCAGGACGGTCTCTTCGCCTCAGCCGTATTCGACAAGCAGACCGGTGAGGTCATCGTCAAGGTGGTCAACACCAGCGCCCAGACCCAGCCTCTGAGCATCCAGCTCCAAGGCATGAAGGGAACCCGTACCGCCCAGATCATCACCCTCACCCACAACGGCATGGACGATGAGAACACGCTCGACGACCCCGAGAAGATCATCCCCGTAGAAGGCACCTGCCAGGTTGATGCCGGCAAGGGAGCATCCCTCCTCCTCGACGACATCCCCGCCAAGACCTTCCGCATCTATAAGATTAAGAAGTAAACAAGGTATCTAATCGAATAAAACAAGGGCGTATGCCCCCGCTAACGGCCATCTCGCCGCCTGTCGGGACATACGCCCTTATTTTTTACTCGCACTGGGGTAATGCCTCGCACTGGGGTTTGGTACTGACGCAAAGCCGCCTTGCACTGGGGTCTGGCACTGACGTAAAGTCGCGAGCGACTTTCTCGTCAGGCCCTGACCCTAGCGCGAGGCCCTGCCGCAAATGCCCCGCCGCAAGTGAATGCTAAGTCTGCAAAAACATCACCTTGAACTTCGTTCGAGCTTGCTAAGGCTCGGTAGATTGATCAAGATCATCTACCCTCGCAAAAACGCAACCTTCCTCCGATTCCCCTCCGCCCTTACCGCGAAATGCACCCAATTCGTACCCTTCTTCGAACGCTCAATCAGCAATTCATCAAACTCCTGATCCGTATCATCCGCATAATTCAGCAGGATCACCGCATACCTCAATGCCTGCTCAATCCCATACACCCGGATATCCGCCGCACACCCCGTCAGATGATTTGAATTTGGCGCACCGCCAACCTTCCTATTCACCTCCTCCGAGCGATACCCGCTATTAATAATGATCAAATCCGTCCGCAGCCATTGGCATCTTGTAATACCCTTCGTCCGACTTTTGATGTATCCTACGAGTGGATTGCCGCCATATTCTTGTGTTGTTGCGGTGAGAGTTTATCC
This sequence comes from uncultured Prevotella sp., assembly GCA_900314995.1. Taxonomy (GTDB): domain Bacteria; phylum Bacteroidota; class Bacteroidia; order Bacteroidales; family Bacteroidaceae; genus Prevotella. The sequence continues at coordinate 46,534 of OMXK01000023.1, forward strand.
ATATAAAGGCCTTAATGTCACAAGTAGTTTGTTTCTTTCGTTCATCCTTTAAAGACCGTTGAACGATGATATTCAAGATAGCTTGCACGAGCGTCATTAATGGGAAGGAACTGGAAGAATTGGTTTTCCTTAATACCTATACGGTCTTTTACCTGACGTGAGAGCCAGTTGGAGATTGATACACGCTTGTCATCGCTGAATGTGATGTAACCACGATCAAAAAGTTTATCATATAGCGGAGAAAGGATAAAGCCATTATTTGGGTCGATACGCTCAACAGAGTCTGATACTGCCCAAGGCTTGATGTGACTGGCTATTAAAAGCGATTCCTCATTTATCATTGTTATGGGACAGAACGGGCATTCTTCCAACAGTTTGCGGCGATACTCATCCTGCCCCTCACGACTATAGCGTGGAGTCGGATTCTTTGGCTCTGGTACTTCTTCACTTACTCTCCATGATGCTTCTTCCTCTTCTTGGCGCATGCTTGCACCATATTTTTCGATAAAAGCCTTACGCTTTTCTATCTCCTCAAAATCTGCAAATAGTTTCAGGTAGAACATTGGATGACCATTATAGTCGAGGCGCATTGCAGAGATATAGCTTACGAGCGGCAACGAAATTTCTCGTATCAGTTTATAAACCTTATCAGACGAATTGACATAACCGCGTGGACCTGCTATTTGTGATTGTTCGCGAATCGTGAAGTCGATAATACCTGATGGCAAAGCATTTATTTTCTCCATACGCTCAGACCATAGCAATCGCATTTCTTCGCGGCCACGATAATCCTGTGAGGGTGTGAAATACTCAGCTTTAATGGCTTGCATATATGACTGCAAGTCCTGTCGAAGAACGAAGCATGTTGCGGTGAAGCCAATTTCTCCAAAGAACTGCTCCATTTTATCTCGTGAGCCAAAGTAGAGTTTTGCCTCGCCGTTTCCGTCACCTAATTTATTTTTTGGCATTACCCAACTATCAGCCACAGTAATAGGCGTATCAAAAGTATCTTCGAACGTAAATTTCTCACCTTCAATAATCATAATCGTTCACCGTATTTCGTAATGTCCATCTGCTTCAAAATAGCTATCAGCACATCAACAACAATACTGTTGCCAGCCTGCTGATACATCGAGGTATCAGACACGACTATCTTAAACGTGTCTTTAAAGCCCATTAAACGCAAACACTCGCGAGGCGTAAGTTTGCGAATACGTCCTTTGTGTGTTACATAGTTGTCAACCCCAGCGCGATGCATTTTGTGCATCGAGTGGAGCAATGGGCGAGCAACATCCAAATCGGTCTCTGTCGAAGTCTTGAAGTTCTTTGTTCCACCAGCGAGAACATAGTGAGCCACCTTATCCGATAAATAATACTTCTCTTCAACGTCACGAACATCGAAAACAAACTCGTCAAAGGCCTCGTCCGTTGGTGTCAGTTCTGAATCGGGATGATACACAAAATCGCCATGCCAATTGAACTGCTGATTACGCTTTTGACAGAGTTGTATATCTCCATTTATCTGCGTGTAAAACTTGTCGTGGTTCTTATGGCTTGTAACGAACTTAACGCCTTTCTCTTTTAAGAAGTACTTCGTATCAATGTAATCTTCCAGAAAGTCGTACATCTTATACTCAAGTTCTATCGGTGCAGGAAATTCGAACTTTGTTTTCTTCTTAAAGCCAAGACAATATACACGTTCTCGATGCTGAGGTATTCCATAGTCACAACTATTTAAAACACGGAACTTTACGTCATAGCCTAATTCCTCGAAAATATCGTGCATCACGTGCCAAGTTCGTCCTTTGTCGTGATTCAAGAGGCCTCGAACGTTCTCAAACAAGAACACCTTGGGTTGTGTTTCCTTTACTACACGGGCGAACTCATAGAATAGTGTACCTCGAGCATCTTCAAAGCCAAGTCGATGCCCTACCATAGAAAACGCCTGACACGGAGCTCCACCAATGACGAAGTCGACTTTGCCCTTATAGCGTCGAGCATCGAAGTCACGAATATCCGTAAACCAGTCTTCTTCGCGGATTTGATAATTGGCAAAATAGCTTTGTTTGCACTTGGGTTCAATATCGCCAGCAAACATGATTTGGTGCTTCAAGCCAAGGCGTTGAAAAGCATGTTCAATGGCTCCAATCCCGCTAAAGACAGTTCCGATTCTTACCGTATTCTCAGGATGTAAAAACGCCAATTCTTTCCACGATTCACCCTCTGAAATTGGTGTCTGTGGAATCTGTTTCTTATATTCCAAAGCCAGCGCACGCTCTTGCACTATGCGCTTTACCTCGTCTATCTTCTCCGAACTTTCGGTTATGTCTTTCTCAACCGTTGCCATATTTTCGTTTATGGCAAAAAAAGTCCCTGCGTTTTCCGAAAAGCGCAGGGGGTCATGCTAAGGTACAAGCGACTGGAAACGCTGCAGAAAAAGCATAACGAATCCCCACGCAGTATTTCGTGCGAGGTCATTATCTTTTCTGCTTCTGCTATCAATTTAGAATTCCAGTTCTGTACCTTCAGAAGCGAAAATGATTCTCGTAAGAACGGTTTGTCAGTTTCTCTTTATTGCCTTCTTCTTTTTCTTTGTTCTGACAAGCACCTAAAGTCAGATTGTTCTTTATTCCTTTTTTTCCTGCATAAAAAGAGGTGGGTGCTTACATCTGCCTGTTCTACTTCGTGGCCTACCACAGCCATACTGGAAAACAAACAGAGAAACACCCACGTTTGAGTATATAGATACACCGTAAAGTGTGCGTTGAGGACACTTGATCCTCGCAGCACACTACGGAGAGTATATACTACACCCCGTGGCAGTCACCCCTGCAATGTTCTTGTCCAGTGTTCGAGTGTGGTAGTTTCGAAGTACAAAAACAAAGCGCGATAACGCCTTTTAATATGTAGTGCTCCACCCATAGGCTCCTTCCTCCTCAAAGGATATCGCAGCCACGATGGGTAAATAGCAGTTGCAAAGATACGAAAACTTTTGGAAAGTAATACCCTTTGGGAGAAAAATCTGCAAATAATTGCCCTAAAGTTTGGAAGATAACGAAAAAAGTCTATCTTTGCGGTGTCAAAATGAATGTTTTGACGGCTTCTAATAAGTACACACTTTGGACACGAATTTGCAATCAAGGGTGCACACAATTAATAGGATTTGAACTATTTCATAAGAAATTAATCTCCAGTCCCGCTAATTTCCTAGGGTTTTTGTGGTCGCAAATTGCGACCGCAAGCAGTTGGTGGATGCAAATTGCGACCACTTTTTGGCCAAATTAATCTCCATAATTGTTTGGAGGAAAAGTTTTGGGGACTTTTTGACTTTTGACTTTTGACATTAAGGATTTTCAAAGTTTTGAAGTTGAAATTAAGTGTGGAGGTTGATTTTGAAAATAATATTTGACAAAATATAATTACTATCTATATATTATATATAATATATAGATAGTAAGAATTGAAGTCAAGAGATTTTTGGATGTCAAAAAAATGACCCCTGAAACCATGCGTGCTCGGATTGTGCACCGACAAAGCACTGATCACTCGTAAGGAGAAGGTGCGTTTCTCGTAAATGGACGGTCGCTCGCATTACGATTGAGCAAAATCCGTCAAAATGCCCTAAAAAGGGCATCTTTACGGACGCCCTAGTTGTTGGTAAATAATGTTTACTTCCGCCGGAAGAAACGATCGGCGGCGCAACGTGGTAAGGTGCTGGAGTGCCGGAATATCTTCGAGGAGTGACTTGAATTTCTTCCAGGCTGAGTGCGGAAGAATGTAGGGGAAG
>OMXK01000061.1 GCA_900314995.1 uncultured Prevotella sp.
AGAAGGTGATCTCCGCAGTGAGATCCAGTTGAATATCAAGCGACTGATGGATATTGGTTGCTATCGTGGAGTCCGTCATCGTAATGGTCTTCCTGTTCGTGGTCAGAGCACAAAGAATAATGCTCGTACCCGTAAGGGAAAGAAGAAGACTGTTGCTAATAAGAAGAAGGCTACGAAGTAATTCTAAGTTGAACAGTTTAATGATTTAAGAATTATGGCAAAGAAAACAGTCACTTCAAAGAAAAGAAACGTGAGAGTAAACGCTATGGGTCAGCTCCACGTACACAGTTCTTTCAATAATATTATCGTTTCACTGGCAAACGATGAGGGTCAGATTATCTCTTGGTCTTCAGCTGGCAAGATGGGCTTCCGTGGTTCTAAGAAGAATACACCGTATGCTGCTCAGATGGCTGCTGAGGATTGTGCAAAGGTTGCTTACGACCTTGGTTTGCGTAAGGTGAAGGCTTATGTTAAGGGTCCAGGTAACGGTCGTGAGTCAGCTATTCGTGCCGTCCATGGTGCAGGTATCGAGGTTACTGAGATTGTAGACGTTACGCCACTGCCACACAATGGTTGCCGTCCCCCGAAGCGTCGCCGCGTATAATATTTATTGTATTTATTTGAACAAGAAACATTTTATTTTATTATGGCAAGATATTTAGGACCGAAATCAAAAGTTGCCCGCCGATTTGGAGAAGCCATTTTCGGACCGGACAAAGTTTTGTCCCGCAGGAACTTCCCCCCGGGACAGCATGGCAATAACCGTCGCCGCAAGATGTCGGAGTATGCTGTCATGTTGGCAGAGAAGCAGAAAGCCAAGTATACCTATGGCGTACTTGAGCGTCAGTTCCGTAATTTGTTTGAGAAGGCTGCAAAGGCCGACGGTATCACTGGTGAGGTGCTCCTCCAGTTGTTGGAGAGCCGACTCGACAATGTTGTGTTCCGTCTTGGTATTGCTCCTACTCGCGCTGCTGCCCGTCAGCTCGTTGGTCACAAGCACATCACCGTTGACGGCAAGGTAGTGAACATTCCTTCATTCCAGGTTAAGCCCGGTATGATCGTAGCTGTTCGCGAGAAGTCGAAGTCTCTCGAGGTTATTGAGGCCGCCCTTGCTGGTTTCAACCATAGCAAGTACCCCTGGATCGAGTGGGATGAGAACTCTAAGAGCGGTAAGTTCCTCCATATGCCGGAGCGCGCTGACATCCCCGAGAACATTAAGGAACAGTCAATCGTTGAGTTGTACTCTAAGAACTAAAATCATTTAAATTAATGGCGATATTAGCATTTCAAAAACCCGATAAAGTCGTAATGTTGGAGGCCAACGACCTTTCATCACTTGAAGGCTATGCTATCAACACCATCCGAATTGCTGGTGTCGAGCATGAGTTCTCTTCAGTCCCCGGTGTTAAGGAAGACGTGACCAACATGATCTTGAACCTGAAGCAAGTTCGGTTCAAGCAAGTAGTAGAAGAATTCGAGAACGAGAAAGTCAGTATCACGGTCGAGAATTCTACCGAATTCAAAGCCGCTGATATAGGCAAGTATCTGACTGGATTTGAGGTGCTGAATCCCGATTTGGTGATTTGTCATTTAGATTCCAAGGCATCGATGCAGATTGACCTTACGATCAACAAAGGTCGTGGCTATGTACCCGCTGATGAGAATCGCGAGTTCTGCACCGACGTGAACGTAATTGCAATCGATTCTATTTACACTCCGATCCGTAACGTCAAGTATGCTGTTGAACCGTATCGTGTTGAACAGAAGACCGACTACGACAAACTTGTACTTGAGGTAACGACGGATGGTTCCATTCACCCGAAGGATGCACTGAAGGAGGCTGCCAAGATTCTGATTTACCACTTCATGTTGTTCTCTGATGAAAAGATAACACTTGAGAATAATGAAACTGAGGGTAATCAGGAATTCGATGAGGAGATTCTGCACATGCGCCAGTTGCTCAAGACTCGTCTCGTTGACATGAACCTCTCTGTTCGTGCCCTCAACTGCCTGAAGGCTGCTGATGTGGAGACACTTGGTGACTTGGTACAGTACAACAAGACTGACCTCCTGAAGTTCCGTAACTTCGGTAAGAAATCGCTCACCGAGCTTGATGATTTGCTCGAGAGTCTGAATCTGTCGTTTGGAACCGATATTTCAAAGTATAAACTGGACAAGGAGAAGTAAAAAAACAGACATGAGACATAATAAGAAATTCAACCATCTCGGTCGTACTGCATCTCACCGCAGTGCCATGCTTACTAACATGGCCATCTCGCTGATTATGCACAAAAGAATCACTACGACCGTCGCTAAGGCTAAGGCCCTGAAGAAGTATGTAGAGCCCCTGATCACCAAGTCAAAGGAGGATTCTACTAATTCTCGTCGTGTAGTATTCAGCTACCTGCAGAATAAGGAGGCTATCAAGGAACTCTTCGGAGAGGTAGCTCAGAAGGTAGGTGACCGTCCCGGTGGCTACACTCGTATCATTAAACTTGGTACACGTCAGGGTGACGCTGCACAGGTTTGCTTCATCGAGCTTGTTGACTTTGATCCAGAAATGGCAAAGGAGACAAAGAAGAAGTCTACCCGCCGCTCTCGCAAGTCAGCTCCTAAGGCTGAGGCTGCTCCTGCTGCTGAGGAGGCAAAGGCTGAGGCTCCCGCAGAGGAGGCCGCACCTGCAGCAGAGGAAAAGGCTGAATAAGAGGTTTTATATTCCCTTCAATATGACGAGTCTGCATCCCTTAAGATGCAGACTTGTTTGCTTTTAGGGTTTCCCCTATGTCTTTTTCGGGTTTTCCCCTTGCTTGGCATGAAGAATATCCTTACCTTTGCAGCGTGAACAAATAAAAGAGTTGAGATTATGAAGAAAGCATTGGTAGTATCTGTTTTTTCACTGTTCTTGTTTAGCAGTTGTGGAACCTACACCGCCACAGGTGCATATACCGGTGGTACTTTCGGTTCGATTATTGGTTCGGCTATCGGCGGTATAGCTGGCGGTCCGCGAGGTAGCGACATAGGCACATTGATTGGAATGGCCAGTGGTGCAGCCGTGGGTGCCGCTGTTGGAGCAGCTGCCGACAACGCCCGGCAGCAGCGCTATGAGGATATGTATTACAGGAACGACAGGCGAGGCCGCTCATCGGATTTCGATCGCTAATACGGTCTCTACTATGGGAGCCATATCATAGTATCGATAATCAGCCAGACGGCCACCGAAGATTACATTCTTCTCCTGAGCCGCCAATGCACGGTATTGGTCAGCCAAGGCATTGTTGCGCTCATCATTTACAGTATAGTATGGCTCCATCCCTTCTTTGTACTCCGTCGAATACTCACGGCTGATGACTGTATTCGGACAATCATAGACCTTCTGGCCGAACATCTCAAAGTGCTTGTGTTCAATGATTCTTGTATAAGGAACTGCTGCGTCAGTAAAGTTCATAACGGCGTTTCCTTGATAGTTGGGGATGTCGAGCACCTCCTCTTCAAATGATACGGTACGCCATTCTGGACACTTTTCAATGTATTTGGAAACATTGTAAATTGGTACAATGATAGAAATATAAGGAGACATACGGTTACTTCTTATTACGCTTCAGGTAGGCTTTCGAGTGGTTAGGCTTACTGTTGATCTCGTTAAGGATGTCTTCATTCGCCAGTCTTAGGGCGATGGAATCGCGTATTTCTATTTTGCGCCTTTCCATCGCCTTTTTCTCTGTCTCTAGTTTTGCTTGTTCCTGACGGCGTTTGATGCGCTGGTCACGTAGTTCCATCCAGATGGGCTTGGCGGAAGAGCCTTCATTTGTACCCAAATCAAATTCCGGCAGTTCGAAATCCTCGGGCTTGAAAGGAATGATGGATGGGGTATAGCGTTCCACGATAACCGGGGCGATGCCCTGAGCGAGTATGCCTAACTCTTTGGCTGCCCTTACAGAAAGGTCAACAACCCTACCTTTTACGTATGGGCCACGGTCTGTCACCTTGACGATGACGCTGAGGCCGTTGGCAGGATTTGTTACTTTAAGTAGGGTGCCGAAGGGGTAGGTCTTGTGGGCACAGGTCAGTGAGTCATGGTGTAAACGCTCTCCGTTGGCCGTTTTACGACCGGACCAGCTTTTAGAGTAATAAGAAGCTTTACCTCTCTCGGTTTGAGCGAGAGTGGTAAAGCTAATCAGTAATGTCAGTGTCGTTAAGACTATCTTATTAAAATAGATCATACGATGCCTAACGGCCATCATAGAGATAACCTTGGCTGACGCCGAGCTCTACACGATGCCCTGAGCCATCATGGCATTGGCAACCTTCATGAAGCCGGCGACATTAGCACCCTTCACGTAGTTCACATAGCCGGCCTCCTTGCCATATTTCACGCACTGGCCATGAATGTTCGACATAATCTGGTGCAGTCGTTCATCGACTTCCTTGCTGCTCCAGGCAAGGCGCATGGAGTTTTGGGTCATCTCAAGACCGGAGGTTGCAACACCACCGGCATTTACAGCCTTGCCGGGAGCGAAGAGCTGTTTGGCGGCGATAAACTTATTTACTGCCTCAGCAGTACATCCCATGTTTGACACCTCTGCCACACAAAGTGGTTTATTGGCTAGAATCGCATCGGCGTCAACTCCATTCAACTCGTTCTGTGTTGCACAAGGCAGGTAGATGTCAGCCTTCTGCTCCCATGGTTTCTTGTTGGCGAAGAACTGGGCGCCTTCAAATTCCTCTTCGTAAGGCTGGCAGACGTCATTGCCCGAAGCACGCAACTCCAGCATATATTCTATCTTCTCAGCATCGAGTCCTGCTGGGTCATAGATATAGCCATCAGGCCCGCTAATGGTAATGACCTTTGCACCTAGTTCCGTAGCCTTTTTGGCAGCACCCCAGGCCACATTACCGAAGCCGGAGAGAGCAATAGTCTTGCCCTTGATGTCCAGCCCGTGCTCTTCCAGCATCTGATGAACGAAGTACAGGGCACCATAACCTGTTGCCTCAGGACGGAGGATAGAGCCTCCCCATTCAATGCCCTTTCCTGTCAGAACACCTTGGAACTGATGGGTCAGTTTCTTATATTGTCCGAAGAGATAGCCGATTTCACGGGCTCCTACACCGATATCACCGGCTGGAACATCTTCGTCGGGGCCGATATGGCGATATAGTTCCGTCATGAATGCCTGACAGAATTTCATTACTTCATTGTCGCTCTTGCCACGGATTGAGAAATCCGAACCGCCTTTGCCGCCTCCCATGGGTAGGGTGGTAAGTGCATTCTTGAAGGTCTGCTCGAAACCAAGGAATTTTAGGATTGACAGATTCACGGATGAGTGGAAGCGCAGACCGCCTTTATAAGGACCGATGGCGCTATTGAACTGAACACGGTAACCGAGGTTCACCTGCACTTCGCCCTTGTCGTCAACCCAAGGTACGCGGAATGTAATGATACGCTCCGGCTCAACGATGCGTTCGACGATTTTTGCCTTTTCAAACTCAGGATGCTGGTTATAGACATCCTTAATCGATTCAAGCACTTCTCTTACTGCCTGTAAATACTCTGACTCTCCTGGATGCTTCTGCTCCAAAGCCTGCATGATTTTTTCTACTTCCATAGTGTGTAATGGTTTTTAGTTATTTGTCAATTTGTTATTATTGATGGTGCAAATATAGAAAAATATTCGATACGCTCCAAGGAAAGTACCGAATATTTTTCTTATAAAGTTACATTTTGTTAAATTTTTGCCAGTGCCTGCTTGATATCGTCAAGAATATCCTCCACATCTTCGATACCAACAGAGAGGCGAATCAGGTCAGGAGCGACACCTGCCTCACGCAACTGCTCATCGCTTAACTGGCGGTGAGTATGGCTGGCGGGATGAAGCACACAAGTACGAGCATCGGCTACATGAGTCACGATATTGATCATCTCAAGCGAGTCCATCCATTTGATGGCAGTCTCTCGTGTACCCTTTAATCCGAAGGCAATCACACCACAGCTTCCGTTAGGCAGATATTTCTGTCCCAGGGCATAGGCTCTGTCACCGGGCAGTCCACAATAGTGAACCCAGGCAACCTTCTCGTTTTCGTTCAGGAACTCTGCTATCTTCTGGGCATTCTTGCAATGCTGGGCCATGCGAAGGTGCAGCGTCTGCAAACCGAGGTTAAGCAGGAATGAGTTCTGGGGAGCAGGGATGCTGCCAAGGTCGCGCATCAACTGGGCCACAAGTTTCGTGGTATAGCCCATTTTGCCGAAAGCCTTTACGTATGTCAGTCCGTGATAACTCTCATCTGGTGTGCAAAGACCAGGGAACTTATCGGCATTTTCGAGCCAGTCGAAGTTGCCGCTGTCAACTACCACACCGCCAACCTGAGTAGCCATACCATCCATATATTTAGTGGTAGAGTGGGTGACGATGTCGGCTCCCCACTCAAACGGCCGGCAGTTAATTGGCGTCGCAAACGTGTTGTCCACAATCAGTGGTACACCGTTCTTATGTGCAATCTTGGCAAATTTCTCGATGTCGAGTACAGCACAACCGGGATTCGAGATGGTCTCACCGAAGAGTGCCTTGGTGTTTGGACGGAAGGCAGCCTGTATCTCCTCCTCGCTGGCCTCAGGCGAAACAAAGGTGCTCTCGATGCCTAGTTTCTTCAATGTCACACCGAAGAGGTTATAGGTACCTCCATAGATTTCGTTGGAAGTTACAAAGTGGTCACCAGCTTCGCAGATATTGAATAGTGCATAGAAATTAGCTGCCTGACCGCTTGATGTCAGTACAGCACCCACACCACCTTCCAGTGCAGCAATTTTCGCTGCTACAGCGTCGTTAGTAGGGTTTTGCAGACGGGTATAGAAATAACCTTCCTTTTCGAGGTCAAACAACTTTGCCATCTCGTCAGAGTCGTCATACTTGAAGGTCGTGCTCTGAATGATGGGCAACTCAATCGGTTCTCCGTTCTTGGCCTTGTAGCCTGCCTGTACACAAAGCGTACCTTGTCTCAGTTTCTTGTCCATTGAATGATGATTTTAGAATTTTGAATGCAAAAGTACAAAATTATTCTTGAATAACTTGTTGTTTGTGATTATTTTTGCTTTTTTGCTACATTTATTCTTACTGGTAGATGATGTAGTCGCGGAGTCTTACCCAAGATGGTGTATCTGTATAAGTCGACTGGTAGGCACCGATGCTTACACTGTCAACGTTTATCTCTACGGGTGATCCCGGCATGTTCTCCCAAGTCTTGCTGTCAGCACTGGTGCGGGCAAAGAGTTGGTTGCCGCGACGCTCGAACTGCAGGTAGCGATCTGGTTCATAACCCTTGTAGTTGGGATACTGTGGGCGATCTTCTCCACTGAGGATGGTGAACATGTTGCCACAGTTGAAGAGGGGGAAAGCACCCAACTGGTAATAGGTGCCATTGTCATCCGTGACGAGGATACCACCATCGTTGTAACTTGTAATCTTATGGTCCTTCAGGCCTTCCACGTCGTCGATAGTTGCCATCACAACAAAGTCGCCCTTTACCTGACGATACACTTCACCGCCGTTATTCAGTGGGTCCTCATTAAAATTGCCTGTTTTGGCTGAGAGTGTAAACGGCTTCTTTTTATTAAAGATAGGTTTCATGTTGGGCGATTGTGTGAACTTGCTGTTGGGGTCAACCTCCTCGAAGTCGTCATCGCCAAGTGAAGGCACGTCAAACTGATTCGTCATCTCGTAGTAGGCCGTGACATCTTCCTGCGTCATAGACTTCGGCATGATGAGCAGACTGCTGATATATCCCATGAAGCAGTTGGCACCACCACCGTCGGCACCGATGGTGATATGGCCATCCGGACGAATCATGAGGAAATTGTTCTGCTCGTGTACCAGTCGTCCGTTCAGATAGGCCTTCTCTTCCCAACCGTCGAAGGTGACAATCCACAATTGCCATTTGCCTTCGCCTTCCTTTATCTCTTTGGGAGCACCGAAACTCTCAAACGAACCATTGTGGTTCATAAGTCCCGAGGCGCTGTCAAAGCCTTGACGTAGTTCTGTCGTGGCGAGGTCGGCTTGTGACGATGTGAGCGATGCCACGGTGGCCACTGGTTTGGTCTTTGTGCTCAGTACCCAGGCAGCGATGGTATAGGGGGCATTGTAGCGGTATTCCTTTGGCAATGCCTCCTTACTGGTAAGGCGTTGCGAGCCATTGAAGAAAAATGCCCATTTCCCGTCTTTCACTCTGGCCCGGATGGGCTTGTTCGCCTTGAAAGTCATTAAGGGCAATGATGAGCCGGTGTTGTCCTTCTGGCATACGACTTCCTGAATGTCGAATGGCTTGTTGTCGTGTGGTGTCATGGCAGCAACATTGCTGGCATCAAAGAAGATGAAACTCGAAGTGAAGTCTCTCTCTGCAGGTTTTACGTCTTGCTGGTGCATGCCAGGATAGCCGGACTGACTTGTGGCCTCGGGGTAGGGTAGAGCAGGAGCCTGCCGCCACACCTTTATGTTCCAGATAGCTGGCATGTGTCCGTTCTTCTGGGTGTCGGTGATTGTCAGACGGATATAGCGGGCCTTGGTGTTGCCTTTGTCTATCATCGGCGATCCTTGCGTGGTATTGGTTGTGCGGTCGGCATACAATTCCCAACTTTGACCGTCGCGCGATGTTTCCAGTTTATACTGATAGAAGAAGGTAGCATATTCGAACTGCGTCCAGATTTCATTAAACGTCATGTTCTTCCCGAGGTCTATCTCGAGCCATTCGTCATGCCGCTCGGCACCGTCCCAATTACCTTTGGCAGCTTTCCATAGCGTACCATTATTATCATCGGTAGCGTATTCGGGCTTGAACCACTCGTCGTAATAACTTGAGGCTGTAACCTTGGCGCCATAGGCGATGTTTCTTTCAGAAAGACTTAATGGGGAAAGTACATTCTGGGCATTATGGGTGGGAACGACGGGAAGGATATTGCCCTCAGCATCGAATTTCAGCTCGTCGATACATACCTGACGATTAAAGCCGTGGACCGATTTTGGATTGTTGTGACGATGATATACGATGAAATAGCGTCCATCCTGCTCCAGAATGGAGTGATGTCCTGGGCCGTGCACGGTCTCGTCCTTATTCGTTGTCAGCAGTTCGCCTTTGTACTCGAAAGGTCCCATCGGTCCTGTGGTCGATGTGGCATACTGCACCCGATAGGTGTCAGTATGGCAGGATCCGGATGAATAGGTAAAGTAGTAGACACCATTGCGCTTGAACACGAATGGTGCCTCGAAAATGTCTTTCAGTTCCGTATTGGGGATGAGGCGCTTCTCGCTGAAGAACTCATCGGCAGCGATGGGGAATGGAGCGTTCTCATTCCAGCGGCGTGCATCCTTTGACAGACTGTCAGATAGAGCGGCCAAGTCGAA
>OMXK01000026.1 GCA_900314995.1 uncultured Prevotella sp.
ATTGCGGCGGTGATTGCGGCGGGGCCTCTCGCTAGGGTCAGGGCCTGACGAGAAAGTCGCAAGCGACTTTACGTCAGTACCAGACCCCATCGAGAGGCGTTTGCGTCAGTGCCAGACCCCAGTGAGAGACGATGCGGCGGATGCGAGAGCACAGTGAGAGGCAAGAGCACAGAATTAAAAAAGAATTGAAAAGAAGATGAAAAAGCGTATTGTTGAGATTGCGGTGAAGGTTATAGTAGCTGCACTCACGGCCTTCTTGACGGCCATTACGACGACTTCGTGTATGGGGCATGGCCCAATCATACTCTAAACAATTGAGGCTCGCAGTATCACACTCTGCGGGCCTCTTTTTTTCGCAGAATTATTGGCTAATATCAAAAAACTTCGAAAGATTGTCTCATTTTGTTTGGTGGTTTCAGCAAAACCTCTTATCTTTGCCCTCAAATAACTATCAGACTGCCAAACATGAGAAGAATCGCCGTTATCCTGATGCTGCTCTGCGCAACTGCCCTCGCTGCACAGAACTATATCTACGATGAGTTCCGCGCCTTCAAGGGTATGCTCAACGGGAAGACTGCTTTCGAGCTTATCTTTCAGGATAGCAGTCAGAACGGAGAATCGCGCTGTGCAGGCTACATCTACTACCCCAACGCCAAGAATCCTGCGCCAATTCTCATCGTGGGCCGTTACCTGAAGTCCGACCCCAAGGATCCCAACTCAGAATACCTCTACCACATGGCCTTCGAGGAATATCAGCCCGACGGCGAAATGACGGGAAAGATCGATCTGGAATATTACGAAGTGGAGGGCGACTACACCTTTAAGAAAGGCACGTGGATCAACCCCAACAACGCCCGACGGCTGCCCATGACCCAGACGAAATCGGTATTCGAGAAGGCCAGTTGGTGGCCCGGTGTCCCTCCGACGCTCACAGCCCCCAAGCGCGAGGCCTACAGTTACAAGTACGCCTTCACGAAGGACAATGACGGCTGGCTGCAGGATATCACCGTCGATCTCTATGCCGACGGCAAGAAGGTTGCCCCTGAGATCAGGGAATCCTACAGTTACCCATTCAAAGAAGACCAACACCTGGACTGGATCACTGAAACCGACATCAACTTCGACGGCATCCCCGACCTCTATCTCTTCACTGGTTTCCATAGTCATGCCCAGAGTGCCTATGCAGCCTATGTGTGGAATCCCGCCACGCTACAGTTCTACCGTGTCGACACCTTCGACGAGATAGCAGAGCCTGAATTCGACGAGAAGTCCAAGACGATCACCAGCCGTGCCCGCGACAACGGACACATGTACATCGATGTCTACAAATGGAAGAACGGCAAACTGAGCAGGATCTCCTCCAAGAAGCAGTCGCTCTTCGATTAACACTTGCCATAACGTGATATATTTTATTACATATCCAAAGCGGGCAGAAGTTCGTCAGCAAATAAGATCATATGTCCATACCAATTACATCAATAAAAGTGCCACCTCGCGGCAGGTGGCACTCACTAATAATTATCAATGTGTCTTCATGGGGGCAATTACAATCACCTAATTAATATATATTATGTCTAACTTCCTATATATAGAACACCAAAATAGGTAAAATACTGCATCGCACCATAACTATTTAACTTTCTTTAATATCTACATCATGAACGGCAAGAAAGTTATCATCAAGTAATATAAAAAGAACAGGACCCGCGATTGCGAAGCCCTGTTCTTGCAGATTGATCTGATCACGTTAGAGTTGTACGGTTACAGCCTTGCCGCTGTACTGTACGAGCTTGCCCTCAGGATTGTCGAGGTTGAGGGGCTTCGGAGCATCCTTCGTGATGAGCACGATGTTGAACCGGCGGTTCTTCAGCATACCGGGGAACTGTCCCTTGCGGGTACCGAAGGATACGGTGCGGGTAGCATCATCGTAAGTGATGTCGATGGTGGCATACTTGCCCTTCTCATAGTTGTAGTTGATACCTTCGTCTTCATAGAGCTGGAAGCAACCATCCTTGCCTGCATAGACGTAGAGGTTGATGAGCTCCGCGGGCTTCTCATCACTCCACTCCATCTCGGGACCGAATGGGATGATGGCACCCTCACGGACAAAGACGGGGATGCACTCGTAAGGTGCATCAACCACCAGATGCTGACCTCCAGCGATGTATTCGTTGGTATAGAGGTTATACCAGCCACACTGCTCCGGGAAGTAGACGCTGCGATTGCGAGCCTTGTAATAGCCTACAGGACAAGCCATGAGCGCAGGACCGAACATCCACTGGTTGCCAATGTTCTCAACTGCCTTATCTCCATTGAAGTCCATCACCAGAGGACGCATCAGCGTGTAGTCCTTAAAGTGAGCCCAACCTGCCATCGAGTAGAGGTATGGCATGAGGCGATAGCGCAGCTTGTCGTAATATACGAATGACTTATAGGCAGGATGCTCATCGGGGGCGATGTTCCATATCTCGCGCAGCGGCCACTGACCATGACTGCGGAAGAGCGGAATGAAGGTGCCAAACTGGTTCCAACGAGTCTGGAGCTCACGCCACTCCTTCAGATCCTCATTCTCTACCCCACTCTTGTCGAAGAGCTGCTGGGCAGCAACATAACGGTTCTCTACACAGAAGCCGCCCTGATCCATACCCCAGAAGGGAACACCAGAGATAGAATAGTTAAGGCCGGCAGTCATCTGGGCACGCATATCCTCCCAGCGCGTACCAATGTCGCCACTCCAAGTGGCAGTAGAGAAGCGCTGCTCGCCAGCAAAGCCGCTACGAGTAAGCAGGAACACACGAGGCTCATTGGGTTTACCCTTCCATACTGAGCGCTGACCATTATAGATGGCATCGGCATTCATGGTGCTATAGGCGTTGAAATACTCAGTAGACGTGCCTAAGGCAGTGGGGCCAGAGAGAGCCTTGCGATACCACATCGGGGTACAGTCGCGCACATTTGGCTCAGAGGCATCCATCCACCAGGCGTCGACAGTTGAATATTGACCATTGACCATTGACCATTTAGCATTAGTCGTAGACAAACCACTATAGAGGTTCTCGTCCATCTGGCGCCAGAACATCTTGCGGGCACCGGCATCGTATGCATCGTAGAAGCCATTCGTATAGCCGGGACCTACCCAATCGTGGATATCATCAGTGGGACTCTGTACATACATCCAGCCCTTGGCATCGAGCTCCTTGTAGTTATCCGTATTGCAATAGAACTTAGGCCATACAGAAATCATGAAGCGACCATGCATCTGGTGAACCTTATCAAGCATCTGCTGGGGATTGGGATAGCGCGAAGCCTCAAACCGGTGGCTTCCCCACTGATCCTCGGGCCAGTAGTTCCAGTCCTGGACAATGTTGTCGATAGGAATATGGCGCTTGCGGAATTCTGCCAGCGTGCCTTCAATCTCATCCTGCGTCTTATAACGCTCACGGCTCTGCCAGAAGCCCAGCACCCACTTGGGATAGAGACTGGCCTTTCCTGTCAGCGTGCGATAGCCGGAAACAACCTGATCAAGATTCTCGCCTGCGATGAAATAATAGTCCATATCCTTGGCCATCTCACTCCATACAGAGAGCTTGCCGCGCTCCTCAGCACTACGGGGCTCGGAAACACGCAGGCCACAATAAGCCTCGCCACCATCAGGACGCCACTCTATGCGGAGCTGCACTTTCCTACCCTTCTGGAGTTCACAGCTGAACTTATAGGAATTAGGATTCCAAGCCGTGCGCCAACGCTCGGGCACAACCTCCTTGCCATCGATGTAGACCTTGACATAGCCTGAATAATAAAGGATGAACTGGTAGAGCTGTGTCTTGCCCTTACACTTGGCTTCGCCGAGTTCCGTCGCGACTCGGCCATCCATGCTAGCATGATGGCACTCGCTGCTCCGTCCCTTGCCGCAGCACTCGGGCTCGATAAAGCCTTCGTAGGTAACATTGGCACCCATCAGGTTAATGTCCTTGGGGAAGTTCTTGATACCACCATTATCTGTCTTAAGGGCAATGGCCGACTTCTCGGGTGTACCATATTCATAATAGATGCTGTCCTCGTCGCGCACCAGCTTTTTGCCTTTCGCATCAACGTAAGTTCCAGTGAGATGACCTTCCTTGCCTGTGCGATCATACAGTTTGAAGGCACGGTTCAGCTGCAGGTAGTCATTGGGATTACCAAAGCGGCAATAGCTGTAGCTGTCCCAGAGCAGACCGTAGTTCTTATTCGACAGCACGAAGGGGATCGAAACCTTGGTGTTATATTGGAAGAGATCCTCGTTCTTGCCCTTCATATTGAACTCCTCGCTCTGATGCTGACCAAGTCCATAGAAAGCCTCATCGTCCGGACTATCGAACTTCATCTGCCAAGAGAGACCATGCTTAGCCTCCTCCGGAACCGTGAACCCATTCTTGATGCCATACTCACGCTCAGGCACCGTGAAGTCCCAGAACTTCTTACCGCCCTTCGCTTCCTTCAACAATTCCTTACCTGCTGCATCAAAGAAAGTCACTTCACCAGTAGCTTTTGATACCACAGCCTTCACATTCTTGGCCTTCACGACGATGTTGCCGTCCTCCTCGCTCACTGTGTAAGAGCCCTTGGCTGGTGCAGCCTGCGGCACAATCATCAGCGAGGCAGGTTTTTCTGGCAGCGCATCCTTCGAGGTGGCACGCACCCGGATGATGTTGTCGTTAATTACTTCTAGGCGGATCACTTTTGCTTGTCCGCCATCAGGACAGATCGTCACCTGCTGTCCCTGTGTCTGCACCTCGGCAGCTGCAGCTGATCCAGCCAATGCCAGGAGAGACACCATCAAAAAAAGTTTCTTCATACTTTGTTATTAATTAGTTCTTGTTAGTCATTCATTATCGTTATCGTCCATCAGCACAGCCTCCTCAATCTCTTCCGGCTGCTCAAGTGGCAGTGTGATGGTAAACACAGAACCACCGCCTGGATTGTTATCACCTGTCACTGTTCCTCCATGAGCCGTCACGATATCCTTCACAATATGCAGACATACACCAGGATCGTCGTCGCTGACGACTGGATCGAACATGTGAGCCTTAGTCTCTTCAGGGAGGCCGATGCCATTATCTGAAATACGGATTGTACCATGATTCGGGGTCTTATCGACAAAGACCTTGATGCGACAGTCGCTGGGTGAGAACATCACAGAATTGTTCAGCAGAATCTGAATAGCTTGACTCAGCAGATCATGGTCGAAAGGCATCACCAGATCTTGTGCCAAAGGGAAGAAGGTGAACTTCAGGTGTTTACCCTCGGGCGCCTTGAACTGGGCACACTGTTCCTTCATAAACTCCTGAAGATCGCCTGGTTGTTTGTTCAGTGAACCAAACGCCCACTCTGGCTGCTGAGAATCAGAAGGCTGTTGCTCCGACGCAGGTGATGTAGCGGGGCCACTATTCATCAGCTGAGCCTTCATCTCGTTCATCCATTGCTTCTTCATCACCTCCATGCGTAAGCGTTCACGCTCCATCTTATCCTCCTGACGCCTCATATACTGGCGACGCCAATAATAGATGCCGCCGGCCACACAACAGAGGAATAACAGCATCATCCAACGGTTACGCAGCAATGGAGGTGTGATGGTTATCTTCAAGACTGCCTCGTTCTGCCCCATCGTACCATCCTCGTTGAGCATACGGACATGAAGGATGTAACTGCCATGATGGAGCGACATATAGGTGATATTGGGATCCTGTTCCTCAGTCTTGATCCAACGGTCGCTGAAGCCTTCGAGCATATAGATGAAGCGCGAAGGATTATGAATCTCGCCCTTATCGGTAGCAAGTTGGATGGTAAACTGGTTCTCGTAATAACGCAACACAAGTTCCTCGCACTCGCTGAGCGCCTTGTCAAGAATCACGCGGCCATCGAAAGCTTCTCCTACCCCCATCTCCTGTCCGAAGAGTTTCAGACCACTGAAGATCGGCTTCTCCGTATTATCGGCATTGGCCACCAACTTCGGGTTGATAACATCGACGCCACCCAGTCCGCCAACGAGGATCAGTCCATCCTTTGTACGACTGACGGAACGCTGGTTGTATGGGCCTTGCTGCAGTCCGTCCTTGCTACTGAAACTACGCACGGTGAACGTCCACTCACCATTTTCATCTTTCGAAGGTACGACGTTTGAGATACCATGTTCGGTAATGACCCACATGCTATGCATATCGTCTTCAATCAGGCCGACAACACTAGAGCCCAAAAGGCCACTATTCATATCAAGCATCGTCTGATGGTGAGTCTTTGGGTTAACGATGCAACAGCCTGCCGTCGATCCGTGCCAGATGAGTCCACGACTATCCTCAATGAGACAGACCGTAGCCGCCATCGCTACCGGCTGCCCGGGAATGGCGGGAATCGTGATATTGGCAATCTTACCGCTGACGGGGTTGATGAGCGAATAATACTGGGAATGGCCTACCATCAGCCATCCCTTCTTGATCCACGATGCCTGCGTCATGAAATTTTCGGGCAGGTTAGAATTATAGGAATTATAGGTCAAGAACTTTCCGCTCTTCAAGTTGAGCTTCTGCACACCACTACCCAATGTTCCAATCCAGATGTCACCCCATTTGTCCTCTGTTACCGACCATACGTTGTTGTTCAACAATGCGCCTTCGGTATTAGAAGCCGTATAGTTCTTAGCTTGCCCATTAACCATGTGGATCAGACCACCATTATAAGTGCCGAACCATACAGAACCGTCTCTAGCACCATAAGATGCCACCATAATGTCAGAGGCAAAGCCGCAACGCGCTTTATCGTAGATTTCCGACTCACCCGTATGAGGATTATATTTGATTATACCGCGGTTATCTGTTCCAAGCCAATAGTTGCCCTGCGTATCCACCGTCGTGGTATTGACATCGCCTAATTCTAATGTCTTGAAACCCTCCAACTGCTCAATATACTGGTTGACACCGTTTCGATAGGTAGCTATCCACATACTGCCATTCTTGTCGACCATCAGATGCTTGGCCGTATTCTCACTGAGCGAGGTGGTATCAAACTTATTGTTCTTGAACTGCTTCACCTCCTTGCTCTCAGGATCGATCACGAACAATCCTTCATGGTCGGTCGCAATCCAAATCCATCCACGATTATCCATACAGGCATCCCATATCTGAAGGGGCTCAGGGAGAGGCGCTATGCCCAGCGTAGCCAGAAAGCTGTTGACCGAACTATGCCAACGTTTGGCTTTCTGCTCGTAGACGAAAATATGAGTAGACAAAACCCAGATATTATCGAACTGGTCGACATAGAGGTTATAGGCCTGATCAGGTTCACCACCATTGTCCCTGACGAAAGTGTCCTTCCATAGCACTTTTCCCTTGTCGCCATCGAGGGCCATGATCACACCAACGCTGGATACTATGAGCACTTTGTCGCCAAAATTGCCAAACGAAGAAACCCAGAAATCATGGGGAATCTCATTATCGCCATAACCGTATTTGATCAAGGTCAGTTTCTCTGTCTTAGGATTATAGCAATACATGCCGTCATCGTAAGTCTTTACCCAATAACGCTTCTGCGAGTCAATAAAGAAGCGATCGACACCGCCCTTGATGCCCCACTTTACCAGTTCTGATGAAGGATTACGGGTCACATGCTCTGTCTTGGGATCAAAGAAACTATAGTTCATGCCCTGTCGCAACCACAGCCTACCCTGATAGTCTTCCCATATCAGGTCGACATAGTTATTACGCAACGTGGTCGTATCGTTCGGATCACTATAGAATGTTCTGAAACGATAACCGTCGTAACGATTCAGACCGTATGAAGTACCCATCCAGATAATACCCTTCGAATCCTGAAAGAGGTAATTGATCTGTGAGTTGCTCAAACCGTCGCGTGTATCCAGACGACGAAACTTCATATCAGGCAGTGTTGTACCTGCATCCGTAACCAGGCACCACCCGAGCAAGAGATACAATAATATTTTCCTCATAAATGCTTTAGGTTTCTTTTTCGCCACAAATTTAGACAAAAATAATGAAACACACAAACATTTTAATGAAAAAACAATTACTGCCGTCTAAAAAACATTTCAATCTTCCTTGTCATCCATCAATACGGCTTCTTCTATATCGTCCTCTGATGAATCAACTGTTTGTTCTGTCGGCTCGACCTTGGGAGTTTGGTGGCGCTTTGCGCGACATCTATTAATCCAGTCCGCCACAGGTTTTCGGCCGAAGAATACAGCCAAGAAGATTAGCAGATAGCAAAGCCATGCCCACCACGAGCGATACCACGGAGAACCAATGGTGATTTTCAGCTGGCTCTCCACGTCGCCCATGGTTCCGTCATCCTTCAGCATTCGAACACAAAGGGTATAACTGCCTGAAGGCAAAGACATATAGGTGATATCGGGATTAATGGTCGTCGTCTTGATCCACTTTTCATTGAAACCTTTCAACTGATAGACAAAACGCGTACTATTGTTGACACCACCATTGTCGGATGCCATGTGGATTGTAAACTGATTCTGATGATACGACAGGCTGATCTCACCTTGCATGTCTAAGGCTTTCTCTAAGATAACATTTCCGTCAATCTTCTCACCGACCTCCACTTCATGATCGAAGAGCACCAGACCACTGAATACAGGACGCTCTTTCGTATTGCCATCACCAAGATTCAAGGTATTGATGATGTCGAGACCATCTTGTCCGCCAATCAACAATTCACCGGAACGACTGCAATAGATAGCGCGCTGGTTAAACGGGCCTGGCTGCAGGCCATCACGATCGTTGAAACTACGCACCGTATATGCCCACGAGCCGTCTTCCTGCTTAAGGGGAGTGATATTCGACACGCCATGGTCAGTAGCCACCCACATGGAATGCCGAGTGTCCTCGGTCACAGCGACTGCATTGGAGCCATGGAGACCTGACTTCATGTCGAGCAATGTCTTCTGTCCTGTCTTACGGTCATAAATCACCACGCCAGAAGGAGATACCAGCCACAGCAATCCTCGACTGTCCATGACAGCCTGAGTTGTAGCAGTAGACACTGTTATCGCTTTCATATCATTATCCTGGGGAAGTGTGCCGTTAATCACCTTAAAGTTACCTGGATTAATCAGCGCGTAATACTCCGAATTACCTAACACGAGCCAACCATTGGGAGCTGTAGATATACTGTTTGTCCATACAGTTTTCAGTACAGAATTGTCTGTCGTAATAGCCTTTTGGGATCCCGTGTTCTTATCAATTCTGACAGCACCGCCACCGAGAACACCAGCCCAGATGTTACCCCAGCGGTCCTCGGTAACGCCCCATATATTGTTAGTCTTCAGAAGGCTACCTGCATCCGATGAGCGGAAATTCTTCCACTGTCCATCCTTGTATTTCAGCAGGCCACCTTCCCACGTACCAAACCACAGGCTTCCGTCACGAGCTGCATAACTGCCCACCACCACATCACTGGGCACACCTAAAGATTGCTTGGTAAACTTCTCCAATGGTTCGCGCGTCTTGGCATCCATTTTCACGATACCACCACTGTTAAGTCCAAGCCAGTAGTTACCATCCTTATCCTCGGTGATAGCATTGATATCACCAAGAGCCAGACTGGTGAAATTAGACATGGCCTCAGAACACATGGCCACACCATTCTTATAGGAGGCTACCCACATACGGCCCAGCTGATCCAGATACAAGTGTTTCAGCGTTATATCAGGCAAAGACGTCTCGTCGCCTTTCACGTTTGTAAACTGACGCCACTCTTTGTTCTTGAAGTCGAGCACCAGCGCCCCCATGTGGTCGCTGGCCACCCAAAGGAAACCTTTGGCATCGTAGCAGACCTCCCATACAATAATTTCCTCCGGTACGTCCTGAAAGCCTTGTGCCCGCATCAGTTCCATGAGCGAAGAATACCAACGTTTCTCATTCTTCATATAGATATAAGTACCTGTAGAGTGCGTGATAACCCAGATATTCTGATCTTTATCTACCATCACCCAATAATCATTATAGGTATCAAGTGTGCGCTTGACATAATCCTCTTTCCAAATGACCTTACCACGTTCGCCATCAATACACATCAGTTCACCATAGGTAGACACGAGGACCATACCCTCCTCGCTCTCTGAGTAGGCAGAAACGCCAAACTCCTTGGCGAACTCATTGGGGCCATAGCCAAAGGGTATGTGGCTGACCTTCTTAGTCACTGGGTTAAAATAGTAGAAGCCATCTTCATAAGTCTTAACCCAATAATTCTTCTTGGAATCTATATGAAGGCTCTCAATACCGCCTTTAACACCCTGCGCATTCAACCAGCGCCCCGGATTTCTATCGACTTTCTCCGTCACTGGATCATAGAGCGAGTAGTTCATGCCCTGTTTCAGCCAAAGTCGGCCCCCATGAGCTTCCTGTATCTCGTCAACACGGTTATTGCGCAATGTGGTCGTATCCTTTTCATAAGAGAAATACGTTCTGAAACGATAGCCATCATAACGATTCAAGCCATAGCCAGTTCCAAACCACACATAGCCCTGTGAATCACGAAAGATGCAACTGACCATCGAATTTGAAAGCCCTTCACGGGTATCCAAACGGCGGAATTTCATGTCAGGTATTACTGCAGCCTCGACAACGGCTACCACGAATAATGTAAAAAATAATGATAAGGATAACTTTTTCATTTCTCAAAAAAGGATTTTAGATTATTTGTTTTTAGCAGAAGTCTCTCGGATAACCAAACGTTGTGGAACTATCTTCTTATATATCTTACTGTCTCCACCGATGTTCTTCAACAGTAACTGACAGGCCACTTTTCCCATCTCGTGCGACTGATCCTCAATGGCAGACATCTGGGGTGTGACATACCGGGCATGGACATCGTCAGTAAAGCCTATCAGTGCGATATCGTCAGGAATACGGAAGCCCAAACGCTTAATGGCTGTAAATGCTGCAAAAGTTATGATGTCATTAAAGGCCAGAATCGCATCGGGGCGGTTCTCTTTCTGAAGAAGGGCTGTCGTTGCCTCCAGAGCCCATTCGTAGTCAATCTTTTCGCAGACCACCAATTCGCGGTCTATTGGAATCTTATTCTCTCTCAAGGCTTCCAGGTAACCATGTTTACGTCTTTTCACCATATCCAAATGGTTGGGTCCGCCGATAAAAGCAATCCTTCGACTTCCGGTATCTATCAGATGCTGTGTTGCCTCCTGCGCTGCTTCATCACCATTAGCCATCACACTGGAAAACTTATCCTGAAGACAAGTACGTCCAAAGAACACTAACGGAATATCCATCTTTGAGATTTCCTCAAAATGGCTGTAGTCTGTGGTATTCTGGGATAGACATGCAACAATTCCCTCAACATGAAGACTTATAAAGTTATCAATGGCCTTTACCTCGTCATCACTCTGTTCATGCGTATTGGCACTGATCACGGAATAGCCTGCCTTACTCGCCTCGTCCTCAATACCATCCAACACGGCTGCATAATAATGGGTCACCAGATTGGGTACCACGACACCGATGACTCTCGGCGCCTCTTTACGAAGACTCTGGGCAAAAGGGTTGGGACGATAATTAAGACGCTTTGCGAGAGCCTTTACCTTTTCTTGCATCTCAAGGCCTATCTCCGGTGAACTACGTAAAGCCCTGCTGACAGTTGCAATACTCACGCCTAGTTCCTTGGCAAGATCCTTTAAGGAAGTTCGATGTTTGTTATTTGCCATACGCTTTATTCCTTGACGCGGCAAAGATACAAAATATATTTCATTAGCGCAAACGTTTACGTGTTTTTTTTACTTAAAATAGAGGTATTTCATGGTATTTTGTTCGTACCTTTGCACCAGCAAATTCAGAATGAGTAATGAATAGTTGATAATAAGTTAGTTAGAAAACGAGAACCAAGACTGTCGTGATGACACTCTTGGTTCTTTTTTTGCGCTCGTACTCAGACGATCCTTACAGAATACTTTAGTCTATCTCCTCATCGGGTTCGTAACCGCCCATCTCACGGATAGCATTCTTGAGCATCGTGTACTGCTGATAGAGATGGTTTACGGGTTTCTCCCCCTGGGTATAGTCATGCATCGGACTCTTCAGGAAGAAACTCAAGAAGCGCTGTATGCCATAGCGCCCGGCTCTTGCTGCAAGGTCGCTCAGCAGACAGAGGTCAAGACAAAGAGGAGCAGCAAGTATTGAATCACGACACAGGAAATTAATCTTTACCTGCATGGGATACCCCATCCATCCAAAGATATCGATGTTATCCCATCCTTCCTTATTGTCATTCCTTGGAGGATAATAGTTGATGCACACCTTGTGATAATATTGACTGTTGTCCTCGTTGCCAGATCCATAAAGATCGGGCTGAATATCCGGTTGAAGGATTGTCTCAAGTGTTGATAGTTTAGAGACTTCTTTCGTACGGAAATTGGCAGGTTCGTCAAGGACGAGTCCGTCGCGATTTCCAAGAATATTAGTAGAGAACCAGCCCTGCAATCCAAGACAACGCGTACCAATAATTGGTGCAAAGCCTGATTTCACAAGCGTCTGACCAGTTTTGAAATCCTTTCCAGCAATAGGCATCCGTGTTATCTCTGCCAGTTCCCACATAGCAGGGATATCAACAGCAGTATTAGGAGCACCCATAATAAAAGGAGCACCTTCAGACATGGCTGCATAAGCATAGCACATCGATGGCGCGATGTGCGCACGGTCATCCTCCTTCATCGCATTTTCCAGGTCGCTGAGATGATAATGCACTTTCTCATCAACAGGTACATAAATCTCTGTTGATGCAGCCCAAAGGACAACAAGCCGTGCACACTGATGAACAGCCTTAAAATTACGTATATCCTCACGTAAAGCCTCTACCATTTCCCAACGAGTCTTACAGTCTTTTACATGGTCCCCATCAAGACGCTTTGCATAGTTTTTGTCAAAGGCGGCTTTCATCGGGACAATCTTTTCCAACTCCTCGCGTACAGGTGCAATATCTTTCTCATTCAGCACTTGGGCATACATTGCTGCCTGATAGGCATTCTGTGGATATACATCCCAACATCCGAAAACAATATCGTCCAGTTTTGCCAACGGCACGATCTCGTCATATTTCAGATATTTCTTGTCCGCTCCTTTACCTACACGAATCTTATCGTACTGAGTCATCGAGCCTATAGGCTTTGCCAATCCCTTACGGGTCATGAGCACACCAGTCATAAAGGTTGTAGCCACAGCACCGTTGCCTACGACCATAATACCGATTTTTCCTTCTGCAGGCTTCACATTTGTTCTATTCATATTCACTATATCGTTTTATTATTTTCTCATTGCAATAACTCATCAAGCGTCATGATGACACGATCTGCCTGATTCTCACCATCCTGGGCATTCGTCCAGCCCTCGCCCTTAAGCCATACTGTATGGCATCCTGCACGTTTTGCAGGGATTATATCTTTTTCCAGACTATCTCCTACTACCGTTACTTCCTCTGGCTTCATTCCAAGGGCATCAACACCCAGAAGAAAGATTTGCGGATCTGGTTTCCTGATTCCGACAACAGCAGACTCTATGACTTCTGCAAAGATTCCATCAAGTCCAAACTCCTGAAGTACAACGGAGATATTCCCATAGAAATTACTTACCAACACCATCGGAGATGCTTTCATTTGCATAAGGACTCTCCTACTAAGCGCAGTCTGCGACTTTGTCCTTTCGTAAACGTCTGATACTATCGCATCTGTATAACTCTCATTGTTCAAATATGTCAGTTCAAGCTGCACCTTTGCCTTCAAAGTCTGAAGAAACGTATCTGTGGGCTGGATAATCTTATTCCTGCCTAATGTACGTTCTGCATAAACATAGGCATCCCTGAACTGGGATTCTGACACAGGGACTTGGTGACGCTCAAAAGCATGCCACAACAGCATACCCCAATGCTGCCCACCGGTATCAAGCGTACCTCCATAATCAAATATATACCCCTTATTCATGCTTTTTCGACAATTCTATCCATAATTTGTTACAAAGCTGCTCATGAGTACGATGCATATAGACATACATCATTTGAAAGACTGTCAACTCGGCAACTGGATATAACCATGGACAGTCAATCAGACAAGACACATAAAGCGTAATTGCACGTGCATTGAATGTGAGCAGGTTGGTATATTTCATCAAGGGCAGACTACCACGGAGGAAGCGTTGCCTCATCTCTTCGGAAGGATGGCTATTCCATTTTGGGAAAAAGCGTTGGAATTCTGGTGTACGTCGTTCCTGGCTCCTACAGTAATTGGCATAATTATAGTAAAATACACGTGAGAAATATGCCTGTTTGGGAAGATTATCGTAAATCATACGTTGCTGTTGATAATTATCCAGTTCACTACCGTCTTTACCTAAAAGGAAAAAGAGGTGTATTTGCCGATAATAATCAGCCAGTGAACTTTGGCGGGAGTGACAGCCAAACCCTGCCACAGCAGCCAGGATGAATCCAAAGATTCCCCACGAAATATCTGTTCCTGGAATGTGTTGCGGCCACAAGCGGACCACAATACCGACATAGATACTCGCGAACCACAAATCGCCAGAAAAACCATCAAGCACACGCCCAACAAGTGTTTTCTTACCCGTCAGACGCGCCATCTGTCCATCAGTAGAGTCACAAAAATTGGCAAGCATTAATAAAATGACACCATAGAGATTATGCAGGAGATCTGTATAATGGAACATCCAACCTGCAGCAACGCCAAGGAAAATGGAAAGAATCGTTATTGCGTTTGGATGAACACCCAATTTATTCCAGAAAAGAGCAAACACAAGACCTATCGGACGTGTAAAGTACACATCCAGCCACTCTTCTGTGTCTTCTGATTTTATCGAGACCTTCAATAGTTCTCTAAAGTTTGCCATCTATTTGTCTTTATCAATTATCTACCAGCGTTACGATCGCATCAGCAGCCTCTTCCCTACACCGCGAGAAACTAGGCCAGTCATTAAAGTCGATGATACAATATGTACCATCCGCCTTGACAATGCAGTCACCACCATATATATCTACTCCTACCGCTTCTGCTAAAAGGTCAGCTTTCCGTTGCAGGCCCTCTTTGTCAAACCGATAGTGTTGAGCCATACCATTATACCGTTCGTCACCAAATTTGGAAATACCATCATCGGTGGGATAGAACAAGCGGAAAAATCCGGTATTCCTGACGCCATAGAACTTCACCAAGTCACCTTTCACGTGAGCACTTACCACATACTGGGTAATCCCCTTATCCTGGAATTCCTTGACTTTTTCTACCAGTGTCTTCTTATCTGCCACATACACTACGTCACCGCGTGTCTGTGCAGCCATATCTCCACGCTTCAGCCAGAAACCGTCATCTCCCTCGGAGGGAGGCATTGGTATAGACATCCTATCCATTATCGACTCTATGCAGACACGTGTACAACGCTCTACTCCTTCTGGCCTATTCAGAATCTTTGAGCCCACAACCTTTTTCAGGGAGCATAAGGTCTCGGGCAGTCGCCCCATCGTCAAGATATACTGAAAGGACTGCAGGTCTAACGACAAGTCTGTCTCTCGCTGCACAACGACCTCATGCCCTTTTTCACGCAATCTCAGAACTACACTGGTCAGTATAGCCTCATCCTTTTCTATAGAATTTGGCGAAAACTGCTCTGCCCGTTTTATAGCCAACACCTTCATCTCACTTCTTTCAGAAACAATTCTGCTTTCTGAATATCTTCTGCGTGGTCTATGTCCAGCACCTTTGAGAATGGCCATGCTTTCAGTTTCAGGCCATCCTGAATCAAAGCCCGCTGAAAATTACGCATCCGACTTTCTCCGCGATTAACACACTGCTCCAATGTTTTTAGCGAACGAGATGTCAAACCATAGATGCCACCACTAATATACTTAGCCTCATCAGAGGTATCATAGAAACCTGTTATAGCCAACTGGTCATCCGTATGTACATATAGTGGTTTCTCGTCATCTATGAAATCCGTCACACCCATCAAACCATCTATTGCACCATTCGCGACTTGCGACCTAAATGCCTGAACATACGCCGTGAATTCCTGCTCTCGAAAGACCGTATCCACTGTAGTCAGCACAAAAGGATCACCTTCAAGCCACTGGTGCAGTTCCCACATACTATGCATCGAACTTGGTGTCGACTTGACAATGAACCTCACAGGAACTTGACCCAACTGTTTGAGATAAGCCAGATGATTGCCAACACTTGCCATCTTCTCATTGCAGATTACTACAATTTCTGAAGCATCGTTCATCATGAACACACGTATCAGACGATCTATCAGCTTTTCACCATTCACCTCAACCAAAGGTTTGGGACTATGGATTCCTTCACTGTAAAGCCGCGAGCCTTCGCCCGCGGCAATGATTGCATATCTCATTCTTTCCTTTGCTCAAATGCAATATTGCGCTATAATTCGGCAAAGGTACGCATTTCTAACGAGAAAAAGAATTTAATTAAGAAATTTTAATCTATATACGTTATTCACGAGTGGTCAGATCATCCACATCAACCTCGCCTGAGCCACTCTTTTGCATGGAATAGCGATCAACACTTCCAGAGAGAGTAATATCACCAGAACCATGTAATTCACAGCTTACGACTTTGCATCCCTGCCCGAAATTGACACTGATATCACCTGAGCCTTTTAATCCTAAAACAGTCGACTGCACATTCTTTTCTTTCAGTTTGATGTCACCTGAGCCAACCAAAGTAGCTGATACGTCTTTTGCCTCTAAGGCATCTATACCTATATCTCCTGAACCAACCAAATCTATTTGACACTCGTCGCAGATGATATTATCAAAGCTAATATCACCAGATCCCCGCAAGGCGATTTCCATTTTATCCGTATCAACCTGACTCTTGCCGATAAAGTCGCCTGAACCATTTAGACGAACACCTATCAAATCTGGCGATGAAACATAAACGGCAGCCTGGCCTTCCTCGTCTAGCACAACATTAAAGACGCCAACCTTACCACGATTCTTAATTGTCAGTGTGCCATCGACAACGTCAGTTACAATATCAGCCACACTTTTTGAAGGTCCCACAACTTTAACAGAGAATGAATCCGACTGTGAATAATAGACAGTAGGAGATCCATTAATCTCAATCTCTTCAAACCCCTTTAGATTTCTGACCTCAGACTGCTGCGATACATTACCACCATCTGTAAACACTCGTGTTCTGTGAACACAAGAAACTGTCATTACAGACATTGCCATGACAAGGGCGACTTTCAACATACAATTAGCTTTCATTTCTTCATATTTTTAATGTTCCACTTTTTATCCTTTTGACGAAAGAAAAAATAAAAAAGTTGCAGAACACCATAAAAAAATCAACTCATCGGAAGAGTCACCCAGAATGTAGATCCTTCACCTACATGAGAATTTACACCTATTTTGCCGCCTAGACTTTCAATATGTGACTTAGCGACAGCCAAACCAAGTCCTGTACCAGGAACATAGTCATTCAATTTTACAAATCGATCAAAAATCTTCTTTTGATCTGCTTCAGACACACCGATACCTGTATCCTTCACCCAAATACGTAAGCATTTGTCATCGAGTTTCTCGTAGCCTAGTATGATTTCTCCTTCTTGCGTGAATTTTATGGCATTATCTAATAAGTTGATAACAATCTCCTTCAATTTATCCACATCAGTACTAAGCATCAATTGAGGATATGGGAACTGTGTTGAGAACGAGACTGTTTTTTGATCGATAGTAGGAAGAAATGTCTTGACAACATCATTCAACAGTTCTACAAGGTCTGTCTTAGACTTGACAAGATTACGAGCCTCTGCTTCTATCTTCGACATACTTACCAAACCGTCAATTATTCGGAGCAATTTTCGATTATTTATCTGAATCTCGCTAATCAACTGATTACGGTCTGCTTCATTATCAACCATAGGTAAAAGATCAGCGAAGCCAACAATAGCATTCAGCGGCGTACGAATCTCATGTCCCATATTTGCCAGGAAAGCAGTTTTCAGGCGATCACTCTCCTCGGCTTTGTTTCTGGCATTAATAAGATCGGCCTCCATCTGTTTCTGATCATCAATACGCAAAGAAGTGCCAACAATTCTAATTGGCAAGCCCTCTTCGTCGCGCGCAGAAACCGTAGCATAACTTTCCTCCCAATACATGACAGTGTTTGTCTTAATACGATAAATTTGGTGATAAGAATCGCTACGACCTGCAAAAATATCTTCGAGCGCAGCCACTACGCGTTCACAATCCGAAGGTTCCAACAAGTCCCACAGCAAGTCTATTGGTGTCTCTGGTGACGAGGTTATACTATCCTTACCGTCCCGAAAGTCTGCGTCATACGTGACCACTCTGCGTTTAGGATCCAAACGCCATACCGCGATTTTCATGGCCTTAAGGATAAACTCATATTCAATATTGTTCTGACGAACCTTATCCAACTCTTCAAGTTCGTTCTTAAGAACCTTACCCGTCCGACGCTGAGCAAAAGCGAATATCACCAACACCACTAACACGATGAAAGCTACACCCCACATCAGATAAACTGAAAGGGGATTCTCGGCATGGGTATATAACAACAAACTGACCATTTATGTAAACTTGCTCGGGCAAAATTACATATTTTATTTGAAACGGAAGCAAAATGGCACCATTTTTTATCTATTTCTAAAGTTTTTTGTTAGATTAACAATAAAAAAACGCATTTTTCGGCTAACTTGCATTAACTTTGCACACGCAATCCAAACAAATTGCACAATTTGCAACAATAATAATGGAACAGAGTTTTGAATTGATCGCCAAGACGTTTATGGGACTGGAACCTGTACTGGCGAAAGAGTTGACCCAATTGGGGGCTAATGATGTAAAGATCGGTAGGCGAATGGTTTCGTTTACAGGTGACAAAGAACTAATGTATCGTGCCAACTTCCAGTTGCATACTGCTATCCGAATACTTAAGCCCATCCGTCATTTCAAAGCGAAAAGCGCAGATGATGTCTATGAAGAAATCAAGAAAATTGATTGGACTCAGTACCTGGATACCGATAAGACCTTTGCAGTCGACGCAGTCGTCTTCTCCGAAGAGTTCCGTCATTCCAAGTTCGTGTCGTATAAAGTGAAGGACGCCATCGTTGACCAATTCCGCGAGAAGACTGGCAAACGTCCGAACATATCCGTTGCCAATCCTGATATCCGCCTGAATATGCATGTGGCAGAAGACCTTTGTACATTGAGTCTTGATTCCAGTGGTGAGTCGCTCCATCGTCGCGGTTATCGTCAGGAGAGTGTCGAAGCGCCATTGAACGAGGTATTGGCAGCTGGTATGATCCTGATGTCGGGATGGCAGGGAGATACAGATTTCATCGATCCGATGTGTGGTTCAGGTACGCTATTGATTGAAGCAGCCTTGATAGCGAAGAACATGGCGCCAGGTCTCTTCCGTAAAGAATATGCTTTTGAGAAATGGCCCGATTTTGACGCAGACCTTTTCGACAAGATATACAATGACGAGAGCATGGAGCGCCCGTTCACTCATCACATTTACGGGTACGACATCGATATAAAGGCAGTAAACACTGCAATCATTAACGTAAAGGCTGCCGGGTTAAGTAATGATATCACAGTGAAGCAACAAGATTTCAAGTCGTTTACACAACCTCAGGAAAAAAGTATTATCATTACGAATCCACCTTATGGCGAGCGCATTTCTACACCAGATTTGCTGGGAACATACAAAATGATCGGTGAGCGTCTCAAGCACCAGTTCAAAGGGAATGACGCCTGGGTACTCTCTTATCGTGAGGAATGCTTCGATCAAATTGGTCTGAAACCTAGTATCAAGATACCGCTTTACAATGGCTCACTGGAATGTGAATTCCGCAAGTACCAGATGTTTGATGGCAAACTGAAAGTTTTCCGTTCAGAAGGAGGTGTTGTGAAAACCGATGAAGAGAAGCGGCAAATGGCAGAGAAGCACCGTTTCAAAAAGAATCGTGAGTTCAAGCAACGTCTCGAGGAGACCGAACAGAATGAAGAAGGCGACATTCGTTCATTTACATTCCACCGTCACGACATAAATGGCGAAAAGCGCAATGAGCGCCGTAGCCACAGAGACGAAGACCGTGAAGAGCGTCGAGACCGTAAGGGCAGCTACAAGAGCAGTCCGAATCGTGGAGGCCACGAACGTTTTGACCGCAGTGGAAAGAACCGCTCATTTGGAAAGGGAAAGAATTTCGGTAAAAAAAGCAAAAGTTTCAATGACGATGAAGATTGAAAGCATTATAAACAAACTAGTGACACTGGCATTATTAGGGATAGTCAACACGATGAGCGCTCAAGATAAGCTATTCACCCTTGAAGACTTGAATTATGGCGGCAACAACTTTTATAACATGCAGCCAAAAAACATGTATCTTACATGGTGGGGTGAGAAACTGGTAAATACCGATGTAGAAGAATGTCACCTTGTAGACACCAAAACTGGCACAAAGCAAACACTCTTCAGCCTCGACGACATCAACACTTGGGCAGAAAGTGACAGCGTGAAATATGTGCGTCATCTGATGAATGCATCATTTCCCTACCCTGACAAGCCGATTGTGGCGGTAGGCAACAGAAAAGCCTATATTCTCATAGATTTTGAGGCTAAAAAAGTTGTTTGGCAAGACAGCATCTCTGGCCAAATTGCCAATGATTGGAATCCTCAGTCATGTGCGACTGCCTACGTAGAAGATTATCAGTTGTTCGTGGCCGATGCAGATGGCAAGAAACACCAGCTTTCGACAGACGGTTCGCGCGAGATTGTTTACGGACAGTCTGTTCATCGCGATGAGTTTGGTATCACCAAGGGAACATTCTGGAGTCCCAACGGACAACGGCTAGCTTTCTATCGTATGGATCAGAGTATGGTGGCCGATTATCCTCAAGTAGATATTTTCCCTAGGGAAGCCACTTATGAGCCCGATAAATATCCCATGACTGGCATGACAAGCCACAAGGTAACAGTTGGAGTGTATGACTTACAGACACAAAAGACCGTCTATCTGCAGGCAGGAGATCCCACAGACCGCTATTTCACTAATATTGCATGGAGCCCTGACAGTAAGACCATCTACATGTTTGAATTGAACAGAGGACAGAACGACTGTCGTCTTGTATCATACGATGCAGAAACTGGCTCACGTATCACTGAACTATATCGTGAGACTTCGGAAAAATACGTCGAGCCTTTGCATCCGATAGAATTCCTGCCTTGGAATCATACACAATTTATCCTTCAGAGTCAGAAAGACGGCTATAACCACCTTTATTTATATAATACCGACGGAAAGCTATTGAAACAGCTCACGTCAGGTCCTTGGGTAGTATTGAAGGTCGTAGGCTTCAACAAAAAGACTCAGAGTGTCATCATTCTTTCCAATGAGAAGCATCTGCTACAGAGCAATCTCTATGCTGTCAACATTAAGACAGGTAAACGGACACTTCTCGACAGAGGTATTGGCTATGCACGCAGTGTAGAACTTTCAGCATCTGGCCAACAGGCCTACGAAAGTTTTACTGCCCCTGAAATTCCTCGTATCATTGACATAGTAAATACCACAAGCGGAAAGCAGTGTGAACTGCTCAAGGCTGATGATCCTTGGAAAGGCTACCAACAACCAATCTTCGAAAGCGGAAGCATCAAGGCCGCCGATGGCATTACAGATCTTTTTTACAGAATGGTGAAACCTGCTGATTTCGATGCCACGAAGTCCTATCCGACGGTTGTCTATGTCTATGGAGGTCCACATGCCCACAATATCGATGCCTCCTGGCATTGGGCTTCTCGCTCGTGGGAAACCTATATGGCGCAAAAAGGATACATCATTTTTATCCTTGATAACAGAGGTGCCGAGAACCGTGGACGTGACTTCGAACAGGCCACATTCCACCAACTTGGACAGATTGAGATGAAGGATCAGATGAAAGGTGTTGATTATCTGCGCACCTTACCTTATGTTGACATCAATCGTCTCGGTGTTCATGGCTGGAGCTATGGTGGCTATATGACAATCTCGCTGATGACGAATTACCCAGACGTATTCAAAGTTGGTGTGGCTGGCGGTCCTGTCATCGACTGGAAATGGTATGAAGTGATGTATGGTGAACGTTATATGGGAACACCCGAGAACAACCCCGAAGGCTACGCAAAGTGCAGTCTTATTACCAAAGCGAAAGACCTGAAGGGTAAGCTGCAGATTATTACCGGTTACAACGATGCTACAGTAGTACCTCAACACTGTCTGTCGTTCCTCGATGCCTGTATCAAGGCGGGTACACAACCAGATTTCTTCGCCTATCCTGGCGAGCCCCATAACATGCGTGGTCATGCGAGTGTGCATCTCCATGAGCGTATCACCCAATATTTTGAAGACTATTTAAAGTAAAGATATGAAAATTCTGTTGTTAGGAAGTGGCGGACGTGAGCACGCCCTCGCTTGGAAAATTGCTCAGAGCAACAAATGTGACAAGCTTTACATTGCCCCAGGTAATGCCGGTACAGGCAATTGTGGTGAAAATGTATCCATAAAGGCTGACGACTTCGATACTATCAAGAGCTTTGTGGTGGAGAAGGGTATCAATATGGTGGTCGTTGGTCCTGAAGACCCTCTGGTTAAAGGTATTTACGACGAACTGAAAGCCGATGCGCGTACAAAGGATGTACCTGTAATCGGACCATCAAAAGCCGGAGCTGTACTTGAAGGTTCTAAGGATTTCGCTAAGGGTTTCATGCAGCGCCACAACATCCCTACTGCCCGTTATCAGACATTTGATGGCGAGCATCTGGAGGACGGACTGAAATTTCTTGAGACACTTGAAGCGCCATACGTGCTGAAGGCCGATGGTCTTTGTGCCGGAAAAGGTGTACTGATCCTCCCCACTCTCGATGAGGCCAAGAAAGAATTAAAGGAAATGCTAGGTGGCATGTTCGGCAATGCTTCATCACAAGTCGTGATTGAGGAATTCCTGAGTGGCATAGAGTGCTCTGTTTTCGTATTAACGGATGGTCAGCATTATAAGATTCTGCCCGAGGCAAAGGACTATAAGCGTATTGGCGAACACGATACGGGTTTGAATACGGGTGGTATGGGTTCAGTTACCCCTGTGCCTTTTGCTACTAAGGAATGGATGCTGAAGGTTGAAGACCGTATTATCCGTCCTACAGTTGAAGGTCTCGCTGAAGAGGGCATTGATTACAAAGGTTTTATCTTCTTCGGTCTCATCAACGTTAAGGGAGAGCCGATGGTTATTGAATACAACTGCCGCATGGGCGACCCCGAGACTGAGAGCGTTATGCTACGTCTGAAGAGCGACATAGTCGATCTCTTCGAAGGTGTGGCTACAGGTGATCTTGACAAGCGTCCGATAGAGTTTGATCCACGTGCTGCCGTCTGCGTAATGCTTGTTAGCGGTGGTTATCCTCAGGAATACAAAAAAGGTTATCCTATCAAGGGCATTGAAAATGTAGAAGGCTCCATCGTTTTCCACAGTGGCACTGCCTTGAAGGATGGTGAGGTCGTTACGGCTGGCGGACGAGTGATAGCCGTCAGCAGCTATGGAAAGGATAAGACCGAAGCACTTCAGAAATCATTCGAAGAAGCCCAGAAGATTCAGTTTACCGACAAATATTTCCGTCGCGACATTGGTGCCGACCTTTAACAATGCGCCATTCCTGAGATGAAACATATCCAGAACATCGTAGCAGAGAGTCATCGCACGCTGCCGATTACAGCAGTGTATGCGATTGTGGTATGGCTGATGGCTGGATTGATAAACGAAGGCTGGTGGCTGCAATTTGGCTGTTTTGTCTTGTCTGTCTTTCTGATGATGCAGATGAACATCCAAAATTTGCTTACACGCATCTACAGTCGTACAGTATCAGTTTCCTACATGGCACTTATCTGTACGCCTGTATTTCTCTTTCATTCTGTCAGTGGAGCCCTACTACAGATATGCATCATTTCTTCCCTGCTCATACTTTTCTCATGCTATCAAGACAATGAGTCGCCAGGTAGGATTTTCTATACATTCCTATTAATAGGTATTGGGGGACTTATCAATTTGCACATGTTGCTTTTCATCCCTCTCTTCTGGATCCTGATGGCTTTTTTCGTATATGCTATGGGATGGCGAACATGGTTTGCATCGTTGATAGGGCTTCTTACACCTTTTTGGTTTACTGCAGGTTTTTGGCTGTTTGGAACGAGGAGTTTCAGCCATCTTACACCTCCATTTGCTTTACAACTCCCCACCCTGGAATGGTTTAACTTCTCAGACTTTAACATGCAGCAGGCTTTGTTCCTGGGCTTTATTCTCTTGTTGATTGTCATCGGTAGCATCCATTTCATGATTGACAGTATTCACGATAAGATACGCGTTCGCCAGCTCTATTATGCTTTTATGTTACTGGGGGCTTATTCACTGGTGCTTCTGATTATACTTCCCCATGAATACGATATGCTGATACGCGTGATTACAATTGCTGTCAGTCCGTTAATTGGCCATTTCTTTGCCTTGACTCATTCCAAGTTCTCCAACATGCTGTTTTTTGTCATTACGATTGGTTCGTTGGCCATCACCTCATACAACTTATGGATGTCATCATCGCTTTTCTAACCCAATATGGCTATTGGGGCATGCTGCTGGCAGCTTTCCTGGCAGGCAGTTTCTTTCCATTCTCCAGTGAGGCTGTAATAGTGGCGCTAATGGCAACAGGTCTCGACCCTTGGATTCTCATGATCTACGGCACTGTCGGCAATGTGCTGGGCAGCATTCTCAATTATACGATCGGCAGAATGGGAAAGATGGAATGGATAGAGGAATACCTGCATGTAAAAAAAGAAGATCTCGACAAAGCCCACAGATTCATGGCTGGACATGGATCGTGGATGGGGTTCTTTGCATTTCTGCCTGTCTTGGGCAGTGCCATTACCATTGCCCTCGGGCTTATGCGTTCCAATGTCCTAATTACCTTCGTCGCGATCACTTTAGGCAAAATTTTCCGTTATGTCGTCTTAATCTACGGGGCTAGTTTGTTTATGTAAGTTAATTATCACTGACCATTGGTCAGTTTTCAATTAATTTTCGTAACTTTGCACGCACGATTTGAATTTTAACGTTAAAAAGAATTTTATCGATGAAACAACTCTTTGCTGGGCAAAGTGGCAAGGCAGAATTCAGGCTGATGGACAACATCCTCGGCTGGCTGGCTTTTTTTATTGCTGCCTTTGCCTATTGCTCTACGATTGAACCAACAGCCTCATTCTGGGACTGTCCGGAATTTATTACAACAGGTTACAAATTGGAAATCGGCCACCCGCCTGGGGCACCGTTCTTCATGCTGACGGCCAACCTCTTCTCACAATTCACGAGCGATCCGACACAGGTAGCCCGGATGGTGAACACAATGAGCGCACTGCTTTCAGCCACCTGTATCCTATTCCTATTCTGGAGTATCACCCATCTCACGCGGCGGTTGCTCATCAGCGACTGGGGCGAACTGACATTGCCCAAGGCCATCTCCATCGAGGCTGCAGGTCTTGTAGGTGCCCTGATCTATACCTTTAGCGATACTTTCTGGTTCTCTGCCGTCGAAGGTGAGGTGTATGCTTACTCCTCTGCCTTTACCGCTGTGGTATTCTGGCTGATTCTCAAATGGGAGGATGTGGCCGATGAGCCTCATGCTGACCGATGGCTTGTGCTGATCATGTACATGACAGGACTCTCTATCGGCGTCCACTTGCTAAACCTGCTTTGTGTGCCTGCCATCGTGCTGGTATACTACTATCGGCGCTTCCCTGATGCCAATCTGAAAGGTTCCCTCATTGCCTTGGCTATTTCCCTTGTCATCCTGGGGGCCGTGCTGTATGGCGTCGTTCCTGGCATCATTACTGTCGGCGGTTGGTTCGAGTTATTCTTCGTCAACACACTGGGTATGCCATTCAATACTGGCGAGATCATCTATATTATCCTGCTTGTGAGCTGTGTTGTCTGGGCAGTATTCGAGACTCAGACCCAACGTCATAGTCCGACGATCCAGAACCTTGCCTTCCTGCTTTCCGTAGGTATGCTCGGCATTCCATTCTATGGTTACGGATGGTCAGCTTTCATCATCGGTGTCTTTGCTCTGGCAGCCCTGTGGTTTGTGCTGGGACTTAAAAAGGACAAACAGCTGTTGATATCTGCCCGCATTAAGAACACCATGCTCCTCTGCATGCTCATGCTGATGATCGGCTACTCCAGCTATGCACTCATCGTCATTCGTTCTTCTGCGAATCCTCCGATGGACCAGAACTCACCAGAGGACATCTTCACCCTGGGCGACTACCTTGGGCGCGATCAGTACGGCTATCGTCCCCTACTCTACGGACAGGCATACACATCACAAGTAGCGCTCGAAAGCGACGGACAATATTGCCGCCCTGTGATGACAGAAGGCAAACCTGTCTACCAGCGCAAGGAGAAAGCCTCTGCCGACGAAAAGGATTCCTACTTTGTAGTTCGTACAAAAGACGAATACAAATATGCCCAGAACATGGTCTTCCCACGTATGTATGACGCAGGTCATGCTGCAGCCTATGAATCATGGATGGGCGGAGTTGACGGCACAGACGTTCCTTACGACCGCTGTGGAGAGCCGATGACCGTTAAGATGCCCACCCAGCTGGAGAACATCCGTTTCTTCCTCTCCTACCAGTGTAACTTCATGTACTGGCGCTATTTCATGTGGAATTTTGCCGGTCGTCAGAATGACATTCAGGGCAATGGCGAACTAGAGCACGGCAACTGGCTCACAGGTATTCCCTTCATTGACAATGCCCGTCTCGGCGATCAGGATATGCTCCCAGACGATTTGAAGCAGAATAAGGGTCACAATGTATTCTACTGCATGCCGCTCATCTTAGGTCTGATCGGTCTGTTCTGGCAGGCCTGGTATACTCGTAAGCGCAAGATGACGGTGAATGGTTCTGAAAAGACCATTGATGATCCCATCGGTATCCGTCAGTTCTGGGTGGTGTTCTTCCTTTTCTTCATGACAGGTCTTGCAATTGTTGTCTATCTGAATCAGACCCCCATGCAGCCCCGTGAGCGCGACTATGCCTATGCCGGTTCCTTCTATGCCTTCGCCATCTGGTGCGGCATGGGTGTGGCAGCCATCATCGACTGGCTCCAGCGTAAGTTAAAGAAGGAGTCACTTGCCATCGCTGCTGTCGTTGGTATCGCCTGTCTGTTTGTTCCCATCCAGATGGCCTCACAGACATGGGACGATCACGACCGTTCAGGCCGCTATACCTGTCGCGATTTCGGACAGAACTACCTGATGACCTTACAGGAAAAAGGCAATCCCATTATCTTCACCAACGGTGATAACGACACCTTCCCACTCTGGTACAACCAGGATACAGAAGGTGTGCGTACTGACGCCCGCGTTTGTAACCTTTCTTATCTGCAGACTGACTGGTACATCGACCAGATGCGCCGTCCAGCCTACGACTCTCCCAGCGTTCCTATT
Source organism: uncultured Prevotella sp. (assembly GCA_900314995.1). Lineage (GTDB taxonomy): Bacteria > Bacteroidota > Bacteroidia > Bacteroidales > Bacteroidaceae > Prevotella. Next base: position 27,584 of record OMXK01000026.1, read on the forward strand.
ACCTGGAGCCGCCTGGAGTACTGTGCAGGCACCAATGAATATGTCCATGTTGATCCGTCATTGAAGGAACAGGTATTGCAGATTTATAAGGATCAGCCCGAGATGGCTCGTAAACAGTTTGGAGACGAGCCTTTCGAACTGAAGAATGTCCTGAAGCACTGGGTACGTGCTACAGAGAAGGATTTCCACGTGATTCCCACCGACACCGTCTATGTCACTATCGACAAGGAGGCTGTCCGCAAGAGTGGTATGATGATGGCAGCCGACTCCATTCCCGACAAGATGGTCATTTCCCTGAAAGGGAAGAGTGCTTTATACAAGGGCGATCTGATGATTCTCGAGATGATTGCCCAGTGCAACTGGGTACGCCCCATCTACGTTGCGATGACTGTGGGCGCCGAGAACTACATGAACCTTGGCGAACACTTCGTTCAGGAAGGCCTTGCGAACCGCATCACGCCTTTCCGCACTCACTATACCGATAGCCGAGGCAATCTGGTGCCTATGGAGGGAGTTGCCAACTTCGACACTGAGAAGACTTATGATAACGTGATGAACAAATTCAAGTTCGGTGGTGTCTCCCAGCAGGGTATCTATCTCGACGAGACGGTTATGCGCATGTGTTACACCCATCGTCGCCTGCTCTCACAACTCGCCATAAGTCTTATTCAAGAAGGACAGCAGGAGAAGGCAAAGAAAGTTCTGGAAAAGGCCGAGAAGGAGATTCCCGCTTATAACGTACCCCACGACTATCAGAGCGGATCACTCGATCTGGTGCGTGCTTATGCACTCACGAATCAGCCCCAGAAAGCCCAACAGATCATCGATACCCTCTGGAAGAAAGCGACTCAATACGTGATGTGGTACTGTTCGCTCGACAGCTCGCGCTTTGAGATCTCACAGCGCGACTGTATGATCAACATTATCATCTTGCAGCAGATTCTCGATGTGCAGGACACCATCGACGAGAAGCAATCTCAGAAAAAGGATGCCCAACTTGAAGCACTCATGCGACTCTTCCAGTCAAAAGGAGGCTCCTTTGGAGAATAAATAGAGTACAAACGGATGTTTATCGAACAACCAGCCATATATCTCCGCTGGCTCTATCCGAAAGCCTATTGGAGAATGGACCGTCACGAGAAGGCAGTATACCTGACCTTTGACGACGGTCCCATCCCCGAGGCAACTCCGTTAATCCTCGACATTCTCAAAGCGTTCGATGCAAAAGCCACGTTCTTTATGGTTGGCGACAATGTGCGCAAGTACCCTGCACTCTACGAACACATACTCGCCGAAGGGCATCAGGTGGGGAACCATACCCACAACCACATCAAGGGACTTTCCCATACGATCAAGGAGTACAGCTACAATGTCGAAAAAGCCAATGCCTATATCCACTCCCGTCTTGTTCGTCCGCCACATGGGTGGATGCGCCTCGGACAGTATGCCTGGCTCAGTCGTAAATACAAGATCGTGATGTGGGATCTCGTTACGCGCGACTATTCCAAATGGATGACGGCTGAAGACGTGGTCAATAATATAAAAAGGTACGCGCGTAATGGTTCCATCATCACCTTTCATGATTCATTAAAGTCTATCGACAAACTGCGCACAGCCCTTCCTGAATCTCTTCAATGGCTTCGCGACCAAGGCTATGAGTTCAAGATTTTCGACCAACCTACACCCTGACACTTCTGATTCTCCGACTAAGAAACCCATACAAATATGAAAAGATTACTTATTACCAGCTTGCTAACAGCAACAATCACAATGACAACAAATGCACAAATCAAACTGAGTGCCGATAACATCGACGAGGTGCTTAAGGCAATGACCATTGAAGAGAAAGCCCAACTACTGGTGGGTGGTGGTAACAACAGCTTCGTAGGTAGCGGCGCCATGCTCGGCCATCAGGAGAAGCTAGTGGCCGGAGCCGCCGGCATCACCGTTGAGATTCCACGTTTAGGTATTCCTGCCACCGTGCTCACCGACGGCCCTGCCGGTGTGCATATCGACGCCACGCGTAAGAACGACCCGCAGACTTACTACGCTACAGGTTTCCCTGTAGGCACCTGTCTGGCCTCCACTTGGAATACAGAACTTGTCGAAGCTGTCGGCAAGGCCATTGGCAACGAGACCCTCGAGTATGGCTGCGACGTCATCCTTGGCCCTGGTCTGAACATTCACCGCAACCCATTATGCGGCCGTAATTTCGAATACTATTCCGAAGATCCCGTGGTAACGGGAAAGATAGGCGTAGCCATGACTCTTGGCATCCAAAGCCAGGGCGTCGGTGTCTCTGCCAAGCATTTTGCCGTCAATTCCCAGGAGAGCGACCGCACCCGTGTCGATGAGCGTCTCAGCCAGCGAGCCCTCCGTGAGATCTACCTCCGTGGCTTCGAGCAAGTCGTCCGTGAGAGTGATCCTTGGACAGTCATGTCAGCTTACAACATTGTCAATGGTGTCCATGCACAGGGCAGCAAAGAGCTGCTCACAGATATTCTCCGTACTGACTGGGGGTTCCGTGGCATCGTCATGACTGACTGGATTGACAGACGAGAGGGACAAGGGCTCTACACCGTCAATCAGGTAGAAGCAGGCAACGACCTGTTCACCCCTGGTTATCCCACACAGGCACAAGACATCGTCAATGGTGTGAAGAACGGAAAACTTGACATCAAATACGTCGACCTGAATGTGCGCCGCATGCTCGAATACATCGTCAAGACCCCACGTTTCCGTGGCTATCAGTTCAGCAACAAGCCCGATCTGAAAGCGCATGCCCAGATTACCCGCCAGTCAAGCACCGAAGGCATGGTGCTGCTGAAGAACACAGGTGTACTTCCCATCCGCGACCTCAAGACTGTCGCCCTCTTCGGCGTCAACTCCTACGATTTCCTCTCCGGTGGTCTCGGCTCTGGCGCTGTCAACGTGCCCTACAGTGTCGATATGGTAACCGGTCTGAAGAATATCGGCATCAACACTACCCCACAACTGACAGAGATCTACCAGAACTACGTGAAATATGCCCGTGCCAAGCTGAAGGCCGACAAGAACCCCATCATGTGGTTCCTCGACACCGGCAAGCCAAAGTTCGACGAGATCGACATCACCGAACGCTGCGTACAGCATGAGTTGAAAGAAGCCGATGCCGCTATTATCACCATTGGCCGTCAAGCCGGTGAAGGCATGGATCGCGCCATCGAGGGTGAGTTCAACCTTACGCAGACAGAGAAAGACATGATCTTCCGTGTCAGCGACGCCTTCCGTCCTGCCGGCAAGCCAGTCATCGTCATCCTCAACTCCGGCTCCGTCATGGAGACAGCCTCTTGGCGCGACCGTGTAGATGCTATCCTTTGCGCCTGGCAGCCAGGTGAGGAAGGCGGCAACAGCGTCGCTGACGTACTCACAGGCAAGGCGAACCCCTCAGGCAAGCTCACAATGACTTGGCCCATCGCCGCTACCGACCACCCCTCGACGAAGAACTTCCCACAGGAACTTGATGCCTATACTTTCCGTGAGATGATCGGCTGGGGAGCACAAATCCCCGGACGTGACTATACCAACCACGACGAGGACATCTATGTAGGCTACCGCTATTTCGACACCTTCCAGAAGGAAGTCGCCTACCCCTTCGGCTTCGGTCTCAGCTACACCACATTCAACTTCTCGAAACCCGTTGTAAAGGCCAAGGGTAAGGACGCTGTCGAGGTTTCTGTCACCGTCAAGAACACTGGCGCTGTCAGCGGTAAGGAAGTCGCCCAGGTCTATGTCTCAGCTCCTAAGGGACGCCTCGAGAAGCCATCACAGGAGCTCAAGGCATTCGCCAAGACCCGTGAACTGGCACCAGGTGAGAGCCAGACATTGACGATGACCATCCCTGTGCGCGACCTCGCTTCGTTCGACGAGGCCAACAGCCAGTGGCTTACAGAAGCAGGCACTTACACTTTCCGCATCGGCAATAGCAGTCGCGACATCGCTGCCACTGCGCAGTTGAAGATTGCCGAGTACACGGAGAAGACCACCAATGCCCTTGCTCCCCGGCAGCCCTTGAATCTGCTGAAGCAGTAACTAATTAACAATGCATAAAACCAAGATGATGAAGAAACTATTCATGACAGCGATCCTGATCGCTGCAAGTATTGGGTTGACGAATGCCCAGACAGCCCAAAAGCAAATCGTAGAAGAAGGCGGTACTGGTCCTTTCAAATCAGAGGTGGTAGGCGATGCCTCCTGCCCAGGCTTTACGGTATATCGCCCTCAGAATCTGAAAGAGGTAGTGGCAAAGCAGGGTGCCCTGCCAGTGATTGTCTATGCCAACGGTGCCTGTTTCAACAATAATGTGGAGATGCGCCTGCTGTTGAGCGAAGTGGCATCCTACGGCTATGTTGCCGCTGCCATCGGTCCTTACGACGAAGCAGACGTGATGGCCCAATGGAGAGGTGTTCTGAAAGCTGCCTATCCGGAAACCAAGGGCGAAGTGATCATGGCCAATGGTGAAAAGATCCTGCCACTCACTGCCGAAGAGAAAAAAGCGCGTGATGAAGAGCAGGCCAAGCAGAGAGAACAGGCCTTGAAGAACGCCAAGAAGAACAAGAAACAGCCCGAGGCTCCACACTTCCAGACCTATCCCAAGATGCTGCTGGAGGTTTTGGATTGGCTGACAGATCAGAATGCCAATGCAGGCTCTGAATACTACCACTGCCTCAATCTCGACCATGTGGCAGCTATGGGACAGTCGTGTGGTGGTGCGCAGGTCTTGGGTGTATCCCACGATCCTCGCATCAAGACCTGTGTGATGCTGAACACTGGCATCGGCGATATGGAGATGATGGGAGCTACGAAAGAAAATCTGAAGAACCTGCATCAGCCGATGTTCTATATGATTGGCGGTCCTGCCGACATCGCTTATGCCAATGCACAAAAGGACTATGAGCGCATTGCCGACAACATCCCCGTGGTGATGCTCAATTCCAAGGACGGACATAGTGGCACTTACTACGAGAAGTATGGCGGCAACTATGCCAAGGCGGTTATCAAGTGGCTCGACTGGCAGCTGAAAGGGCAAGTGGGACAATCTGCCCTCTTCCTCGACGACGAGTACCTGAAGATGAAATTCCCCGAGTGGCAGGGTGTCCGCAAGAATTTCTAATCAGACAAATGCTTTTGTGCCCGCATTTTTGCGGGCATTTTTATTTTGTTGGCTATACATGCCAGCTATTTCATAGTATAATAAGCCACTGCTATTCCAGCACCATAGATTGCAACCATCACGACAGTCGATATGAGGACGGTAAGTACAAGGTGGCCGAGCACGCGCTTCTTCGAGAAGCCGGAGAACTGCTTTAGGGCCACGAAGACCATCAGTACCGCGAGGAGCTTCAGCAGCGAGGAGTTCAACAGATTAGCCGCAATCGAATAGATACTGTACATGTTGGACGTGTACACCAACGCCACGACAAACTCGGAATACCTCAGATCAGGAATCGTAGGCGTCTTTCGCCAGAAGTAATACAGCGGCACGGTGAACATCAGGAGCGTCAACAAAGCGAAGATGGCCGCATTCTTATTACGGATGGAGTCCATCACTTTCGTAAAATTCATCAGTTTCTGCGCAATATAGTATCTTATCGGATGCTCACCGTTGTTGTCCATGTCGAACGTGAGAGGTGCCGCTGCCGGCGCTGGCGGATTCTGTGCCACCTCTTCCGTGTTTTGCTGCTGTCCGTTCTCTTCTCCCAAGCCAAAACTGAAACCATTCTGCACCAACAGCGACAAGGCCGTCAGCAGAAAGAACATCTTAAACGGTGGAAAATAAGCCGACTGCATACCTCTCAGGTAGTCACGGATCATATAGCCGGGCCTCAGCATCAGGTCGCGCAGACTACGGAACATACTCCTGTTGCCCATGCCCCACACATCGAGAAAGAGCAGAAGCGCCTTCTTAAACGAGAAACGGCCCACGCCGGCCGACTGTCCACACCTGGGACAGAAGTTACCCACATACTCCGTCTTACACGAGGCACAAGTATGTCTCTCCTCCGAAAGCGGTTTCAGTTCATACGGCCTATGCTGCCAGATCCTGAACGCCCTAAGCCACTTCTTCCGCTTCTCCTTATCACTGTCTAAGAATCCTAATGCTTTCATTCCGCCTGCAAAGATACGCAAAATATCCACTCTCCCCAACTTTTTTGCCTCAAAAGATTGGAGTTTTCAAAAAAACAACCTACCTTTGCAGCCGATTTACGCAGAATAGACTTAAAAAGATGACAGAAGAAAGTAAAATTGAATACCGCCATGTGCTGCCTTTACAGATACGTTTCAATGACGTTGACAAGTTCGGACACGTGAATAACACCATCTATTTTCAGTTCTACGATACGGCTAAGACCGACTATATAGCCACCGTCTGCAAGGGCGTCGACTGGGAGCGTCTTGCTATTGTTGTGGTAAAGATCGAGGCCGAATTTGTTGCTCAGATCAAGGGTGACAGCCGTATTGCAGGTCGCACCCGTGTAACCAAACTCGGCAACAAGAGCTTCCATCTCGAGCAGGATGTTATCGACATCGATACCAAGGAAGTGAAGAGCCGCTGTCTCTCAGTGATGGTACTCTACGATCTGGAACGTCAGCAGACCATTCCCCTCCCAGAAGAATGGCGCCAAGCCATCAGCGCCTACGATGGTCTGGACTAAGACAATGGGTAGTTACATCCCCTGAAAACGCGTGAGTATTGTCATTGTCACTTTGTTGCATTTCATACTGATATAGTTGACAGCATCACGCTACAACGCTACAACGCTACATAGGCTACAATTGTCCATGACACCATTACACCATTTCTTTTTCATTATGTACAAACCCTGAATTTGATTGAGTGGACAGTGGACAAGTGGACAAATGGGTAGATTGAAGTGGACATGAATAGCTTATACTATATAATAATTTATATATATTATAATATATATAAATTTAATAATAGCTATTTAGTCCATAATAACTCCTATTGATTTTTCTTTTGTCCACTTGTCCACTGTCCACTAAAAAATCAATTTCCAAGAAGAAATGGTGTAATGGTGTAATGGCGTAAATGCAACAAAGTGACAATGACAATGCCGAATAAGCTGTGGGGGAGTTTCTCGGTGGGAAACTACCAGTTTGTTACCGAGAAGCTACCAGTTTGGTACCGAGAAACCCAAATGTAGCGTTGTAGCGTGTGGCGCATCGTTTGCAAACATAATATAAAAAAGCGTAATTCAGATTTCGTACTGATTGGAATACGGGAAATGTTTCTTACTTTTGCAGCGTCGAAAGATTGTTTAGCAGAGTGAAAAAGATGATCCTCACAATACTGGCTGTGGTTGGTGCTTGGACAGCGCAAGCGCAGGAAGTGGTCGATGATGTTCACGTCGTGGACTCTGTGGCGATGGCTCCGATTGAGTTCTCATTGCCTCCGTTGACGACGCGAGGGACCATCGCGCACTATCCTTATTACAATGGTTTGATGACGAACTTCTACGACTGGGAACTTCACCCTGGGATTAACGCGTCGCTGTCGGCATCTGCGATCTTAGGTTTTGGTCACAATGCCAGTTCGGGTTTTGCAAACAGCATCGCCATCGCATACGCAGGTAGCATCACGCCTAAACTGTCATACTCCATCGGAGGATACAGTTCATTCCTGGACTATGCCAGTCATGCGATCAAGGATGCAGGACTGACGGCCATGTTGAACTACAGATTCGACGAGCATTGGGAGGCGGGGGTGTTCGCACAGAAGTCGATTGTACAGCCACGCATACCGATGCGCCTCTACTGGATGAGCGATGTGGGTGACAAGATTGGAGCCTCAGTACGCTATAACTTCAATCCGCAATTCAGCATCGGCCTCAGCGTCTGGACAGGCTCTTCTCCTTATTATTATATGGACAGATAGAAACCGAGATTAGCGGGAGTCGGCGCCCCACATCATTTTCTCACGCAGGGAGTCGAAGTAACGGTGCTCGGCGCGCTTCACGACCTTGATATCGTAAGGAGCACGGCGAAGCGTCAGTTTTGTACCCTCCTTACACTTCTCTGAGCGGCCGTCGATGGCCACGAGGAAATTGTGGCTACGGCTGACGACATCGAGTTCGATGACAGCAGAGTCAGGGAGTACGATCGGACGCACGTTGAGCGAATGGGGCGCAACGGCAGTCATCGAGAACACCTTCGTGCCAGGCACGATAATCGGTCCGCCATTCGACAGCGAATAGGCAGTAGATCCAGTAGGCGTTGAGATCACAAGACCGTCGGCCTGATAGGTGTTCAGATACTGGCCATTGATGCTGGCACGAATGGAGATCATTGCGGCCGTGTCGCGCTTAAGGATAGCAATATCATTCAGGGCACAGTTAAACCCTTCAAACGGTTCACCGTCGGTCTCTACCAGAATCAGCGCACGCGACTCTACCGAAAAGTCATCGCGATAGAGGCAGGTAAGACAATGTTCAAAATCATCGAGACTGACATCGGCGAGGAATCCCAGTCTCCCGGCGTTCACGCCAAGAATCGGGATGTTTTTATCCCGAACACGACTGGCTGCCTTCAGAAACGTTCCGTCGCCCCCCATCGAGAGCACGAAGTCGGCATTGAAATCATCACCCGTGAATACCTTGGCGGCATTTACCTGCAGATGTTGGTCGTCCTTCAGATACTGGTAGTATTCGCTGTCGACATACAACTCTGCGCCAAACTCGTCGAGCGTGGTGAGCACCTGCTGAATCGAGGCCGACTTCTTCGTCTGGTAGATATTGCCAAAAAGGGCAAATCGCTGCTTCTGATGTTCCATACACTTACAATTGTGGCTGCAAAAGTAACAAAAAAAAGGTAAAATCCTACGATAGTAGGCAAAAAATTGCTATCTTTGCAAGCAGAAATCCTAAAAACAAGATAATTATGGCAAAAGTTTATGTATTTCTTGCTAACGGCTTCGAGGATGTCGAGGCCCTGATTCCCGTTGACGTACTGCGTCGCGGAGGTGTAGATGTAGTAACGGTAAGCACGACGGGGCAGCCGATCGTCGAGTCGGCTCACGGTGTGGGTATCCGTGCCGATGTGTTGTTTGATGCCTGCGACTTTGCTGATGCCGATCTGCTGATGCTGCCTGGCGGTATGCCCGGTGCAAGCAACCTCTATGCCCACGAGGGCGTATGTCAGGCACTATTGGACCAGCAGAAGAAGGGCAAGAAGATTGCCGCCATCTGTGCTTCTCCTGCCGTAGTGCTCGCCCCGCTGGGGATTCTCGACGGCAAGAAGGCCACCTGCTATCCCGGCTTTGAGGATGCACTCAACGAAGCTGAATATACGGGCGATCTCGTAACAGTCGACGGTACTGTCACGACGGGTGAAGGTCCTGCTGCTGCCTTCCCTTACGCCTATGAATTGCTGAGTCAGCTTGCCGGCAAGGGCATCTCTGACCAGATTGCAGAAGGCATGCGTTTCAAACATCTGATGGCTTGATGGATTACGTGATCATCGTGGCAGGCGGTAAAGGCCTGCGCATGGGGAGCGACATTCCCAAGCAGTTTCTGCCCATCGGCGGGAAACCCGTATTGATGCGCACACTGGAGCGCTTCAGGGCATACGATGATGCCCTGCAGATTATCCTCGTATTGCCAGAGGCGCAGCAGGCATACTGGCGGGAGCTTTGCGGGCAGTATCACTTTGACGTGGAATACCGGCTCGCCAATGGCGGACAGACGCGCTTCCACTCTGTACAGAACGGTCTGGCGCTGGTGCCTGATGAGGCAGAGGGTGTGGTAGGTGTCCACGACGGCGTACGTCCTTTCCCCAGCATCGAGGTGATCCGCAACTGTTATGCGACTGCCAGGGAGAAGAAGGCCGTGATCCCCGTGATTCCCGTTGTCGAGACGGTGCGCCATCTCGAGGGAGACAAGTCGGTGACGGTTCCTAGAGGCGACTACCGTCTGGTTCAGACACCCCAGACCTTCGATATCCAGTTGTTGAAGGCTGCCAATCGTCAGCCCTACAACGACGGTTTTACTGACGATGCCTCGGTGGTAGAGAGCTACGGCTTCGAAATCACCCTCGTGGAGGGCAACCGCGAGAACATCAAGATTACCACCCCCTACGACCTGAAGATTGCAGAGGTACTGTTATAGACTGTGGATATACTCGAGCAAGACATACAATACCTGCCGGGGGTAGGGCCTAACCGCAAGAAGATACTGGGTGACGAGCTCGGTATCTTCACTTATGGCGACCTGCTTGAGTACTACCCCTACAAATACGTCGACCGTTCAAAGGTCTATACCATCCATGAACTGACTGGCGACATGCCGTTTGTGCAGGTCGTGGGACATATTCTCAGTTTCGAGACTTTCGAGATGGGGCCTCGGAAAGAGCGTGTGGTAGCCCATTTCACGGATGGCACAGGCATTGCCGACCTCGTGTGGTTCCAAGGCGGCAAATACGTCAAGCAGAATTATAAGGTAGGCACGGAATACGTGGTATTCGGCAAACCTACCATCTTCAACAACCGCATCAACATCACCCACCCAGACATCGACCGTGCCGACACGCTGGAACTCTCCAGCATGGGACTTCAGCCCTACTACTCCACTACCGAGAAGATGAAGAAGCGGGGACTGTCGTCGCGCAACATCGAGAAACTGACGAAGAGCATGCTTGAGAAACTGCCCCCGCTGCCAGAGACGATTCCCGACTTCATCACGGCTCCGCTTCACCTGATGGAACGTTATGAAGCCTTACGCACGATCCACTATCCGCAAAACGCCAGAGATCTGGAACGAGCCAGAGTGAGGCTCAAGTTCGAGGAGCTGTTCTTCGTACAGCTAAATATAGTAAGGTACGCGAGCGACCATCGGCGTAAGTATCGCGGTTACGTCTTCTCGCAAATTGGCGATGTGTTCAACACCTTTTACAAGAACAATCTTCCCTTCCCGCTGACTGAGGCCCAGAAACGGGTGATCCGTGAGATTCGGAAGGACACGGGTTCCGGGCGTCAGATGAACCGTCTGCTACAAGGTGATGTAGGTTCCGGCAAGACCCTCGTGGCGCTGATGTCGATGCTCATTGCCATCGACAACGGCTATCAGGCTTGTATCATGGCCCCCACGGAAATCCTCGCCGAACAGCATCTGCAGACCATCATGGCCTTCTTGAAGGATATGCATGTACGAGTGGCACTGCTGACTGGTATCGTCAAGGGCAAGCGTCGCGAAGAAGTGTTCGAAGGACTGCTCGACGGTACGGTCAATATCCTCGTGGGCACCCATGCCGTCATCGTGGATACGGTGCAGTTCGCCCGGCTCGGACTCGTCGTCGTCGATGAACAGCATCGTTTCGGCGTGGCTCAGCGCGCAAAGCTATGGGCGAAGAGCCAGAATCCCCCTCACGTGCTGGTGATGACCGCCACACCCATCCCCCGCACCCTCGCCATGACACTATATGGCGACCTCGACGTGAGTGTGATCGATGAACTGCCGCCGGGGCGTAAACCCGTGCGTACCATCCATGTCTTCGACTCGCGCATGACCTCACTCTACGACGGCATCCGTCAACAGATCCGTGAGGGGCGCCAGGTGTATATCGTCTTCCCGCTCATCGAAGAGTCGGAGAAGAGTGACCTCAAGAACCTAGAAGACGGCTACGAGGTGTTGCGACAAGCCTTTCCGGAGTTCCGCCTCAGCAAGGTCCACGGCCGCATGAAACCCAGTGAGAAGGAAGAGGAGATGCAGAAATTTGTAAAGGGAGAGACGCAGATTCTCGTGGCCACTACCGTTATTGAGGTGGGGGTTAATGTGCCTAATGCCTCCGTCATGGTCATCCTCGACGCCCAGCGTTTCGGACTCTCCCAGCTGCACCAGCTCAGAGGGCGCGTAGGCCGAGGGGCCGACCAGAGTTTCTGTATCCTTGTAACCCCTTTCAAACTCAGCGAAGAAACCCGCAAGCGCATCGACATCATGTGCGACACCAACGACGGTTTCCGGATTGCAGAAGCCGATCTGAAACTGCGTGGTCCCGGCGACCTCGAGGGTACACAGCAAAGCGGCATGGCCTTCGACCTGAAGATAGCCGATATTGCGCGCGACGGACAACTCGTGCAGATGGCCCGTGAGGAAGCCCAGAAAATCATCGAGGCAGACCCGGAATGCACCTCACCCCGTTATCAGATACTATGGAACCGACTGCGCCAATTACGTAAAACGAATATAAATTGGGCCGCTATTTCATAAACTATGTTAACGCAAACAGCCATTGTACGCGTTTTCAATTATTTCTTTCTACCTTTGCACCGAATCTTTTTCAAGTCTAAACCCAAACCAAAGAAATGAAGAAAATCTATTTTTGCGTCATCCTATTGTTACTTACCATGAGCGAGATTGCGAGTGGCAAGGTCAACAAGCCTGATCAGACTCAAGAGCCTGATGAGGAAGAGATTGGCAATTTTGATTTCCTTTATGGCACTGACGGTGACGACGGGTTCTCTCAGACAGAGAGGCTGATGGAGGAAGCATTCTCTCACATGGGCACACGCTATCGTTCAGGCGCCAAAGGCCCCACCGCCTTCGACTGTTCAGGATTCACCAGCTACGTCTACAAACAGCAGGCCAACATCTTTATCGGTGCCTCTTCGCGCGACCAGTATGCCCGCAACATCCCCATCAGCCGTAGCCAGCTCCAGTGCGGAGACCTTGTATTCTTCACGAGTCCGAATTCAGGCCACAATGTAGGCCACGTGGGTATCGTTGTCGATGTAGACCCTATAACACAGGACTTCACTTTCATCCATGCCAGCAGTCGGAACGGTGTCAAGCTCAGCAGTTCCAATGAGTCGGGCTACGCCAGACGCTATATCGGAGCAAGAAGAATACAACAATAATTTATGAAAAGACTTTTAACCATTTCATTCTTGGCATGCTGCTCAATGGCAGTACATGCTGAGGAACTCACCATTGCCATGACTGGAGATGTCATGATGGGGACAACATTCCCCAGTGTGATGCTTCCCGCCAATGACGGCAGAGACCTGTTTCGCGATGCCAAGGACATCCTGACACGCACAGATCTGACTGTGGGCAATCTCGAAGGTGCCATCTGTGACGGTGGCAGAAGTACCAAGGGTAACGGGCCTAACTCCTACTCTTTCCGTACACCCACCAGTTATGGCCATCTGCTCAAGGAGGCCGGCTTCGACTTCATGAGCATGGCCAACAACCATGCCAACGACTTCGGCGAAGAGGGCATTCTCTCTACCGAAAGTGTGCTGGATGAACAAGGCATCCTCTACGCTGGCATAGCCGGGCGCATCGAGAGTGCCGTCATTGAGCGGAAAGGCATGAAAATCGGCCTCTGTGCCTTCGGGCATAACAGCTATACACTGAAACATACCGACCTCAGCACCGTAGGGCGCATCGTTGACGACCTGGTAAGCAGGTGCGACCTTGTGATCGTCTCGTTTCACGGAGGTGCAGAGGGACGCACGAAGAACCACCTGCCGCAAGGCTCGGAGACCTTCCTTGGCGAGAACCGCGGGTCCCTGCGTGAATTGGCTCACTTCTGTATCGACCACGGTGCCGATGTCGTCTATGGGCATGGGCCGCATGTGGTGCGTGGTGTAGAGGTATATAAGGATCGTTTCGTGGCCTACAGTCTGGGGAATTTCTGCACACCTTATAATGTCAATCTCACAGGCATCTCAGGCTATGCTCCCATCATTGAGATTACCATCGGAAGTGACGGTGCATTCAAGAGCGGAAAGATTCATTCCTTTTTACAGAGCCGAGGCATCGGGCCTCGTGAAGACAACACAGGGAAGGTGGCAAAGGAAATCAGACAACTGAGTATAGCTGACCTTCCTCTGAGTGAGGCCCAAATAGACCTGGATGGCAACATCACACTTAAAAAATAATGATAAAAGACAACGGAAAGTGTTAAAAGTACACAAAATACACTGATATATTTCCGTTTGTTATACATTTTATATAACTTTGCAAACGAATTTTTGCTCTAACAAAACGTAGAATATGATTTTAAACATTAAGAATATAAAAAAGTTCGCTTTTATAGCACTTTCCATGATTACAGTGACACCTGTAGCAGCTCAGGATCTTTTAGCAAAACAGGCTCCTGTCGATCGCAAGATGAAATCAGTAGATTCTATGCTCCTGCAGCGCATTATTGAGCAGGAGGAAAGAATGAATCCGTCAGCTGACCTCTATCAAGATTGGAACAACGTCTACGCACATCGCGAGACAGCACTTCCCGATACTTTCCGTATTGACCTCCGTGGTTTCTGCATGCCGACTTCAAGCCGCATCGTCACCTCTAATTTCGGTGCACGCTGGGGACGTCAGCACAAAGGACTGGACATCAAGGTTTACGTTGGTGATACCATCCGTGCTGCATTCAGCGGAAAGATCCGTATCGTGAATTACGAGCCTAAGGGCTATGGTAAATACGTCGTTATCCGTCACCACAACGGTCTGGAGACCATCTACGGTCACATGTCGAAACACCTTGTTGTGGAGAATCAGGATATTAAGGCTGGTGAACCAATCGGCTTGGGTGGTAATACAGGACGCAGTACAGGTTCTCACCTCCATTTCGAGACCCGTCTCTGCGGTGTAGCCCTGAACCCTGCCCTGATGTTCGACTTCCACAATCAGGATGTGACTGGCGACTTCTACAATTTCCGTCGCAGCCGCTATGCTGCAGAGTCGGCACAGGCTACTCGTCTGCGTGGTGCCGGTGTCACCAGAACCAACGGGGATGATGATGACAGCGACATGGCTGTTGCATCCTCACGCAGCTCTTACACACCGACAGCCCGCTACCACAAGGTAAAGAAGGGTGAGACCCTCCAGTCTATTGCCCGTAAGTGCCATACGACAGTGGCTGCCCTCTGTAAGATCAACCGCATCGGCAAAACCAAGCGCCTGATGCCTGGTCAGATTTTGAAGTACAACTAAACATTGCATCGGACATAAATTAGTCCCGCCAATATCGGCGGGACTTTTTTGAACAATTTAAAACTATAAATCTTTATGTTTGACAAGGAGAGAGGGCTGTATATCGCCCATTGCGCCAATGGAGCGCTCAGCATTACAGGTAAGATGGCTAACCGTCATGGACTCATTGCCGGAGCCACAGGTACGGGAAAGACCGTCACGCTTCAGGTGATGGCCGAGACATTCTGTCAGGCAGGCGTACCCTGCTTTATGGCCGATATGAAAGGTGACCTTTCTGGTATTTCCCAAGTTGGAAAGCTTAGCGGCTTCATCGAGAAGCGCATGCCCGAGTTCGGCGTAGAGAATCCTGAGTTCCAGGCTTGCCCCGTGCGATTCTTCGACGTCTTCGGTGAGCAGGGCCATCCCATGCGCGCCACCATCTCCCAGATGGGGCCCATGCTGCTCTCACGTCTGTTGCAGTTGAACGAGACACAGGATGGTGTGCTGAACATCGTGTTCCGCATCGCTGACGACCGCGGTCTGCTGCTGCTCGATCTGAAGGATCTGCAGGCCATGCTCGACTGGGTATCGAAACACACCAGGGAATACACCACGAAATACGGAAATATCTCTGTCCAGACCATCGGTGCCATCCAGCGCGCCTTGCTGCAGCTGGAGAATCAGGGAGCCGACAAGTTCTTCGGCGAACCCTCATTCGACATCCAAGACCTGTTGCAGACCGAAGGCGGCAAGGGCGTCATGAACGTGCTGGCAGCAGACAAGCTGATGATGCAGCCTAAGCTCTACTCTACATTCCTGCTCTGGCTCCTCTCAGAACTCTATTCCACTCTGCCAGAGGTTGGCGACCTGCCGCTGCCGAAACTCGTATTCTTCTTCGACGAGGCACACATGCTGTTTAGCGACACCTCAAAGGCTCTGCTGGACAAGATAGAGCAGGTCATCCGCCTGATCCGTTCAAAGGGTGTGGGTATCTATTTCATCACACAGAGTCCCACGGATATCCCCGAAAACATCCTGGGCCAGCTGGGTAACCGCGTACAGCATGCCCTTCGCGCCTATACGCCGAAGGATCAGAAGGCCGTGAAGACGGCTGCCGACACCTTCCGTGCCAATCCCGCATTCAAGACCGACGAGGCCATCATGAATCTGGAGACGGGCGAGGCGCTTGTGAGTTTCCTCGACGAGAAAGGTGCCCCTGGCATCGTGGAACGGGCAAAGATTCTGTTCCCGTTGTCACAGATCGGCGCCGTCACGGAAGGACAGCGCCTGGATATCATCAAACAGAGTCGCATCTTCGGCAAGTATGATACCCCCATCGATCGTGAGAGTGCCTTTGAAGTGCTGATGGCCGAAGCCGAACAGCAGATGGCAGCACAAGAGGAGGAAGCAGCTGCCAAGGCTGAGGAGAAAGAAGCCGCCAAGGGTAAGAAGAAATCCGGCATCATGAGCAAGGTGATGAAGGCCATCATAACGGCCGTTACCTCTACATTCGCTACCATCCTCGGTACCTATATCAGCGACAAGGTAACGGGCAAGAAGACGAAGTCGAAGACTTCTGCCACAGGCCGTGTCGTAAAGAATGCCACCAGTGCCGCCACGCGTTCCGTCACCAGGGAACTGACGCGCGACATCCTTGGCAACCTAATCAAATAAGATTCTCGCAAACCGTATAGATATACCGCTGTCGCTCGACAGTGGTATATTTATATGTACGCGTATCTATCACGGCCTTCAGATCATTGCTGATACCCGTACCGATCAGTTTCGTGGTGGCCTCCTTCATCGTCCACAAGCGGATGAAGAAAGCGGCAGGATCCTCTGCCGACTTGATCTGAGCAATCTCCTCATCGTTCATCGTATAGTTCACAAGTGACTCCTTATATGCACGGATACTCTCCACATCGATGCCCACAGGCTGGTCGCTCACCACACAGACGGCAGCCTCCTTGCAATGACTGAGGTTAAAGAAGATTTCCGGATGTCCCACTATCGAGGGCTTACCATGCTCATTATATTCAAAGACCGGATTCTCCGAGATGCCATAGTCCTCACGAAGCGCTTGCTTCAGCAACTGATAAGCCAACACACAGAGCCGCTGGCCCTGCTCGTACTTGAACTTGAGTGTCTGTTCCCGCCGTTGCGCCGAAATCTCCTTCAGTGCCGCCTCAAGGTCAAAGTCCCAGACAGCTTCGCTTACCAATACCCGCATTTTTACATTATTACAGTTTTACATTTTCATTCCAGCCCCACCTCTGGCATGGGAATCTTACGGTTGGCATTCTCCTTGGCACCAAGGTCGATCAGTTCACGACCTTTCTGAACGACACTCTGCCGACCCGTAATCAGCTTGTTGTTGGTACTGTCGTAGGCCTTCTGCACAGCCTCTATCTTCGTACCCAGGTCGTTGTAGCGCTGCACGAAATCACCCAGACGGTCGAGCAACTGCTCAGCCAGTCCGAACACCTTCTCCTGGTTCTCCGCCTGTTGGTTCTGCACCCAGGCGATATGGATCATGTGGAGGATGCCCAGCAGGTTCTGCTCACCTGTCACAAAGACCTTCTTCTCAAACGCCTCGCGCCAGAGCGTCGGATCGTTGGCGAGTGCAAGCTGTAACGACGACTCAAAGGGTACGAACATGATTACGAAGTCTACTGTCTCGCGCCCGTTCTTGATATACTTAGAGTAATCCTTACGTGCCAGTTCGTTCACATGACTGCGAACGCTCTTGATATGATCCTGCAGATAGCGCTCCTTATCCTCAGGTGTCTCGGCATTGACATATTTCTCATAGGCTACGAGCGACACCTTCGAGTCGACGATGGCATCCTGCCCCTGCGGATAGTGCAGGATCACGTCTGGCTGCATCTCCTTGCCCGTCTCGTCATTCTTCAACGGGCGCCCCAGTTCGTCTCTTAGCCGCGCCTGCACCTCGTAGTGGATACCCTCCGTGAGTCCCTGCGATGCCAGCAAGTCGCCCAGGATGATCTCACCCATGTTACCACTCACCTTATTATCGCGGCGCAGCACGTTGGCCAGACCTTCCGTCTTCTCGCCAAGCTGCTGTGTCTGCTGCATCATCTGCATCATCTGTTCACGGAACGAAGCCGAGTGGGCCGCACTCTCTTTCTGCGTGTCGGTGATAGCCTTCTGCATATTGGCGATGGCCTCTTTCAGCGGCTGGGTGATGCCCGTCATCGCCTCGGTATTCTGCTCCTTCAGCTTCGTGGCACTGGTCTCCATCAGCTGCTGCGCCATATTCTTAAAGCGATCCTCGTGGCGTTTCAGTTCGTCGTCCATCTGCTGGCGCACCAGTTCCAGTTCCCTACCCTGCGACTCCGCACGGGCGTGAAGCTCCTTGTTCTCCGACTCCAGATGCCCCACACGGCTCGTGGCAGCACTCAGCTGTTCGTTGCGCATCGCCAGCTCGATATCCTTCTTGCCGCCCTCGATACGCAGTGCGTCCATCTTGCGGTCCATCAACAGGTAAAGCACCACTGCTCCCACGACGACACCGATCAAAATATATAAGACAATCATCATAATTCGTTAATTTTGATGCAAAATTAAAAAAAATCCGCGTAATTCTGCGTTATCTCTATCTTTTTTTGTATTTTTGCCCCAACAAAACCGTTACATCAATCACTAAAAACTTTACATTATGGATTACAAGATTATTGACATCGAAGGTGTAGGCGACGTCTATGCAGAGAAGCTGACAGCCGCTGGTATCAACAAGGTAAGCGAACTGCTCGAGAAGTGTGCAGACCCCAAGGGCCGCAAGGCTTTGGCAGAAGCAACAGAAATCAGCGAGAAACTGATTCTGCGCTGGACGAACCATGCCGACCTGTTCCGCATCAACGGCGTAGGTCCTCAGTTTGCCGAGTTGCTGGAGAAGGCAGGTGTTGACACCGTGAAGGAGTTCCGTCACCGTGTAGCCGAGAACCTGCAGCCGAAGCTCGAAGAGATCAACGCTGAGTTCCACATCTGCGGCCGTGTTCCCGCAGTCACTGAGGTACAGAAGATGATCAACCAGGCCAAGGAACTGGAACCAAAGGTGACTTACTAAACACAAAAGACTCCCTCGCCAGTTGGCGGGGGAATTTTTACCTTGGGGCCTGGCCCCAGCACTAAGTTTTGGGGCCTGACCCCAGAGGTAAAGTTTTGCGGAGTTTGCAGGGATGTATCTACCAGTTTGCAGGGACATAACCATCAGTTTGCAGGGACTAATCTCATAGTTTGCAGGGACTAATCTCAGTTCCGGACAGCGGTTGATGTCCTCACGCAGTTTCTTCATCGCCGACTTGGCCTGCCTGGTATGCGGCGTATAGATCCGGGCCAGGTCCCTTTTCAGATATTCA
>OMXK01000037.1 GCA_900314995.1 uncultured Prevotella sp.
TGACATAGTTTACGGCCCTATCGCCAACGACCGCGTTGGTGTGCAGATAGGTAAGTACGAGGCTGGCGACATCACGCTCGACCAGTTTCTGGAGAACCTGAAGTATATGAAAGGCATCACGTTCCAGTATTATTTCGGTACGGAACGAGCCATTGCAAAACTCACCAAACTATGAGTACCCAGAACGTAACCCCACAGGAGTTCAGCTATCTGAAGGAACAGCTGACTGCCCGAATGATTCAGATTCTTGTCGAGGAGCATGGCTATACCATGGAAGAGGCTATAGATAAAATCTATACTTCACCTATCTACGAAAAACTCTCAGATGCGAACACGGGGCTCTTTTTCCAGTCGCCCCGCTACGTATTATCATACATTGCTGACGGAGGAACGTTTTAATTTTCAAAACCTATTAAAACAGATATTTTTAACCTGGGTTAAGACCTGCACCATCGGCAAACGTTTTTCTTGGTGCCGACGAGGCTTTTTCAGGCGGCTTTTTGTATCTTTGCACGTAGAAAAACGGGCGAAGAGTGGCTGCACAAATAGTTTTTTTGAAAGATAGATTTGACCTTAGCCGTTTTCAGTCGTATCAATTATAGAGAAAGAAAGAATGACTCAAACAGAGCACGATATCATTATCCGTTGCCAACAAGGAGATAAGCAAGCCTTCCGGTGGGTAGTGAAGATGCATCAGCAGATGGTATTCTCGCTGGCGCTGAAAATGTTGTGCGATGAAGAAGAGGCGAAGGACATGGTGCAGGATACATTTATAAGAGTGTGGCAAAGCATCAGGGACTACGACCCGCAGCGAACTTTTACGACGTGGCTCTATACCATTGCATCGCGGTTATGCATGGATAGGCTGAAGCGGAAAAACCGCATCGTATCAGTGAAAGAAGACGAACAGGTACTAAAAAGCTATGCAACTGACAATGACAGCCAGCGGACGTTGGAGAATAGCGAATGGATAGCTATCGTGAGGCTGATGGCCGACAAGCTTAGCGACAAGCAGAAACTGGTGTTCACGCTTTGCCAGCTGGAAGGGCTCTCTTCAGAAGAAGTGCAAGAAATAACGGGGCTTGATGCCCGTCAGGTAAAGAGCAACCTTTATGTAGCCCGCCAGACAATACGCAAACGATTAATGGAATTAGGATATGAGTGAGATTGATGACATATTAGAAAGGCTGAAAGGTCAGAGGCCTGTGATCAGCGATCCTGAGGAACTGACGGACCGAATCATGGACAGTCTGCCGGACATCAGCGAAGCCACAGAGCCTAAAAGGGCTCGAGTGGCCGATATGCGCTGGTGGATGGCTGTAGCTGCAAGCCTTATTATTATAATAGGTATAGGAGCCATCTGGATGTTTGACAGTGGACAGCCAGAGCCACCACAACTTGCTGTTGGCCGTTCTGTTGTTGCTCCAACCTCCAGCGTTGTTGCGGATTTGCAGTCTGCAACGAAAGAATCTGGGGATCCAAAATCCCCCGCAAAGAAGGCATCCGGGGAGTTAAAATCCCCCGCAACGACGAAGTCAGACATCGAAGAGTCCAAGTCCTCTCACCTTGTTGCGAATGTCTCGATCAAGCCAGAAGGCAAAGCCGAGCGAAAATCCCACACGACAGTTGCCCCCAACCTTCATTATGCAGCTTACAGCCCAGCGGAAGACTCCACTTATCAGGCTCCCAGCCGCATGGTTGAGTTCATTACCAAGATAGCTGATTATAATAAGGTGAAGGCTGTGCCGCTTATGTGTGCCTTGGGTAGCGACGACAGTACCGCTGTCAGCGTGGCCTACGTCTTTGAGGACAATAAAGAACTCAACCTCTTTAGCCGACTGTTGCAGGCAGCCTGTTGGTACGAAAGTAAGACACCTGGCTACCTGTTGAACTTCTCCCACCAGCAGTTCTTCTTCACCCTGAAGGACTTGCGCAAGAACGAGAAATACCTCTGGATAGCAGAGCGCATCATAGGCAATCGCATCCTGCTCTTCAGTTCCCACTCTCCGATAGGGGCTGATGTCTCTTCGGTCTGTTTTCAGAATTATCGCGAACAGCTGACACATACCAACCACAGTACATTGAACTTTTAAAAACTAAGCCGTATGAAAAGAATCATTTTAACAAGCCTTCTGATGGTGACAGGTCTCACCTCGCAGGCACAACCTCATGAATACGCTAAGAGTATGGGCATACTCATCTCTCGTCCCCAAGTGGAAAATGACCAGAAGACGAACAAGACCACTGCCAAATGGTATGCGACGAATATGGCGTGGATCAAGGACTATTGTGAAGTTGAGAATGTCGCAACTGAAAAGGACATCCTGAAAATCTTCCCCGAACTGCCAAACCTGCCTGATTACGGATCCTATATACCGATGAGCTGGCGACTGACGAGTGAGAACAATGAGACCGTGCTACACTGCTACTTCCAGATGCCTGCCGATGAGGTGACTGACATGTGGCTGGCCTCTGAAGAGACGTGTATCGTAGATCAGGAGACGGGCGCACAATACCGTATCCGCCGAACTGAACCCGATACTTACCGCAAGCATTTCACCCTCAAGGGGAAAACGGGCGATGTGGTAGACCTGAAGGTATTCTTCGCGCCTCTGGCAGAAACCACGAAAGAGGTAAGGATTTACGGTCTTCCCAACTGGGGAATGATGGGTGGCCCTGTTGCACCTGTCACCATCCGCCATGAGGCCTTTGGTACATTCGAGCCACTGGCCTTCGATACCATTCCGCAGCTCCATAAACCCATAGTGCATAAAGAACACATGAGCGAAGACAAGCCCTACGATAAGCAGAACTGGAACACCTGGAAGGTGATGAGGGAAGCACATCTGATCAAACCGCTGGCCGATGGAACGATGGCCCTATGGCTCACACCCGAGGCTACCTATCTGGCCATTGGCTACGAACAGAACTGGACCACTGAATATTGGGGTTTCGGCCACGACATTAAACTGCTCGACAACGCAGGTCGCCAGTACAAGATCCGCGAAGTGCAAGGTCTTCCACTCGACGAACTGTTCTTCATGGAGGGCAATGCTGGCGACTATGTAGCCTATGTGTTGGTCTTCGATCCCCTGCCTCTCGATATATCTGCTATCACTTATATCGAACCTGAGGGTGAGCCCTTTAATGCCTGGGGTGCCAATTGGTCAGGCAAAGTCATCCCCAACTTAAGCATCCAACAGCTCCGCGACAACCAGAAGTTGTTTGATTATCATCCTAGAATCATTGTGAAATAGCAGTCAATAGAGTTATTGCTTTATACAATCAATACACATTATGAAGAAGAAGTTTATAATCATCGCATTGCTTGCCCTTGTCGCATTGACGGGACTGGCGCAGACAAAGACAGCCACCATCAAAGGTTATTCGCCTGCACTGAAAGACGGCACTGTCGCAGAATCTAGTATCGACAATGTGCGTGTGGCATCAGACACCGTTCAAGGTGGACGCTTCACCCTGACAGTTCCCGTGGAGAGTCTCACAAAGAGTAACTTATTCCTTGCGGGAGAAGGATGCCCCAATCATCTGATGACCATCTGGTTGAAACCCGGTGTGGACGTGAAAGTATCGGGTACAGACTGTCTCTACCCATTGTGGAAGGTGGATAGTCCACTGCCCGAACAGCAGACACTCAGCCGTATTATGGAACATGGTCATGAGACGCTGGCAGAATGTTTGCGGCTAGATCTTGCCAATGCACCGTGGAAAGAAGAATTGCCTATCTATATGAAGTATTTGAAACAAACGATGGACGTTCTTCCCTCATTGCCGGTAGATGCTGCATCGCTCGAAGAGTTAGAAGGAGTGGCTATGATGGCTAGAAACTATACGAAGGACTTCCCGTATATGGAGCAGTTGAAGGAATTGGAGGCATCTACCGCTGCCCGTGCGCCAAAAGGGTTTGAAGAGCAACTGGCACTGATACACACTCAGGTATATCCGCCGCATATCCTACAAGTGGGCGAAGAGGCCATCGATGCCGAACTCATCGACATGCAGGGCCAGAAGCATCATCTCGCTGAAGTGCTGGGGCAGCCCGGCCGTTATGTGCTACTCGATTTCTGGAGTCTGGGATGCGGCCCCTGCCGTATGGCTGAGCCAGAGATGAGAAGAGCCTACGAGCAATCGCAAGGGAAGTTGGAAATCATCGGCATCAATCTGGACAAACTCTCTGCATGGCAAGAGGATAATTTCAGCAAGAACATCGCCTGGAAGAACTGGAACGACGGTAAAATGGGCAAAGGCGACATTGTAAACAGCTATTGTAATATGAAAGCTATACCATATTATGTCTTGATTTCGCCCGACAATCGCATTCTTTGGAAAGATGCCGGTTATGGTATAGGATGGTTTATGGGCATGGTTTCCGCCATCAACGGTCCAAGGCAGGACAATACAGACAACCTTCAATTCGCCATCCGGCAAGTGAATGCCGACGTTAGCGGCACCACAATCAGTTTCCGCTATTATGGTCAGGAAGGCAATTGGTTCCGCATCGCCAAGGATTCCTATCTTGAGGCCAATGGTAAGAAATACAAACTGACAGCAGCAGACGGCATCAAGCTTGGCGAAAATAACTATCCCACCGTGAAAGCAACAACTGCAACGGAAGACTTCCTGAGTGGATTATGCTATTCAGACTTCACGCTTACCTTCGAGCCATTCGAGTCTGTACCCGAGACCTTCGACTTCAAGGAGGGCGACGGAGAGGGAGCCTTCATCATCCGCAATGTTTCAGTAAAATAGCGATGTTATTATTATATATAATAGGTATATAGAGCTGTTTTGGCTTTATGTTTTGAAAATTAGTTTTTGATTTGCAGCGTTCGTCGTGATGATGAATGCTGCTTTTTTTGACCGTTATCCGTACATTTCGCGACACGGGGAAAGCGCTTCTAACGGCTTTGTCGCTGATTCCCAGCCCTGTCGCAACTAGCGGATGACGAATATGGATTATTTCTTGGCGGGAGCCGAAAATCGCTATACCTTTGCACCCGGAAATTAAAAAAACAAAAGATTAAAGGATAAAGAAATGAAAAGTAAAATGACATCAAAAACATGGAATTGGACGCTGGCTGCCGTCCTTTCAATCAGCAGCCTTTCATTCTCATCGTGCTCAAACAATGACGAGATTATTGTAGACAACCCCAAAACGGCTCCCGCCGCCAATCAGCAGACAATGAAGCTCTCTGGCAACACATGGGTACGCGCTTACGAAGCTAAAGGTAAGGCCGGCGCAGGATCGGCTGCCGATAAAAACACTGATTTTTCTTATGTATATGTAATAGACGCCTATAAATTCACAGAAGACGGCAAAGGCGAGTTCAACCGCTACTTCTTCGACGAGAACGACAACCTGGAGGTGCCCGACGTGGTATGGGGTCTGCAGGGCTCAGGGCACTTCACTTATTCGATGAAGGCCGACGGCAAGGTGGACATCACACTCAGCGAGGACATGAAGCAGGCATTCCCCCACCAGTGGACTGTAGAACTGGCCGATACACTTATCAATGCAAAGAGCATCGACGGCAAGGACATCCAGCTGGAGCGTGCTCCCGAAGGCATCAAAATGATACTGAGCGATTGGAACGAGAACAGCCAGAAAGCCTCTACCCGTGGCGGAAATGACAATAACGCCATCACTCAGGCCATCGACGACGACGTGAAAGACGTGAAATACAGCGTGCTGAAGGAAGAGGACTTGAGCTACGCAGCAATTTTACGCAATGTAGCCGCATCTGCCGTACGTAACACATTTATTGGTGACATCCTGAGTTTTTTAGGCGCGAAGAATAGTTCTTCACAAAAGGCCGGAACCCGTGCTGCCACCGTTTCGCGCCACTGGGAGATGCGTACAGGCTACTACCGCTGCTTCAGCTATACCTACGAGAGCGTCGACGAGGTGGGTAAGCCCATCACCCTCTCAGCACGTATCATGTGGCCTAAGTGGCGTATTTTCAAACTGGAGGAAGAACCCAACAACATCATGCTCGTGCCCCACTTCACCATCATGGGTGAACATGAGTGCCCCAGCTATGGCGGCTGCGTAGAGAGTCTTGTGATGAGTGGCGACCGTATCCTCATCATGCCCGACTATATCGGCTACGGTGTGACAAAGGATCGCGTTCATCCCTACGTAAACCAGAATGTATGTGCCCAGAACAGCATCGATGCCCTGCGTGCAGGTTACAAACTGTTCAAGGAAAAGGCCAAGGTGACACTCCACAAAGACTGGCGTCTGTACGTGACAGGTATGTCACAGGGCGGTGGCAACACACTGGCCATCCACAAATGGCTCGACACGCATGACGAGTTTGCCAAGAACTGGCGCTTCGAATACAGCTACAGCTGCGCAGGCCCATACAACCCCAAAAAGACCTTCGAGCAGTATTTCGCACAGAAGAAGCATTCGTATCCCGTCGTGCTCCCCGCCACTATGAAATCGATGATTGCATCCTATCCCGACATCCTCGGCAAGTGGAAGGAAGAGGACTTCTACAATGAATCCTATCTGGAAATCAAGGCCCAGGTGGACGAGATGATGTCAAGCAAGGAGAAAACAAGTAGTGAGATCAACGATGTATTCTTCAAGCATTATCCTCATAAGGGCGAGGCTGGCATCAAGAGCGGCAAGGAGATCCTGATAACCGATGTGGTGTGCAAAGACCTGATGGATCCTAATAGTGAGATGTACAACGCCCTGATGAAGTGTCTCGCAGACAACGACCTGACAACGGGCTGGACACCTAAGCACCCGATCTACCTGTTCCACGGTAATGCAGACGACATTGTGCCTTACGAGAATGCCAAAGAAGTAGTGAAAGCCTTCCCGGGCATTGCATCACTCAGAGATGCTAAAGGCCCAGCCAACGGCCACATCGGTGCCTGCGCAGAGTATATGGGTATCGTATTTGCAAACTTCTGGTGATCCCCAAAAAGGGTATAAATCATGCAAAAAGCACCTCGTTTGGGGTGTTTTTTGCATTTTTTTTGTTTTTTTCTTGGTAGTTTCAAGAATAATCCATACTTTTGTGGCCGAATTATTAACAATTTAAACCAATTATTGCCTATCGAAACAGACTTTACTCAGATTTAAAATGATTAAAGTATGGATACATTGAAAAGTATGACCGACGAAGAGTTGGCGTTTGCTTATATCAATGGCAATAACAGGGCATTCGACGAATTATTATCTCGCACCCAAGACAAATTGTTCAACTACATCATGTATGTAGTGAAGGATGAGGATTTGGCCAACGACTTGTTTCAGGAGGCATTCCTGAAGGTAATAACCAAGATGCAGCATGGGCGCTATACGGTCAACGGAAAGTTCCTATGGTGGGCAACACGCATCACCCATAACGTCATCATCGACCATTATAGGGATATCAAGAGCAGCAAGACGGTTGAGCCAAGCAAGAATAATGACCTCACGAAGCTGAGCTGCAGTTCCATGTTGGAAACTAACCGTGAGAACCAGATGAGCAACGAGCAGGTCATTAAAGACCTGAAGCGGCTGGTAGAAGCACTACCGGAGGTACAGCGCGAAGTGGTACACATGCGCTATTTCCAAGAACTGTCGTTCAAGGAAATAGCTGAAAGGACGAACGTGAGCATCAACACGTCACTGGGCCGTATGCGCTACGCCCTGATCAACTTGCGGAAGCTCACGAGGGAACACAACGTAGACCTGACTATAGAGCCCTAAGCTGATAGAGCCCTAAGCTGGCGGATCACCTCCTCAGGCTGTGGGGCATTGAAGACATAGCTGCCACTGACAAGCACATCGACACCTGCAGCAACGAGGCGCGGGGCAGTTTCGCCCTGCACGCCGCCATCCACCTCAATCAGTGTGTGGAGTCCCTTTTCGGTAATCATCCGGCGCAGGCGCTTCACCTTGTCGATGGTGTTCTCGATGAACTTCTGTCCGCCGAAGCCAGGATTGACACTCATCAGCAGCACCATCTCTACGTCGCCGAGGATATCCTCCAATACAGAGACTGGAGTTGAGGGATTCAGCGTGACGCCAGCCTTCATGCCGGCATCATGGATCTCCTGAACCGTACGATGCAGATGAACAGAGGCCTCATAGTGGACATTCATCATCATGGCACCCAGTTTGGCTGTCTGCTTGATATAACGCTCCGGGCGCTCAATCATGTAGTGCACATCGAGAGGCTTGTTGCAAGCTTTGGCGACAGCCTCCAACACGGGGAAACCAAAAGAAATGTTAGGGACGAACGAGCCGTCCATCACGTCGAGATGAAGCCAGTCGGCCTCACTCCGATTAATCATGTCAATGTCGCGGTCGAGATGTAAGAAGTCGGCAGCGAGTAAGGATGGTGATACTAATGCCATTTTCTCAATTCGGGCTTAATGCCTTTGTTACATTTGGTCGATAAGTGTAAGCAACTTGCCGGATAATGTCGAGCGTCAACGCCCTCGGCTTAAACTCTCCGTTAAAGTTCAACTGCACGTCTTCTTGGGTAGAAATCTTCATAGGCAATACAATTTTAAAATACCTGTTATACCTAAGAAACGTACTTACACCTTATTTTATTATATAATTCTCAATATTTTTATTTCCATTCATGAAATCACGGGCCCGCATACGGTTCTTTCCAGCCAGCTGAAGTTCGTCGATCTGCAGCAGATAGTCGGCCGTCGTAATATACAGAACGCCTTTATATACGACAATCATACCAGGACGCATGCCAACAGACTTCTCGGTCTTGGTGGTCTTGAATATCTTCAGGTCTACCGTCTTGCCGTCAGGTCCCATCAGCGGTGTCCAAGCACCAGGATACGGACTCAGTCCGCGGATAAAGTCATAGATACGCTTGCAAGGACGATTCCAGTCGATCTCACAGATATCCTTATTGATCTTCGGGGCATCATACAGCCGCTTGAACTTTCCTTCGAGTTCCTCCTGCGGAATACTGTCGGGATGGCCGTCGGCGGCAATGATCTTCTCGAGTGTCTCAAGACAGATTTCTGCACCAAGGTGCATCAGACCATTGTACACGAATTCCGCATTAGCCGTATCTGGGATATCGAAGGGTTTCTGAAGGATCACCCTGCCTGTATCGATGTCCTTATCGAGGAAGAAAGTAGTGACGCCAGTCTGCTTCTCACCATTAATCACGGCCCAATTGATGGGGGCTGCACCACGATACTGGGGCAATAGGGCCGCATGAACGTTGAACGTGCCGTACTGGGGCATATCCCACACCACCTCGGGCAGCATTCTGAAGGCCACCACTACCTGGAGGTTAGCCTTGTAAGACCTCAACTGATTGACGAAGGCAGGATCCTTCATCTTCTCAGGCTGAAGCACAGGGAGATTATGCTCCAAGGCGAATTTCTTTACTTCTGACGGCTGCACCGTATCCTGATGACGGCCAACAGGCTTGTCAGGCTGGGTAACTACTGCCACCACGTTGAACTCATTCTCCACCAAGGCTTTCAGAGTCTCTACGGCAAACTCTGGTGTGCCCATGAACACAATACGCAAATCTTCTTTCTTCATATCATCCAGGATTTAGTCTTCACTCATGTCGGCCACCATCTTACGATACATCGTGTAAATACGCTGACGGGAGATATAGCCTTTCAGATGGTTCTCCACGTCGAAGACAGGCAGCCAGTTGGCCCCTGTACGGTCGAATGTCCTCATTACTTCAGCCATCGGCGTAGCATCGCTCAGCCGGGCCTTCGGATCGGTCATCAACTGGGCAGCTGTAAAATGGTGATATAGCTCGATGCGGAATACCACATTACGAATCTTCATGATATCAATCTCACCCAAGAGCAGGCCAGCAGGATTAAGCACAGGCAATACCGTGGAATGGCTCCGGCTGATCTTATGCACGATCTGGCCCAGCTCCATGTCAGGCGTCACCGACAGGTAATCTTTCTCAATCACGGAATCAAGGTTCATAAGGGTCAGCACGGCATGATCGGTATGATGCGTCAGCAGTTTCCCTTGTCGGGCGAGCCGTGAACCGTAAATGCTATGAGGTTCAAAAATGATAATCGTGAGATAGGCACACACGCTGACGATCATGAGCGGCATGAACATCGCATAGCCACCCGTCAGTTCTGCAATCAGGAAAATACCTGTCAGCGGAGCATGCATCACCCCCGACATCACACCCGCCATACCCAGCAGGGCGAAATTCTTCTCGGGTACATAGATACCTATCCCATGCATATTCCAGAGACGGGAAAAGAGGAAGCCCGTAAAACAACCGATGAACAGAGAGGGTGCGAAAGTACCGCCACAGCCACCGCCACCGTTCGTTGCCGAAGTGGCGAGCACCTTCGTGAACAGCACTAGGGCGATATAAGGTATCAGCATGTAACCTTGTCCGGAGAACAATGAGTTGTTCAGAATCTGGTTCCAGTCGGCTTCGGTTCGTCCGTTCAACAGCAGATTGATGCTGCTATAACCTTCTCCATAGAGGGCCGGGAAAAGGAAAATCAGCAGACTCAGGATGGTGCCGCCGATGGCCAGTTTGATATGAGGATGATCCTTGAAACGGGCAAACACATCCTCACAAGCACCCATCATACGGATGAAATAGAGTGAAACCAGTCCACAGGCCACTCCTAACAACACGCAGGCCGGAATACGCTGCACAGACCACTCGCTGTCGAGATGGAAGATGAACAGCGATGCACCGCCACTGAAGATATAGGTGAAACAAGTAGCCGTAACGCACGACACGAGAATCGGCAAGAGTGCCGACATTGTCATATCGATCATCAGTACCTCCAGGGTAAACACGAGTCCTGCTATCGGTGCCTTGAAGATGCCGGCTATAGCACCGGCTGCACCACAGCCCACCAGCGTCATCAGCATCTTACGGTCCAGATGGAATATCTGCCCGAGATTAGAACCGATGGCAGAACCAGTAAGCACAATAGGTGCCTCAGCTCCCACTGATCCGCCGAAGCCGATGGTGACGGCCGATGCGATGACGGACGACCAGCAGTTGTGGGACTTCAGTCTCGACTTGTTTGAGGAAATGGCATAGAGAATGCGTGTAATACCATGGGAGATATTATCCTTGACAATATAACGCACGAAGAGCGACGTCAGGTAAATACCCACCACAGGATAAACCAGATAGAGCCAGTTGGCACCAGTCCGGTCGAACGAACTGGTGAGCAGCAAGACAATCTGGTTGATAATCCAATGAAGCGAGAATGCAGCGACAGCAGCGAAGAAACCCACGATGAAAGCAAGCGTCAGGAGGAACATTCTGTCGCTCACATGTGCCACTCGCCATTCATGAAGGCGTTGCAGCACCGTAGGTTTTGATGTCATCGTTGCATCCACTATTTCCTTATAATCGTTACTTCACCGTTTTCCTTCAGTTTGATGATGCTGGAAGGTGTATGGGGTTTGTGCTCCTGACGACGACTCCAGCAGACGTAATCCACAGCATCGAGGATCCGCTGGTCAATATCACCGTAGTTCTGTGCCGCCGGCTCACCACTGATATTCGCAGATGTCGATACGATGGCCTTCTGGAACCGGAAACAGAGTTCCTTCGAGAAGGGCTCGTTCGTAATTCGGATGCCCACGCTGCCGTCCTCGGCAATCAGATTCGGAGCCAGATTGACGGCACCGTCGAGAACCAGCGTCGTCGGCTTGGCGTCGCTATCCTTCAATCCGTCAATGAGCTGCCAGGCCACATCGGGGACATT
This sequence comes from uncultured Prevotella sp., assembly GCA_900314995.1. GTDB lineage: Bacteria > Bacteroidota > Bacteroidia > Bacteroidales > Bacteroidaceae > Prevotella. The sequence goes on from OMXK01000037.1 coordinate 11,737, forward strand.
ACGGAAATAGCGCTGCATACGTGCATCAGAGTCAACCAGACATATCAGCGACTTCGAATCGTCGCGCTGCTTGATCTCATACACACGCTTCACCGCCTCGGCATTCGTGGCATCACAGCCGATGCCCCAGACCGTATCAGTAGGATAAAGAATCACCCCACCCTTGCGCATCGTCTCTACGGCTCGCTTGATATCTTCTTCTCTTGTCATTAGAATTCGCTCGTAAAGTGGAACTTAATATGTTTGAAGTCTTCCTGTGCCATGGAAAGCACGTAGCCTGAGTCGGCCAGGAACACATCACGGCCTTCCTTGTCCTTGGCCATATACTGGTATTTTCGTTTCTTGAAGTTATCCAGTTCCTGTGGGTCGTCGCTCTCTATCCAACAAGCCTTATAGAGATGCACAGGCTCCCAACGGCACTTGGCGTTGTATTCATTCTCCAAACGGTACTGAATCACCTCGAACTGCAACTGGCCGACGGTGCCGATAATCTTGCGGTTGTTAAACTGATTGACGAACAACTGGGCCACACCCTCGTCCATCAGCTGATCGATGCCTTTCTGGAGTTGTTTAGACTTCATCGGATCGTCGTTCTCGATGTATTTGAACAGTTCAGGCGAGAAGGACGGCAATCCTCTGAAATGCAACTGCTCACCCTCTGTCAGCGTATCGCCAATCTTGAACACGCCGCCCGTATCAGGCAAGCCAACGATATCACCAGGCCATGCCTCATCGATGGTCGACTTGCGCTGAGCCATGAATTGCGTAGGACTCGAGAAACGCATTGTCTTGCCATGACGCACATGCAGATAGGGCTGATTGCGCTGGAACTTGCCGCTGCACACTTTGCAGAAGGCGATACAAGAACGGTGGTTGGGGTCGATATTCGCCGTAATCTTAAAGATAAAGCCCGTGAATTTCTTCTCCTCCGGCTCTACGTCACGCTCCTCAGCCTTTGTCGGACGCGGACTCGGAGCTATCTCTACAAAGCAATTCAACAACTCCTGCACACCAAAGTTATTCAAGGCAGAACCGAAAAATACAGGAGCCACCTCAGCCGAACGGTAGGTTTCCACATCGAACTCCGGATAGACGCCATCCACGAGTTCAAGATCCTCACGGAGTTTGGCTGCATTATCCTCTCCTACCCTTTCATCTAGTTCGGTACTGTCAATATCCACCTCCACCTTATCCGTCACACGCTGTTTGTCAGGCGTGAAGAGGTCGAGCTTCTGTTCATAGATATTGTAGACACCCTTGAACTTGGCACCCTGATTGATCGGCCAGCTCAAGGGGCGCACCTTGATCTCCAGTTCCTGCTCCAGTTCGTCGAGCAGATCGAAGGGGTCACGGCCTTCACGGTCCATCTTATTGATGAAGATAATCACAGGTGTCTTACGCATACGGCAGACGGTCATCAGTTTACGAGTCTGCGTCTCCACACCCTTGGCACCATCGACCACGATAATCGCAGAGTCGACAGCAGTCAGCGTGCGGAAAGTATCCTCGGCAAAATCCTGGTGACCCGGGGTATCGAGGATGTTGACCTTATACTCAATATCCTTACCATCGGGTGTATAGTCGAATTCCATCACAGACGTGGAGACCGAGATACCACGTTGTTTCTCAATGTCCATCCAGTCAGATGTGGCAGTCTTCTTAATCTTGTTGTTCTTGACGGCACCAGCTACCTGAATCTGACCACCAAACAAGAGGAATTTCTCAGTCAGGGTCGTCTTACCGGCATCAGGGTGCGAGATAATCGCAAATGTTCGTCTTCTTTCTATCTCTTGATTCATATTATTTAGCCGCGTCTTTAATTTATTAAAGAAGTATTAATCCGTGCCTAAAAGTTTGACACACTCGACGAGACTCTCTTCCCAATAGGGTATTTCTATGCCATAAGTCTGTTTAATCTTTGTCTTGTCGAGCACCGAGTAATGCGGTCTGTTGGCAGGTGTCGGATACTCCTCTGTGTGGAGAGGGCGCACACGGCAGGTTGTGATACCAGCGATGCGGTGGATAGCCTTGGTGAAGTCGTACCACGAGATGACACCCTCGTTACTGAAATGATAGATGCCGGGAACAATCCCCTGGTTGATTGCAGCAAAGATAGCCACAGCAAGGTCACGGGCGTAAGTCGGGGTACCTATCTGATCAAAGATCACGCCCAATTCGGGCTTCTCATTGCCCAAACGGATCATCGTCTTCACAAAGTTGTTGCCAAAGGTGGAGTACAACCAAGCCGTACGGATAATCATGCTCTTCTTACAGCCAGCCATCACAGCTTGCTCGCCTGCCAGTTTGGTGCGTCCGTAAGTGCTGTTGGGGCAAACGCTGTCAGTTTCGGTATAAGGCTTGTGATTCGTTCCATCGAACACGTAGTCAGTCGATATCTGTATCATCCATCCGCCACGTTTCTCAATGGCCTGAGCCAGATAGTCAGGTGCAGTAGCATTCAGTTTCATGCACAGATTCTGATTCTCCTCAGCCTTGTCGACAGCCGTATAGGCAGCACAGTTGACGATGCCGTCGATGGCGTTCTCACTGACAAACTTCTCGATGGCTTTCTGGTCAGTAATATCCAGTTCAGCCACATCCGTATTAAAATAGGTATGCTGGGGATTCTCTTTCTCCAGCAACTGCATCTCATTTCCTAATTGGCCATTACAGCCGGTAATCAGTATCTTCATATCATTCAAATTTCAATCCCTCTTCCTTATCCTTTTTATAATAGTCGGAAAGCATTCCGATGAAGGTCGTGATTTCTTTTACTGCATGCTGCGTGTCGGGCGAGATATCCTTCTTCTGCAGGCGCAACAGCATCACACCATAGAGCGAGTTGAAACAGGTCTCAATCTCATTCTCTTCTTTGTTGGCACCACGATTTCTCAATTCCACGATAAAAGGCAGTACCTTGTAATACGCCGTATTATAGAAGGGGAACTTCGGCGATTGCAGTAACTGGTTGTGCAGTTCTGTCAGCATCTGCATCGTGACCTTATTGATCTGCAGATGCCCCTGTTCACGACAGCCTTCCTGGTTCATCATCCTGATAAGATTGCCAAACCAGTCAATCTCCTCTTCCTTCTGCTCATCAGTATAGTCGAACCGCTCCACATACTCCCGTCGAATCCGTGACAGAGAGCAGTCGAAGGCCCGTATCGTATCTTCTATCTGCCACATATACAACAGATATTCGGCAATATTTTTCTTTCTTAATTCCTGGGCTACAAACATATTCTAAAAAAACCTAAGCAAATTCGTTGTGGTTCCGAGCAGCATGATGATAGAGCCGACAACCACCGCGACACCAATAATCTGGTTGATAATCTTGATGCCATTCGTATCAAACTTTGTGCGAATTTTGTCCACCAGCCATGTCAGTCCCCACCACCAGAGCAGCGCGCCCCCCACGATACTAGCAAAACCAACCACCATCTCAAACGGATGATCAGGCAAGACGAATGCGAACTGGGCATACATCGCCAAGAAGAGGAACACGATCAGCGGATTGGAGAACGTTACGAGAAAAGCCGTCCAGCTGTTATACCACAGCGTGCCTTTCTGTTGTCCCGACTGATGCATTTTCCTTGTGGGGTCAGAACGATAAGTATAGAGTCCGAAGCAGAGCAGCATCACACTACCCACGAGCTGCAGATAGAAACGGTTCTGGTCATTTGTGATAAAGTCCATGACGAACGACATACCGAAGCCTGCAAACCCGGCATAGAGAATGTCACTCACAGCAGCTCCGACACCTGTTGCCATACCATACCAACGTCCTTTGTTTAGCGTACGCTGTACACAGAGGATACCGACAGGCCCCATCGGAGCACTGGCTATCACCCCGATCATCATCCCCTTGAAGATGAAATCCAATATATTAATAGGTACATGAAACGGCATAACGGGTGCAAAGTTACGAAATTTATCCGAAACAAGGGAAAAATCCCATAAAATAATACGCATTCTCAATTTTTAATGGTTAATTTCCGTAAAATTGGGCACTATATGCTGATTTTTTACTAATTTTGTCGCTCGGAAGATAAATAATCAACAAAAACGATAAAACTATAACAATATGAATGAGCAAAATGCAGCAATCAAGCCGTATGTGATCGGCTTGGACTTGGGAGGAACAAATTCTGTTTTCGGCATTGTAGATGCCCGTGGTGACATCAAGGCCACCACAGCCATCAAGACTGGCGGATACGAGAAAGTCGAAGACTATGTTGATGCCTGTGTAGAGGCTCTCCAGGTCATTATCGATCAGGTTGGCGGTATCGAAAAGATCAAGTCAATGGGTATCGGAGCCCCTAACGGTAACTATTATAAAGGCACCATCGAGTTTGCCCCGAACCTTCCTTGGGCTCACGACGGCGTAGTGCCCTTGGCAAAACTGTTCAGCGAGCGTCTGAACAATATCCCCGTAGCGCTGACTAACGATGCCAATGCTGCTGCCATCGGTGAAATGGTATATGGCGTGGCTCGCGGTATGAAGAACTTCATCGTGATTACCCTGGGCACAGGCGTTGGTTCCGGCATTGTGGTCAACGGACAGTTGCTCTATGGACATGACGGATTCGCCGGTGAACTGGGACACGTGACGATGGTACGTGGTGAGGAAGGCCGTCTTTGCGGTTGCGGACGTACCGGCTGTCTGGAGTGCTACTGCTCAGCAACAGGTGTGGCTCGTACTGCCCGTGAATTGTTGACAAAGACAGATCGCCCGAGTCTGCTTCGCGAGATGAACCCCGATGATATCACATCACTCGACGTATCCATTGCTGCCGGCAAAGGCGACGAACTTGCCAAGGAGATTTACGAGTTCACCGGTAAGATGCTTGGTGAGGCTTGTGCCGACTTCGCTGCCTTCAGCAGTCCTGAGGCATTCATCTTCTTCGGTGGCATGGTGAAGGCCGGAGAGCTGATCATGAAGCCCATCCGCGATGCCTATAACGAACATGTACTGAAGATCTTCAAGGGCAAGGCGCAGTTCCTTATCAGTGGTCTCGACGGAGCCAGTGCTGCCGTGCTTGGCGCATCGGCCATCGGCTGGGAGATCCAATAATCACAAGAACATCCAACAGTAAATGCCTGACCTTCACAAGCCGGGCATTTACTTATTTTATCAACCCACAAAACCAAACAAAAGGAAAAATGAAAAAACTACTCACAACAACACTTTTTCTGATGGTCGTACTGACACTTCAGGCTACCGAGGTTCCTCAGATTGCCAATATCCTGGGACGACAGACCACCTCGCTTAACGGCACGTGGAACTATATCGTCGATGTACAGGAGGAGGGCTACTACGACTATCGCATGACCCCTATGCGCAACGGCTTCTTCATCAATGCCAAGCCCCGGCACCCAGAAGACCTCATCGAATACGACTTCGACAAGGCTGAGACCATGCAGATACCTGGCGACTGGAACACCCAGGACCAACGACTCTTCTTCTACGAAGGAACCATATGGCTGAAGCGCAGCTTTGAGTTTCATCCAGAGGCAGGCCGTCGCACCCTGCTCTACTTCGGAGCCGTCAACTACGATGCCCATGTCTATGTGAACGGTCAAAAGGCCGGACACCATCAGGGCGGTTTCACACCTTTCAACTACGACGTGACCGACTTCCTGAAGGACGGCGAGAACCAGGTTATCGTGAAGGTTGACAACAAGCGCCATCCTGAAGATGTGCCCACGCAGATCTTCGACTGGTGGAACTACGGCGGCATCACTCGCGATGTGCTGCTCGTCAGCGTGGCCCCCACCTATGTCGAGAACTACAAGCTTCAACTCGACAATACGCCAGCCACGAAGAAAGGCCAGCGCCAGATCAGTTTCTGCGCCAAGCTAAACAAGGCCGAGGCTGGACAAAGCCTCACCCTGCGCATCCCCGAATTGAAGATCAACAAGCAGATAACGACGACAGCCGACGGCATTGCCAGTCTCACGCTCAATGCCAAACCACAGCTCTGGTCGCCCGAGAACCCTAAATTATATAAGGTGGAAATCCAGTTGGGTGATGAGACGCTGTCCGACGAGATCGGTTTCCGTACCATCGAGACACGCGGCAAGCAGATTCTACTCAACGGTGAGCCTATCTTCCTGAAGGGCATCAGCATCCACGAGGAGAAGCCTAACGGCGGCGGAAGAGCCAACTCTACGGAAGATGCCCACACTCTGCTCTCATGGGCTAAGGAACTCGGCTGCAACTATGTGCGTCTGGCCCACTACCCCCACAATGAGTATGCCGTTCGTGAGGCAGAGCGCATGGGCATCCTTGTATGGTCGGAGATACCCGTCTATTGGACCATTGCCTGGTCAAACCCAGACACCTATGCCAATGCCAAGCGCCAACTCAGCGACATGATTGCCCGTGACCAGAACCGTGCGAACGTCATCATCTGGAGTATTGCCAACGAGACACCCCACTCTGGTAAGCGCGATGCCTTCTTAGGCAAACTGGCCAAGCATGCCCGAGAGCTTGACCCCACACGCCTCATCTCGATGGCGATGGAAGTGACAGGTGCCTCGAACTACCACAATATCCTCCACGACAACATGAGCGACCTGGTGGATGTCGTCAGTTTCAACCAGTATATCGGCTGGTATCGCGACGTGAACGATGCCTCCAAGATGACATGGGAGATACCCTACGACAAACCCGTCATCATCAGCGAGTTCGGCGGAGGTGCGAAATACGGTCTGCATGGCCCCAAGAACCAGCGTTGGACGGAGGAGTTCCAGGAGAACCTCTACCGTGAGAACTGTGCAATGCTCGACAAGATCGACGGTCTCGCAGGCACCACGCCCTGGATTCTGAAGGACTTCCGTTCGCCACGCCGAGTACTCACAGGCATCCAAGACTACTACAACCGCAAGGGTGTCTTCAGCGACAAAGGCGAAAAGAAACTCGCCTTCTACGTCCTCCGAGACTGGTACAAGACAAAATAGAAATGATAAATTGTAGGCAAAATCACTTTTTTTCTATCATTTTATCAAAAAAGTCGCCATAAAATTTGCAGGAAACAAGAATTATGCCTATCTTTGCCGCCAGAAACGAAAAAAAAGACAAGATGAACAATAGGATGGCTAACATTTGGTGGTGGTGGTGCTCGAGATGTGAAATGTCGCGAGGCTGATTGCCATATCTGTTATCATCAGGATATAATAGAGGCTCGTCGCGACAGCGGCGAGTCTTTTTGTTAATAGGGATTACACAAAAACAACGATATAAAGATGAAAGAAAACTATTTTGTAGACGAAAGAGGATTTTACGGGGAGTTCGGCGGTGCCTACGTGCCGGAGATACTCTACAAGTGCGTACACGACTTGCAGGAAGCCTATCTGCCGATCATCGAATCCCCAGAGTTTAAACAGGAGTACCACGCGCTGCTGAAAGACTACGTGGGTCGCCCTTCGCCACTCTATTATGCCAAGCGCATGAGTGAGCAATACGGCTGCCAACTTTACCTGAAGCGTGAGGATCTGAACCACACGGGTGCCCACAAGATCAACAACACCATCGGACAGATCCTACTTGCCAAGAAAATGGGCAAGACGCGCATCATCGCAGAGACTGGCGCAGGTCAGCATGGTGTGGCAACGGCAACTGTATGTGCGCTGATGGACATGAAGTGCGAGGTATTCATGGGAGCCACCGACGTGGAGCGTCAGCACACCAATGTGGAGCGCATGAAGATGCTTGGCGCAGAGGTACATCCCGTTCGCACAGGCAACATGACGCTGAGCGATGCCTGCAGCGAGGCTATCCGCGACTGGTGCTGCCATCCTGCCGACACCTTTTATATCGTAGGTTCTACGATGGGGCCTCATCCCTACCCCGATCTGGTGGCCCGTATGCAGAGCGTGATCTCGGAGGAGATCAAATGGCAACTCGAAGAGAAGATCGGGCGCGACTATCCCGACTATCTCATCGCCTGCATCGGCGGCGGCTCGAATGCGGCTGGCACCATCTACCACTACGTGAACGACGAACGCGTGAAGATCGTGCTGGCAGAGGCTGGCGGTCACGGTTGGGAGACTGACCACACGGCAGCCACCATCCATAAAGGCTCCACAGGTATCCTGCACGGTGCGAAGATGCTTGTGATGCAGAATGAGGACGGGCAGATACAGGAGGCATTCACCATCTCTGCCGGACTCGACTATCCTGGCGTGGGTCCCATGCACTGTAACATGGCCAAGAAAGGTCGCACTGAGGTGCTCAGCATCAACGACGACGAGGCCATCTACGGCGGCTACGAGCTGACCCGCATGGAGGGCATCATCCCCGCCATCGAAAGTGCCCACGCCATCGCAGCCCTGAAGAAACTGACGTTCAAGCCTGAGGATGTCGTCGTGCTAACCGTTTCAGGTCGAGGCGACAAGGATGTGGAGACTTATCTGAACAACAAACAAATGGCAAAGGAATATGGAAACTTTTAATTATACGACTAGCAGCCGGACTATTCTGGCCGATCTCTATACACCAGTCGGCGTGTATATGCGCCTAAGAGACATCTACCCACAGAGTGCCTTGATGGAGAGTTCTGACTATCATGATGCCAACAACTCCCATTCGTTCATCGGCATCAACCCCATTGCCTCTGTTGCCATCGGCCATGGTGAAGCCACCGTCACCTTCCCCGACGGCAGCACCGAGAAGCACGAGGTCAACAAGGACTATCGTTCCGACAAGGCAATCCATGCACTCATCGACCATATCCGCGTGACGGGCGAGCATGCCGAGAATTGCGGACTTTACGGCTACACTTCTTTCAATGCTGTACGCTACTTCGAGAATATCGCCGTGAAGGACGAGACACAAGAGAAAAACGATGCTCCCGACATGCTTTATATCCTATATAAGGACATCATCATCTTCGACCACTTCAATAATCTGCTGACGATCGTAACGCTTGGTGACCAGAGTGAGCTTGACAATATCTTCAGGCAGATGAACAAGTCGAATGTTCAAGCCTATGATTTCCACCCCGTAGGCGACGTGGTTTCGACACTGACTGACGAGGAGCACAAGGAGAATATCCGCAAAGGCATCAAGCATTGTCTGCGGGGCGATGTATTCCAGATTGTACTCTCACGCCGGTTCATCCAGAAATTCGAGGGCGACGACTTCAAACTCTATCGTGCCCTGCGCAGCATTAATCCTTCACCCTACCTCTTCTATTTCGACTTCGGCGGTTTCCGCATCTTCGGTTCCTCGCCCGAGACCCATTGTAGAATTGAAGGAAAGAAGGCTTATATCGACCCCATCGCAGGAACGACCAGACGTACTGGCGATGCCGATGCCGACCGTCAGGGAGCAGAGTTCTTGCGCAACGACCCCAAGGAGAATGCCGAGCACGTCATGCTGGTCGATCTTGCCCGCAATGACCTTTCACGCAACTGTCACGGAGTAAAGGTTGACTTCTACAAGGATCTTCAGTACTACTCCCATGTAATCCATCTCGTCAGTCGCGTCAGCGGCGAACTCGACAACGATGCCGACCCCATCAAAGCCTTTATTGACACCTTCCCCGCAGGCACATTATCAGGTGCCCCGAAGGTCAGGGCCATGCAACTCATCTCTGAGTACGAGCCACACAATCGTGGTGCCTATGGCGGTTGCATCGGCTACATCGGGCTCAACGGCAGTCTCAATCAGGCGATCACCATCCGCACCTTCGTATCGCGTAACAATGAATTATGGTTCCAGGCAGGTGGCGGCATTGTGGCTAAGAGTAATGTGGAATACGAGTTGCAGGAAGTGAACAACAAACTCGGTGCACTACGCAAGGCTATCCTGATGGCAGAGAAGATGTAATCATGTGTTAGATCAAACAGAAACAACGATGAAAATAGCAATAATCGATAACTATGACTCGTTTACATATAATCTGAGTCATCTCGTCAAAGAATTGGGAGCTGAAGTAACGGTATTCAGAAACGACCAGTTTGAACTCCCACAGTTGGAACCTTTCACGAAGATCATCCTCTCTCCGGGACCTGGCATCCCATCTGAAGCAGGACTACTGCTCGACGTAATCCGCACCTATGCAGGCAAGAAGCCTATCCTTGGCGTCTGTCTCGGCCATCAGGCAATCGGCGAGGTATTCGGAGCCAAGCTTGAGAATCTCAGCGATGTCGTACACGGTGTGGCAACTGAAGGTACACAATTCGGCAACGACGAGATCTTCTTCGGACTGCCGAGACAGATCACCATGGGACGCTACCACTCATGGGTCGTCTCGAAAGACGGTTTCCCAGATTGTCTGGAGATAACCGCCGAGTGCGACGGACAGATTATGGCACTCCGTCATAAGGACATGAACATCCGAGGTATACAGTTCCATCCAGAGAGTGTGCTTACACCCGATGGCAGGAAGATACTGCAGAACTGGCTTTTCGTATAACACAAACGACCACAAAACAAAACACAAGATTATGGCACAGACAATGAAAGAAATCCTGAACAGGATGCTGAACCACGAGGAACTCTCCCGTGAAGAAATGAAGAATATCCTGATTGGCATCACGCAGAGTGAGTTCCCCAACGAACAGATAACCGCCCTGCTGACGGCCTTGCAGATGCGTGGGGTTACCGTCGACGAACTGCTTGGTTTCCGTGACGGTATTCTAGAGACAGGCGTTCCTGCCATCCTCGATTCAGACCGATATATCGATGTTGTAGGCACTGGCGGTGACCGTAAGAACACCTTCAACATCTCAACAACGAGCTGTTTCGTGATTGCAGGAGCAGGCTATAAGGTAGCCAAGCACGGCAACTATGCTGCAACGTCGGTATCTGGCGCTTCAAACGTCATTCAGCATCACGGGATCAAGTTTACGGACGATATCGACCGTCTCAACCGCAGTCTGAACGAGGCTGGTATCGTCTATCTCCATGCCCAACTTTTCGCCAAGGCCATGAAATTTGTCGGCCCCATCCGCAAGGCGCTACAGTTCCCCACGATTTTCAATCTTCTGGGTCCTCTGGTAAATCCCAGTCAGCCTCAATGCCAACTGCTTGGGGTGGCTAACCTCGACCAGATGCGTCTCTATAACCAGGTCTATCAGAAGATCGGAATCGACTATGGTATTGTTAACAGCATCGACGGTTACGATGAAATCTCTCTTACAAGTGACTTCAAGGTGACCACAAACACTTATGAGCGCATCTTCAAGCCTCAGGATTTGGGCTTCGAGATAGCCAAGCCCGAAGAACTCGTCGGAGGCGCCACAGAAGAAGAGGCAGCAGAGATATTTGATGCCGTACTCGAGAACCGTGCCTTGCCCGCACAGAAGAATATCGTACTGGCCAATGCCGCATTTGGCATTCAGGTACTCGAGAAAGGGCAGAAGGGCATCGAAGAGTGTATTGCCATAGCACGCGATAGCATCGACAGTGGCAAGGCACTCGCCACATTTAAGAAATTTGTTGAACTAAATAGTTAGATTATGGCCGATATTTTAGAAGAAATCGTTGCGTACAAAAAGCAAGAAGTAGAGCATTTCAGACGTGAGCTATCGCAAGTCTATCTCGAAAGCCGAGCTGAAATTCTGAAGAATGCCTATACAGTGTCGATGAGTCAAGCCCTCAATCTATCTGACACTGGCATCATCGCAGAGTTCAAGCGTAAGTCACCATCGAAGGGATGGATCAACAAGAATGCCTCTGCGAGTATTATCCCTCACAGTTATGAGGTTAATGGCGCCACTGCCTTGAGCATCCTCACCGACAACAAGTATTTCGGCGGCAGTAATATCCACATCCGCACGGCCCGCTTGTCGAAAGTAAAGATTCCTATATTGTATAAGAATTTCATTATCGACGAATATCAAATCTATCAGGCACGCATCGTAGGTGCTACAGCCATCCTGCTAATAGCTGCCTGTTTGACGAAAGAGCAATGCCGTCATTTCATCGACAAGGCCCACGAACTGGGGATGGAGGTTCTACTTGAAATGCATTCCGAATCTGACACAGAATACGCAGAGCTGCAACCCGACATGTATGGCATCAACAACCGCAACCTAGGCAGTTTTGAAACCGACATCAACAACTCCTTCCAATTAATCAGCCGCCTGCCAGCAGATGGTGTAAAAGTTAGCGAGAGCGGCATTTCCAGCCCTGAAATAGTCAAGCAGCTCCGTAGCATCGGCTATCGGGGATTCTTGATTGGAGAAAACTTCATGAAAGAGCCCGATCCCGGTCTGGCTCTGGCAAACTTCATAGCCCAGATATGATTAAGGTCTGTGGATTGCGCGACAGTCAGAATATCCGTGAGATTGCCCGTCTCGGTGTCGACTGGATAGGTATGATTTTCTGGCCCCGCAGCAAGCGCTATGTCTCGGCACCACCAACAGAGATACCCGACAATGTACGGCGTGTTGGTGTATTTGTCGATGCCAGTATCGAGGAGGTGAAACAGCACATCTCGGACTATCGGCTCGACCTCGTACAGCTACACGGGCTGGAATCGCCAGCGTATGTCCGAGCACTGAAGCCTTTTCCTATCATTAAGGCCTTCAATATCGGTACTGCCGAAGACTTGTGTCAGACCAAAGCCTACGAGGGGCTTGCCGACTATTTTCTCTTCGACACGAAAGGGAAAAACGTTGGCGGCAATGGGGAGAAATTCGACTGGTCTGTCCTCTACCACTATCAGGGTCATACGCCATTCCTACTCAGTGGTGGTATCGGGCCGGAAGATGCAGCGTCTGTCAAAGCGTTTCACCACCCCAAGTGCATCGGTATCGATCTCAACTCCCGTTTTGAGACAGAGCCTGCACTCAAGGATATCACTAAAGTCAAACTATTTCTAGAACAACTTAACACATTATGAGTAATAAGATCAATCAACTTTTCGAGCAGAGAAAAGATCAGAAACTGCTGTCGCTCTATTTCTGTGCCGGATGCCCGACACTCGAAGCCACGGGCGAGGTCATCAAGACGATGCAGCGTCGTGGTATTGCAATGATTGAGGTGGGCATCCCTTTCAGCGACCCGTTGGCAGATGGTCCCGTCATTCAGAGTGCTGCTACCCAGGCACTGAAGAACGGCATGAACCTCCGTACCCTCTTCGCCCAACTGAAAGCCATCAAAGACGAGGTGGAGATACCACTCGTGCTGATGGGATACCTGAACCCAATCCTCCATTATGGAATCGAAGCCTTCTGCCAGAGTTGTGCGGACAGTGGCATCAGCGGTATGATCATCCCAGACTTGCCCTTCAAGGACTACTTGGACGTGGTCAAGCCTGTGGCCGACAAGTACGACCTGCGCGTCATCATGCTCATCACTCCCGAGACCAGCGAGGAACGCATCCGCTTCATCGACGACCATACCGACGGTTTCATCTATATGGTATCATCGGCCGCCATCACTGGCGCCCAGAAGTCATTTGACGAGGCAAAGCAGGAATACTTCCGCCGCATCAACGGCATGAACCTGCGCAATCCTCGCATGATAGGCTTCGGTATCAGCAACAAGCAGACGCTTGAGGCCGCCCAGCAGAACGCTGCTGGTGCCATTATCGGCAGCAAGTTCGTCACACTGCTCAATGAAAGCAAAGATGCCGACGAGGCACTCGACAAGCTGTTCGAAGCCCTGAAAAGATAACGTTTACGTTATTTTTCCGACTGATTAGTTCGTAGTCTCAAATAATATGCGTATCTTTGTACGCAAAATGTGATGACTACGAACTAATTTACGTTATATTTATGAAGAAAATGTTTTTATTGCTGATGCTAAGCCTGCTGATGCCGATACTGGCTGTTGGCGCCCCCCAATGGGACGAGGCCACTTACAGGCAGATTGAGCAGAGCATCCGCGTACCGCAGTTTGCCGACAAGGCGTATGTAATCACCAAGTACGGGGCCAAAGCGACCAACACCGCAGCCCAGAACCAGAAAGCCATTCAGAAGACCATCGACCTCTGCTCGAAGAAAGGCGGTGGGCGTGTGGTCATCCCTGCAGGTCAGACATTCCTTACTGGCGCCATCACCCTGAAGGATGGCGTAAACCTCCACGTAGAAGAAGGCGCTGTACTCGAATTTGCCTTCGAGCCCGAGCTCTACCCCATCGTCGAGACATCGTGGGAAGGTCTGGAATGCTTCAACCTGTCTCCCTGTGTCTATGCCTTCAAGGCCAAGGATATAGCCATCACCGGCAAGGGCACTATCGACGGCGGTGGTTCCAACGACACCTGGTGGCCTTGGAACGGCAATCCCCGTTTCGGTTGGAAGGAAGGCATGATCAGCCAGCGCATCGAGTCGCGCCCACGCCTGTTGAAGAATGGTGAGGATGGCATACCGATGTATAACGAGAAGGGAGAGCGTTCGCCGGAGCGGGTCTTCGGACCCAAAGACGGTCTGCGTCCGCAGCTTGTCAGTTTCAACAAGTGTGAGGGTATTCTCCTTGAGGACATCACCCTGCTGCGCTCCCCGTTCTGGGTCATCCATCCCCTCCACTCTACCGATATTACCGTGCGCCGTGTGAAGATGATCAACGACGGTCCTAACGGCGACGGCTGCGATCCTGAGTGCTGTGACCGTGTGCTCATCGAAGACTGTTTCTTCAATACCGGCGACGACTGTATCGCCATCAAGAGTGGGCGCAACCGTGACGGGCGCGAGCGCAACATGCCATCGAAGAATATCATCATCCGCCGTTGTGAGATGAAAAACGGCCACGGTGGTGTGGTTGTAGGTTCTGAAATCTCTGGCGGCTGCCAGAATGTCTTTGCCCACGACTGCGTGATGGACTCTCCCGAACTGGAACGTGTACTCCGTATCAAGACCAACTCCTGTCGAGGTGGTATCATCGAGAACATCAATATGCGCAACATCAAAGTGGGTGTCTGCAAAGAGTCTGTTCTGAAAATCAACCTCGACTATGAGCCCAAGGAGGTTTGCTGTCGTGGCAATTTCCCGACGGTACGCAACATCTACATGGAGAACGTCACCAGCGAACAGTCGAAATACGGCGTACAGATCATCGGACTTGAGGAAGATACCTACGTCTACGATGTCACTGTCAAGGACTGTCATTTCAACGGGGTGAAAGACGGCAACTTCCAGTCGGGCAAAACCCGCAACATCACCTTCGACAATCTCTTTGTCAACGGCAGTCTGTCGCTGCTCGAAGCCCCTTATCAGCACTACAGCGAATGGCTTACCTATAGCGAGATGCAGCGCGTGCCGAAGAGTTTCCTGCTCGACTTCTCCACCAAGCCAAAATGGAGTTACGTCATGGGTATCGAACTCGAGGGTATGCTCGACACCTATCTGACCTATGGTGGCGAGGCCATCCGCCAGTACTGTCAGGAATATACCGATACGATGATCAACGCGAAAGGCGACATCCGCGGCTACGATATTCTGGACTACAACCTCGACAACATCCGTACAGGCCATTTCGTCACCCGCATGTACAATCTCTACCCCGAACCCAAAAACAAGATTGCCATCAACACGATGATGAAGCAGTTGCAGAACCAGCCTCGCACCATCGCCGACAAGGTGTTCTGGCACAAGGCCATCTACGCCTATCAGGTATGGCTCGACGGCATCTTCATGGGTCTGCCCTTCCGTTGTCTGACTGCTGCTACCCAACTGAAGCCGAAAGAGGCCGTCAAGATCTACGACGACGCCGTCAATCAGCTGAAGATTACCTATCAGCGCACCCTTGACCCCAAGACAGGATTGAACCGCCATGCCTATGACGAGACGCGCGAAGCCTTCTGGAGCGACAATGAGACAGGTCTGTCGCAGCACTGTTGGGGTCGTGCCCAGGGGTGGTACTCAATGGCTCTCATCGAAGTGCTCGACGCACTGCCTGAGGACTACAGCCGCCGTGGAGAGGTGCTCGACCTGCTGCAGAAAGATCTCGACGCCGTCATCAAATGGGAGGATGCGAAGACTGGCACCTGGTATCAGGTAATGGATTCCCCCGAGCGCGAAGGCAACTACCTGGAATCTACCTGCACCGCCATGTTCGCCTACGTGCTGCTGAAGGCCTACAACAAGGGCTACCTCGGCGAGCAGTACCGTGACGCAGGCATCAAGGCCTATAAGGGACTTATCAAGAATATGATTCGCGTGAATGCCGACAAGACCATCTCGCTGACTAACTGCTGTAGCGTGGCAGGTCTCGGCCCGGCAGCCACACCGCAGGTGATTGAAGCCATGAAGAAGATCAATCCCAAAGGAAGCGTCAAGGAGAACAAGCGTCGTGACGGCAGCTATGCCTACTACCTCGACGAGCCCATACGCGACAACGATGCCAAGGGTGTAGGTCCGTTCATCTGGGCTTCACTTGAGATAGAGAAACTGGGTTACAATGTCAACAATACGAAATAAAACAAATATGAAAAAGATTATCTTTACTATCCTGACAGCTGCTCTGGCTGTTACTGCTTCCGCCCAGGAGCAGGTTCCTGCTTTCCCTGGTGCCGAAGGCCATGCCCGTTACATCACAGGCGGTCGTGGCGGCGAGGTTCGTCACGTGACCAACCTCAACGATTCCGGCGAGGGTTCACTCCGTGAGGCCCTGAAGGGCGACAAGCCCAAGACCATCGTCTTCGACGTCAGCGGCTATATCGATCTGAAGTCCCAGCTCGACATCACCTCTAATACGACGATTGCCGGACAGACAGCGCCGGAGCCGGGCGTCACCCTCCGTTACTACACGGTTTACTTCGGCAAGTGCGACAATGTCATCGTGCGCTACATCCGCTTCCGCCGTAGTCAGGTGAAGGATGTCAACGACGGAGCCGATGCCACCTGGGGTCGTAAGCGCAACCAGATTATGCTCGACCACTGCTCCTTCAGCTGGAGTATCGACGAGGTGGCCTCGTTCTACGATAACAACAACTTCACCATGCAATGGTGTTACATCGCCGAGAGTCTTACCAACCCCGGCCACTCCAAGGGTGCCCATGGCTACGGCGGCATCTGGGGCGGCAAGCTCGCAAGCTTCCACCACAACCTCATCGCCCACGTCACCAACCGTGCACCTCGTTTCAACGGTGCCCGCTATCAGTGGGATGGTTACAAGGACAATATGTATTTTGACCAGTACCAGTGGGAGAACTACGTACAAGCCGAGAATGTCGACTTCCGCAACTGCGTGATGTATAACTGCCAGTCGGGCAGCGCCTGCTACGGCGGTCCCGGCGGTGGTCAGATCAACATCGTCAACAACTACTACAAGGCTGGCCCCTCCAACGAGAGTGCCAAGACCGTAACGAAGATCACCGTAGGCACCAAGGACAACTCTACCCCTGAGGCGCTTTACGGCATGACCAGCCGCTACTATATCAACGGCAACTATGTTTCGGCCGCAGGCGACAAGGCTGCCGACTACGACTGGAAGGGTGTCGAGTACGACGGTGGTACTGCCCTCATCGATGGCGAACGCTACAGCAAGGATCCCAACCACATGAACGGCAGCAATGTCGCCTACGCTGAGAAAGATGGTGTCGACTATGTGAAGATCAAACTCGACGAGCCCTGCCCCACTGGCGATGTCACCACCCACGATGCAGAGACGGCTTTCAGCAAGGTACTCTCTTTCGGCGGAGCCTGCCTCTATCGCGACCTCGTCGATGCGCGCTATATCATCGAGGCTGGCACTGGCATAGCCGCCTATACAGGTCCTGTCACCAAGAAGCCCGGACAGCTCGACTTTATCAACGACCCGGAGGGTGAGCAGGACGAAACACTTCCCAGCTACCCCGAACTTGAAAGCCAGAGCCGCCTGCTCGGCTACGATACCGATGGCGACGGCATGCCCGATGAATGGGAAGGCGCTAACGGTCTCGACCCGCACGACGGCAGCGACGCCAACACCTATACCATCGACTCCAAGGGTTGGTACACCAACCTCGAAGTTTATATGAACAGCCTCGTACAAGATATCACGATTGCTGGAAACCAAGGTGCAGAGCAGACTGTCGACGAGTACTTTCCCAAGTGCGAAATGCCCGTTGTAGGCATTGCCGCCCACGGCGTATCCTCTGCCATTCTCTCCACCGATTACTATAGCCTCGAAGGTCAGCGCCTCGATGCCCCTCAAAAGGGTGTGATGATTCGCGTGGAGCATCTGAGCAACGGCCAGCATATCACAACGAAAGTCATCAAATAAAAACCAATAAGTATGAGAACCTTAACACTTTGTCTGATGTTTCTGCTAGCCCTCACTGGTCGGGCAGAAGATCCTGTTGAGCTTCAAGCAACGCTCGACAATGAACCCGTGACCGTCACCTTTGCCTTCAACCTCGGTACAACCGGGCAGAAGGCCGACTTTGGCGAAGGCGCACCTTTTTTCATTAACAGTAAAGTCAACTGGGGCAGTAATCTCGAATTCTACGGTCTCGATGCCAACAACATCGGCCAGACGCTCTTCATGCCCATCGAGCAGCAGAACGAGACTGAAGGCGGTACGGCTGCCGATGAGAGCAACGCCATCCGATTCCTCTTCCAGCCCCGTTTCGGTTATACCTTCACACCCACGAAGGTGTCGCTGAAGACTACTCGCTTCGGCACCGACAATGGTCTGCTCGACATTGCCTGGGAGAACCCCGACAAGACCACCGTACTGCTTGAGCAGGGTGTGAAGCCCAATCGTAACAACGAGAATCCCAACGTCAGCGAACTCTCCTACGAAGTCACTGGAGCCACGCCTGGCGAAGGCACCTGCGGCCTGCTCATCAACCTCTACCATCTGCAGAATGGCAAGCAGGTAGGCTTCTCCGACATCGTCATTGAGGGTACTCTCACCGGCACTGAACGAGAGGTGCCTGTACTCGCCTCGCTGACCATCAACGGTAAGGAATACACCGTCGAAGAACTCTTCGATGATGCCTACGAAGCAGAGTTGGAACTCTCAAAGAAATCTCCGATGGTCACAACCACCAACCCCGTCATCGCAAAAGCCGAGAAGGGCGATATCGGTGAGATCACTTACGCCGGCGATGCCACCATGTGTAAAGTGACCATCCCCATGACCTATGGCGACAACAGCGTCAGCTACGTGCTCAACATCGTACAGAAGCCCGACTACACCCTCACCTACATCGACACCGACAAGAAGACCGTGCTGCTGGAAGCCGTCCGCGAGAAAGACGAGACCATCGGCTACTTCGACTACGATTACGATAAGGCCACCTGCCCTGAAGGCTATAAGGTACGCGGCTGGTTCGTCAAGAGCGCCGGTGGCGAGAAATACACGGCCGAGACGGTTGTCGGCAGCGACATCAGACTCTATGCCGTCGCTACGGAGATCGAGACCGCCAGCACCAACCGCAAGTATGTCTTCGACCTCACCGACCAGTTCTTCGATCCCAACGACCACGAAGCCTTCAACGCCCTTGGCGCCTTCTATTGGCACGACGGGCAGCACGGCTGGGCACTCGCCAACGGCGACCGCATCGACCTCCTTGTAGGTCCTAAGGCCACCATATCCCTCACCCTCTGCCGCTATGGCAATGCCGACGATATCATCATCACCGAGAACGGCAAGCAGATAGGCACCCTCCCAGGCGTCAGCGCCAAAGAGTCCGACGGCGAGATCGTTTCCTTCGACTACGAAGGCGCAGGGGGCACCCTCACCCTCACCATGAACACCTCTGGCGAGATGTATCTCCACGGCGTGAAAATTGCCAACACCAGCGAGACCAACTATGAGAGTCTCGGCGGCTGGTATATCGTCAAGCCCGGCGATGCCAACAGCTTCCTCGATGTGCTCGACGTCGTCAACGGCACCAATGCTGCCAAGGATGCCGAGCGCGCCTTCATCTTCCTGCCCAACGGCACCTACGACCTCAAAGAGACTGTAAAGACCGCCATCAGCGGCCATAACATCTCTATCATCGGCGAATCGATGGACGGCACCATTATCCGGACAGCGCCCGACAAGAGCATCGAGGGTCTCGGTTCTGCCGACATGTTCTACATCACCGGCTCCGGACTCTACTTGCAGGATCTCACCCTGCAGAATGCCCTCGACTACTATGGTGCCCTCGGTGCCGGACAGGTGGGCGGCCGTGCTGCCGTCATGCAGGACAACGGCGACCGCACCATCGGCAAGCGCATCCGTATGCTCTCCTATCAGGACACGTATTACAGCGCCAACAACGTCATGCAGTCCTACTATGAAGACTGCGACATCCACGGCACCGTAGACTTCCTCTGCGGCGGTGGCGACGTACGGTTCGTCAACTCCACCATCTCGCTCGAACCCCGTCAGCTCGACGGTAAGGGAAGCCGCACCATCGCTGCCCATCGAGGCACCGTAGCCGTAAAGTTCGGCTATGTCTTCGACGGCTGTCAGATTGTTGACCTCGCCAATGGCGAAGGCAACTGGAACCTCGGCCGCACATGGAACTTCAAGCCCCGCACCGTCTACCTCAACACCACGCTGGACGAGAATGCAGAGAAGACGCTGGTAGAAAGCCGCTGGACGCAGAAGGGCATGAACAATACCGACCCCGAGTGCTTCGGCGAGTATAACACGATGAACGCCGCAGGTGTCGACATCACTCCCGAGAGCAATATCATCCAGTCCCACGGCGGCGATTTCGAGACCATCCTCACCGCTGAGCAGGCTGCCGAGTACAGCTACGACAAGATGTTCCCCCAAGCCGAGAAAGCATGGGATCCCGCAGCCCATACACTGCAGCTCGACGCTCCTGCCGATGCCAGGTACGCCAATGGAGAGGTCACCTTCTCTGTAGCCGACAACGGCATGCAAGGCTGCGCCATCTTCAAGAACGGCATGATTGCCGGCTTCTCGACCGACGGCAGTTTCAAGATCGATATCGACCCGGCCAAAGACGCACTCACCATCCGCACAGCCAATGCGATGGGCGGCTTAGGTCCTGAGGCGCAAGTCGACGGCACAACCGCCATCCAGACCGTCAAGGCCGACACCGGCGACGATGTGATCTACACCCTTCAGGGTGTCCGCGTTGCCAACCCCGGCAAGGGTCTCTACATCATCAACGGCAAGAAAGTGATCAAGCAGTAAAACTTAAAGGAACAATGAGAAGACTGATTCTGGCAATCGTGTGTGTGCTGGGGCTGACGGCCAAGGCACAGACAAGTTGGAGTTATGGCAATCATGTGTACACGATGAAGGGAACACTGACGGCCGAGGCTTACGACAAGAACGCAACGGGCGTGGTGACCTTTACCAATGTACCCTCGGATTACGAGGAGTTTGAGGCGCTCTACACGCAGTTTCTCGGCAAGACGCCTCACGGCACGGCTGCGATGATGCCGATGGCTATGGAGATCTACGGCCGCGACAGAGATGAAGGCCTGCGCTGCATACAGTTGATCAGCTGGCCGACGAACGTGAACAGCGTGGTATCGCAGCTGAAGCAGAAATACGGCACGTCGCAGTATGCACCTGCCAACGACAGCTACCACCAGCGCTATCTGCCTGCAGCAGTGCTGAAAGGGGCAAAGCCCGAGAACGCCTATACGCCTCAGCAGCCATACACGGTGGAGATGAAGGCCAGCGTGAACAAGCATCAGGATCTGCAGTTCTCGGGCGAGGGTCGCGTGGTGTACCTCTACATTATGGGCGACGGCTGGGACACGCATCAGCGCAGCGTAGAGGTAATCCTGCAGCCTGACAAGAAACTGCACCAGGTATTCAATTGCCCAAGTCTGTACACACAGTGCAAAACGATTCGTGGAGAATGGAAGGGCCTGAAATGACAGAACCCTCACGAGGGTGAGACCTCGCGAGGGCATAACATCAGTGGAACAGGGGCTCGCAGTATCAATCTGCGAGCCCCAATCGTTTAGAGTATGATCGGCCCGTGCCCCAGACACGAAGTCGTCGTAATCGCCGTCAAGAAGGCCGTGAGCGCAGCTACTACCACCTTCACTGCAATCTCAACAATACGCTTTTTCATTTCCTTTTCAATTCTTTTTTGATTCTGATATTCTGTGCTTCTTCCGCCGCCCCGCCGCAAGTGATTAGGGGTTCTGCGTAGTCTGCTCGAGTATCCAGTCCTCCAGCGGGGTGACCTTCTTGATGAACTTCTTCTTGCTCGGATCGGTCTCCTCCGGCGTCAGATCGATCTTCTCCTCCACGCCATAGGTGGCGAGTGAGCACTGATCCTTGAAGGTTCTCGAAGTGATGTCATCATCGCTGACACCCTCAGGACGGAAGCGGATGTGCACGCCCTTCACATAGGTGTTAGCGTTCCACTTACCCTCCAGCAGGGCAGCCCTGGTGATACCCTCCTTGGTGCTCTCTACCGTAGGCCAGAAGATACCCAGACCGTCGATCTTGATGGGGTTGCCCTGCGCGATGAGCTCGATCATGCAGCTCGCCATCTTGATAAGCACACCCTCGATGATGTCGCGGCTATACACACACTGGTGCTCGCTCATGTGCTTGGCCAGACCTCGGAGCGTGATCGTCTCCTTCTCGACCGCCTTGGGATAATACTTGCCGTAACCGGGGTTGTTGGCGTTGATGTTCTTACGAATGTTGATTAGAAACTGTGGGTTCTGTACCATATTAATTTTCCTTTCTTTACTTTAATTGTGTTTGTGTTGCGACGATCTACACCGGTCCGTCGCTTCCCGCTTTGTGATCACGGTGCAAAAGTACACAAAGATCTTTATATATGCAAGCAAAAATTTCTTCTAAAACCCGTTATGGAACGTTATAACCAA
>OMXK01000027.1 GCA_900314995.1 uncultured Prevotella sp.
AATGCTTGCGACATTTGCGAAAAATGAGTATCTTTGCACCCGATGAAATCAGGGAAAAACGAGTGCGTTTTTCGCAAGAGTCCATTAGATGGGAATTGCTGCAAATGATTTGCGAAATTTTCGAAATTTGCATATTATTGATTATCAGTTAATTGCATTTCGGAAGCAGTCCCAAACCTAGGATTTGACTTGAAAAAAACAAGGCATTTGCGAAAAAATGGGTAGAACAGACGTAAGTAGCTGAGAATATGACGTATAAGCGAAATGTAAAATTTGAACAATGTTCCAAATCTATAGATTATAGGACTATTCTATCTTCATTCCATTACAACAAGGATTAAGACATCATCATCATTGCTATCTGAAATTGGTTCCATAATATTCTATCTTCATTCCATTACAACAAGGATTAAGACTTCCCGCTTTCCGTCATAATCAACCACCTGATAATAATTCTATCTTCATTCCATTACAACAAGGATTAAGACATTTTCGTTCCTTCACCTGCACGAGTGACGATTGTCTATTCTATCTTCATTCCATTATAACAAGGATTTTTATTCTGATTACACATTATGTGTTATACATTTTGTGTAATCGGATTTTTTATGTATCTTTGCAGTTGGATTGTGAACAGTTTTGCTGTTATTGCTTGATTTGCGTTTCGTTAAAATTTGAAGTGTAAAATATGAAGTCTGAAGAAATAAAGATACGATTCTAAAATACCTGAAAAAAAGGTGTGCTGATTCCCAGTCTTATGTCGTTTATCAGAAAGGATTAGAACCGTTAATGCCTGACTGGGATACGTATATGCTTGCGGAGTATCGGGAGGTTGTGATTGTGGCGATTGCCCCAGGGGCACTCGACTTCAGCGGGGGAGATGTCCGTGAGAGTCCTGTGTGGAAACTCGCAGTGACATGCAACATGATGGAGAATCGTCTCAGTCGTCTCTGTATGAAATACAAACATACACCTCGTGTGTGGGGGATGCTTCTGACTGAAAGTACCATCGCCAATCGAGGTGAACTGGCTGAAACCTGGGACAAACTGCATGTAAGCGTGATTGACGGTCTGTCAGGTCTTCAGGGCCTTTCTTTTCGCATGAAGGACCCGGAAGACCTCCCGCTGTATATCCCCCCAGTGGCTTTCGCCTGTTCGGTGGGGTTTAGTGAGGACAATCTGAAGGATGCTGTCAATAAACTGAACCGATTGGAATTATAACAGAAGTAACCCTTTCCGTAACGGCCTAGAATGTCGGGGTGATGGTGAAGCGGATGCCGTGTTTGGTGGCGGTGGGGAGGTCGAGGTAGTTGAGGCGGCGGACGTACTCGATCTGGATGAGACTGAGGATGTTCTGCACACCGATGGCATACTCGAAATAGGGCTTCTTGCCGTCCATGATGTAGCTGTTTGTCGGGAAGTTCATCAGCAGCGTGCTCGACTGGTTCTGCTGCAGATAGGGATTGTTGCGTTCGGAGAGACTGCCCCAGAGGGCCTTGAATTCCAGGATCTCGCGCAGCTTCAGCTTGCGCAGCAGGGGGATGCGGTTGAAGATCTTGCCGCCCATCTCCCAGGTGAGCATCAGCGAGGCGAAACGGTCGTTGAGGAACTCGATATTGTTGATCATGTTGAAAAGCTGCGGATGAACGATGTAGGAGAGGTTGGCCTGTGGCATCGGCAACAGGGGCCAGGGCACCTGGTTCCATTGCTTGCCCAGACGTAAGCGGGTGTCGATCTTGCCCCAGCTCATGGGGAGCCATGTGCGGCGGAACCACTCCAGTTCGGTATAGTTGTAGGCATACTCGCCTCCGAGCAGTCCATGATAGCCGATGGTATGCTGCAGTTGCACGTACCAGGCATCTTTGTTGGTGGTGCGGCGGCGCTGCTTGGTGTTGATGAACTTCTCATCAGGGGCATAGCGGATGCCGAAGGTGGACTCCGTGTAGCGCATCTTCGACAGTGGGGCGGCATCGAGTGCCACGGGCTTCAGTTCTAACGAACCGATGGGGTCGATGCGCTCAGTCTTCAGGTCGCCGGAGAAACGCCAGTGGGTAGAGGTCTCGAATTCGTAGGCCAGACGCTGGGTGTTGTATAGGAACATCTTGTCGATGTCGTGTACCTTAAACGAGGCGAAGACATTGTCTTTATCGTTGATGCCGTACTTGTCGCTGGGGAGGGCCACGTCGCGCTTCGAGGAGAAGATGATGTTGTTGACGGGGAACTCCTGCGGTAGATACTGCTTGGGGGCGATGGCGTAGGTGAGTTCAGCGTTGTAATACTTTTCGTGGTGCCTCGTGCCGTAGGCCATGTAGCCCTTGGCGAAGAGGTGGGGATTGAGGTTGGCCGTGGTCTGGCCACCCACACGGAAACGCAGGCCGTCGTAGAAGTTCTGCGAGATGAAGGTGTTGATAGGACCTACGTCGAACTTGCTGGGCTTTTCACGGGTTCCCGTCTCAAGGTAGTTCTCGATGAGGGCCTTGAGTCCGAAGATGACATATTTGAAGCCCTTGAGCTGTTCGAGGTGGGTGAGGAAGCCCGACATGCCTGCCTCGCTCTTGGTGAACTCCACCTGCCGGTGCTCCTGCCAGAATGCCTCGCTGCGACTGTCGGAGCCAGGCTCTATCTGTAGCGGATTCTTCTTCTTGAAACGCGACTCGGGAAGCGGGTCAAACGAGAAGTCGGTCTTTCGGGTGGTTCGCGTAACCACACCTTTCTGGATAAAGTCGGTGAGCATCAGCTCCACGATCATATCATCGATGGTGAGCAGCCACTCGCCGTTCTCCTGTTTCGAGAACTCCTGCATACACTGCATCGACTCCACCCAGTTCACGTCGCTGGAGCGGGGGATGTAGAGTTCGCAGCGTTTCACCTGATAGCTGGTGTCGGCAATGATATAGATCTGTCCGCGGAAGCCGTAGTCCTGCTGGTTGTTGGGCAGGAAGTCGAGCTGGATACAACGGTCGGCTCCTACATAGACGGTATCCGTGATGTAATAGCGGTAGAACTGGATGGCATCGCGGCCGATGGGTGAACTGAACTTATGGCGCATCAGCAGGATGTAGTCATCGTAGATGTCGACATCGGCAAAGGTCTCGCGCATCACCGTCGTCAGGATCTCACCCGTCTGGAAGAGGTCGTTGACACCGCTCGACTTCGTACCCTTCACGATGGTACGCTCGGCCTTCGGATCCTTGCGCCAGAGCTGTTCGGTCACCATCTCGTCGACGGTGAGCGGCAGTGTCAGCTTGTCGGTGTACTGGCTGGTCTCCACCTGTTCGCGAAGCCAGGGATAGCGCTTGAAGATGCCCTTCTCGAGAGTCTCGGGCTTCAGGTCGTTGAGGCTGAGGCCTATCTTCTGGTAACTCTGGTAACGGTAATAGTCGTGGCTCTTCAGGTCGGACTTCTTCTTATTGGCTATCACCTTGCGCATCAGTTCCACGGCGGGGTTGTCCTTACGGCGATAGCGCGATTTCTTCTTCGACTTGACGGTCACCTCGCTGAGTGTGCGGTTCTCGGAAGAGAGACGGACGGTGAACTGGGCAGGCGTCTTGGGATTGACGTTGACCACTTGTTCGCGATAGCCTACGGAACTGATGGTGAGTCGCCAGCCATTGTGGCGCTCAATGCGGAAACGGCCATTGCCGTCGGCAACTGCCGATATGCGGTTGCCTTTATATTGCACGGTGGCGTAGGGCACAGGCCCTCCGTCTTCGGCATCTACTACCACACCGGAGATCTGAGCCAGCACCCAGATGGGCATCGTCAGCAGGACCGACAATACCAGCGCTCTGAGGCGCATCGCCGTGGAAGTTTTCTGTTTCATGGCTGCAAAGGTACGATTTTTTTAGATAAAGCACGCAGTTTTGTTTGTAATTCAGAAAAAATGTCTACCTTTGCAGCTGAATAAATAGTAAAACTTATAAAAATACTTATAATATGAAACGATTATTTCTGTTGATATTACCTTTCGCCTTTCTGTCGTGCGACAGTGACAGTACACCCAAAGGAACGCCTGATGTGCCAGGTGACACCCCCAAAGAAGAAGAGGAGATCACCGGTGGCCCCGATGCTTTTCTGGACGGGGTGCTGAGTCGTAACTTCAGCGGTATCGTCGATGTGAAAAAGGACGGTAAGACCTATACCCACCTGCTTGCGATGGCTGAAGAGGCCGTGGCCCAGACCAAGGGCACGAGTAAGGCGGGGCTGCCTTTGCTCTATCAGCAAGAGAACTTCCCGACGGCCTATAATTACTTCATGGGGTGGGATGTGGACACGGCTGCCGTCTATAAGACCATGATCGGCTGGCTCAGTGCCATGCAACTGTCAGAGCTCTGTCCGGCGAAGCGTAATGCGCTCTATAAGGCTGGCTATGAGGCTGGCGGCTACACGATGAACAGCAATATCTACGGCTATCATTTCAAGAATGACCCCAACGTGGCCCGTCTGGTGGCCAGTGCTGTCTATGCTGCGATGCATACCACGGCTAAGCCTGACATTGCAGCCATGAGAACGGAGGTGGGGGGCAGCCAGTTTGGCAAGACACTGGCAGCACTCTATGATGACGAGCCGCGCAACCACGTTACCGACGATGCGTTCTATGTCGATCTGCGTAAGTTCATGGCTAGTGCTCCTGGCCCTTACGCTCCGGGTTACACGGATCGCAGTTCCCTCAATCCGACATTTCCCGATGATAAGTCGTCAAACGGCTGTCTGACAATGGACATGAGCATCTATTTCACGGTGACGGGCAGATATGTGCTGCCTGAAGAACGGACTGTGCAAGCGATTGCCGACGAGGATGCCGACGTGCATCATCTGTTTGGCACGGATAAGGTGAACATTGACGGACAGTATGACATCAAGGCCGTGTTTGGCGCAAAGACCATCGGTGAGAGCATTGATCCGGAAGGGAAGCTTCCTCAGATGATCGACCTCATGTTCAAGACCGGCAGTTCGGCTAGAGGTATCCTGCAGCATGCCGATGCATCGCTTGGCGGGATAGAGTATGGCAGGTTAAGGCCTGGCTGCTCCGAAGAAAAGGAAGGTCAGCGTAAGTCGTACTATGATGACCGTCTCAATGTATTGACGTGTTTTGCCATTGAAGATAACGACGGTCACAAGACGACCTACGATGATGGCGATGTGGAGAAGTACTATTACGACGAGAACGGTGAGTGGACGAATGCCTGGGTGCAGTCGGAGGAAGATTACGAGGAAATGGCCAAGGATTTGCTCTATGCCAACTCTTATCCCAGTGGTCATGCTGCAGGCATCTGGTCTGCCGCGATGTCAATGATAGAACTCTATCCCCAGAAAGCGGACCTGATTATGAAGGCTGCCAACGATTTCGCCACATCCCGTGTCATCTCGCGCTATCACTGGAACAGCGATATCATCCAAGGCAGGGTGATCGGCAGCATTATGAATCCCGTCTGCCATGCTGCATCCGACTACAACAGCCTGTTGGATGCTGCCAGAACTGAGGTCAGGCAACGATGATAAAATATACCAGACGTGAAGAGATCTGGAATGCCGCGTCGCATGGCGGGGGCATTGTGCTGGGGGTGGTGTTCGGCATCATCTTTCTGGTATGGTGCTTTCAGAGCGACAACAACTGGGCAAGGGTAGGGGTGATTCTCTACCTTTTTGGCATGCTGGGCTCGTATGTAGCCTCGACGCTCTACCATTCGATGAAGCATCATTCGAAGTGGAAGGAGCGCCTGCGCCGCTGGGATCATGCCGCCATCTATTGGCATATAGCCGGTTCGTATTCCCCACTGACACTGGTGGCACTTCGCAGTCAGGGGTATTGGGGCTGGAGTCTGTTTGTCTTCGTGTGGGTCTGTGCGATAGCTGGTACCATAACCAGTTTTGTTCACTTAAAAGAGCATTCTAACCTCGAGACGGCCTGTTTTGTCGGTATGGGTCTGAGTGTGCTGGTGGCATTTAAACCGTTGATGGACAGTGTGTCGGAGGCCGCCATCATCTGGCTCATTGCAGAGGGCGTCAGCTATATCACAGGTGCGGTGTTCTACAGTCTGAACAAGAAGAAATACATGCATTCCGTCTTCCATTTCTTCGTACTAGCCGGCTCCGTATGCCATATCATCGCCGTCTGGGATGTGCTGATGACGTACTTGTAGGTTCAATCTAGTCAAAATAGTGGAAAACCACTATTGCAAATCCGATTTTTTCTATTAATTTTGCACCCTGAACAGAATACGGCTCACAAAAGAGTCATGTCTTCTATACAGATTAAGGTATACGGGGCGCATAAATATGACAGAAATAGACAAATATAAGTTGGAGGATGTTAAGGTGGCTATCGTTGATGATCACGAGGTCGTCTTGGAAGGTCTTAAAAGCTATATCCAGCGTAGCGGAATTACGCATGTCGAAGCCTTTAGTAGGGTGCAGCCAATGCTTGATAGGATTCCTTCCCATCCTTTCCAGGTGTATATCGTCGATGTTGAACTAATGGATGTTGATGTGTCCTGGCTCATCGATGAGATACGACGTTTGGATACAAATGCCAGAATCATTATCAACACAATGCACGAGGAGATGTGGGTGGTGAGTATGATGACTGAGAAGAAAGTGGATGGTGTGATGTATAAGTCGGCAAATCTCGATCAACTGTTGGAGGCTATCAAGGCAGTCCTTAGTGGGCGACAGTTCTTCTGTACCAAGTTCAAAAAGGCGCAGAATAGACTTTTGGCGCATAATGACATCCTCACCAAGCGTGAGCAGGAGATACTGGTGGCTATTGCCAAAGGTTACTCTACGAAAGAGATATCCACACGGTTCTATATTTCGGAAAATACGGTGGAGACCCATCGCCAAAATATTTTCCTTAAGCTAAAGGCTCATAATATGGCCGACCTGATGATCAAGGCCATCGCTGCCGGCTATATCAATCCTCAGGAGATAGCAGGTGCAGGATGAGATAAGATAGAA
This sequence comes from uncultured Prevotella sp., assembly GCA_900314995.1. GTDB lineage: Bacteria > Bacteroidota > Bacteroidia > Bacteroidales > Bacteroidaceae > Prevotella. The sequence continues at coordinate 6,958 of OMXK01000027.1, forward strand.
CAATTCGTCGTACTTGTTTCTCGTAAAATCGCCAAGACCTACAGAAGCAACCATGACGATAGGGTCCAACCACTGGGTCTGGACCCTTTTCAAAAAAACAGTATAAAGTTTTGGATATTCAAAGATTTTGCTTATCTTTGCAGCGCATAACTATAAAATGAATATGATGACATAGACGAAAAATGTAAATAACATACAAAAAGAAGCGTCCGCTTGAATCTTGTTTCTCGAAAATTCGCCAAAATCTGAAAGAAACGACCAAGAGTAAGAGCAAGGATGCTCACGTTAGAGGCGTGGGCTTTTACTTGGTTGATGGTTGTTAGGTGTTTGGCGATACCTCGAGAAACGTAGACGAAGTAAGTAGTCCACGTTCTTTTTTATGCCTTTTCACTTTTGGCAAATAACGATTCATTGCAATAACTAAAATATGTAACACTTATGTATCTATATTTGAATAGCAGAGACGAACTATTACGACTTGATGTTGATAATATCGTGTATTTTGAGTCTGATGGAAATTACACGAATGTTGTTATGACTAACAAATTGAAGAACAAGGTGGCTTGCAACTTGTCAACTATGGAATCTATCTTGTCTAAAAGATTAGGTGAAAAATCATTTAGTTATATGAGAATAGGCAAGCGTTTTATAGTCAATCTGAGATTCATCCATAGCATCTGTATTCATAAACAACAGATGGTAGTTTCTGATTGTTTGCATTTTGCTTATCAATTACCGATATCTAAAGAAGCCTTGAAAAAGGTGAAAGATATTATCGTTAGTGAATCCAAATAGTAAGAGCGTTTTATGGTAACAGTTATAATCGGAAGAGACCATCGGACCAATCAATTATATAGGATGGCGAATGGAAAGGCTCAACTCATTAAACAAGAGAAACCTGTTCCTACCAGTGTTAGTAAAGAGCATATCTCACTGACGATAACTGATGATGGGAAGATGATCCTGAAAAACCTGAATGTCCAAAACTATACATTTGTAAATATGGTAGGTGTTGAGTCGAAACTCATTCAGGAGGGCGATAGGATAGAGTTAGGTACTGGTCATTATGTATTGGATTGGAACATCATCAAGTCTTTTGTACCAAAGTACGCTGATATCCGACCGTTGAAAAAGGTATGGGAAGATTACCAGAACGAGTTGATGGACTTAAACATCAAGGAAAGACGTTTTGGCCATTTACGATCAGCAACAGGCTTAATAACAACTGCTGCGGTAATTCTGGGGTTTGTTACTGGCAGGGATAATCCATTATTTATCATCCTGTATGTTGTAGCAGGTGTCATATCCGCATATTTCTTTTTTAAGGCCTATTCAGAATGCGATAAAACACCAAAGCGGATCCAAGAAATAAAAGAAGCTTTTCCCCATAAATATGTATGCCCTAATTGTGGCCATTTCTTAGATAATAGGTCTTATGACATATTAGTTCAAGATGGCAAATGTCGCCATTGTCAGGCAATCTTTAAGAAATAGGGCATTTCATAACTGATTCAATATATTTCATGTAAGTTGCCGATGAAAACTTGAAATGGGGCGTTTTTCGTCGTATCTTTGCACCATCAAACAAATAATATGAACTCTTTAAAATGATTGGAATTATGATGTGTACTGATATGAGTAAAAGATTCGCATACCTCATGATTGTCTTATGGTGTTATATCTGTCCTGTATCATCTAAGACTTATATGGTTTCTGTCGGTGTAGCAGACTATCCTGGTACTAAGAATGATTTAAAACTCAGTGACCATGATGCTCTCACAATGAGAAATCTCTATGAGAAGAATTGTCAGGCAGACGTGGCAATCCTTATAAATGACAAGGCCAAGTTGTCGGATGTCACTCGGCAGATGAAGTCACAGTTTGAGAAAGCCTCCAAGGATGATGTTATTATCCTTTATTTCAGCGGGCATGGGATACCTGGTGGTTTCATGTGTTATAATCAGAGATTATATTATAATACAATCTATAAACTCATGTCATCTAGCCAGGCAAGGAGTAAAATAGTGTTGGCAGATGCTTGCTTTTCAGGAAAAGCCCGAAAGGCAGGCAAGCGTGGTAACGTAAGAAAGGATGGTAATGTCATGTTTTTCCTCTCATCGAGGACCAACGAAAAATCGTTGGAATATAGAAATTGGAAGAATGGCGTCTTTACGGCATATCTCGATAGAGGACTACGTGGAGGTGCTGACACTGATGGAAATCGGATAATAACAGCGCGTGAACTCTTTAAGTATGTTAGTGAAGGCGTTAAAGCGGCAACTAATAATTTGCAGCATCCTGTGATGTGGGGGAAATTTGATAATGAAATGCCAGTAATGATTTGGAAATAATATGCAAAAGAAAAATGTAACTTGTCCTAACTGTGGGACATCATTAGAGGTGTCAAATCCCGAGTCAAAAGGAATTATTGTTGTTCCTTGTCCTAAATGTGGATTGAAACTCGGGATAAAGTTTGACAAAGGCCAAACGGTCATTGCATCAGTCAATTCCAATAAGAAAGAGATTGGGTGTCTGATGTGTGGTGGAGATCGATATGAACTGAAAATGGGCGTCAATACGATTGGCAGGAAGAGCGCCAAGTCTGCTTCTACTGTTCAGATTGCAACCGATGATATGTCTGTGAGTCGAGTTCATGCAGAGATAGAGGTCGTCAAATTGGAAAATGAGAATATAAAGGCTATTCTTCGCGATGTACGTGATGAAGAGAAGGCAAATCTCAAACCGATGTATTTTGGTGATGATCGTATGTATCCCGAGGATCGTTTGGATTTGGAGAATGGCGATACATTTAAGATAGGAGAGACCATAGTGAAGTATTTACAATAGTCATTGGATCTTATGAAAATAACAATAGCAACGCCTCATTCCATTTGGGAACAGGGTAACAGGAAGAATCAGGAAGACGCGATATATCCTCGTATCGGTGAAGCAACAGCTGAAGATAGAGTGTTTATCCTCTGCGATGGGATGGGGGGGCATGAGCGTGGCGAGGTTGCCAGCAATTTGGTTTGCGATGTCCTTTCATCCTATATTCAGGAGCATTGGGATGGTGTCAATTTTACAGATTCTCTACTTCTTGATGCCTTGAATGCAACGATGGATGAATTAGACAAACTGAATGATGACAGTGACCGCCGGCCTGGGACAACGCTGACTCTACTCGTATTCCATGCTGGTGGTGCATTTGCTGTCCATATCGGTGATAGCCGTATTTATCATATTCGTCCGAAGCAAAAGACGATCCTGTATAAGTCGCGTGACCATTCTCAAGTTTATGATATGCTAGCTTCTGGTGAAATCTCAGTCCGGGAAATGAAGACTTATTCTAAGAAGAATGTCATTACCCGTGCCCTCTTACCAGGGTTGGAGCGAAGGCCCAAACCGTCAGTAGTCCATATTTCGGATGTCCAGTCAGGAGATTACTTCTATTTATGTTCTGACGGCATGCTAGAGCAAATGACGGATAAAGAGCTGGTTAGTCTGTTGCGTAAAAGAGTAACAGATAATCAGAAATGCAAGAAATTGATAGAATTGACCAAATACAATAAAGACAATCATTCGGCCTATCTTATTTATATCACGGGTGTTATCCCAGAACCGATGGATGGTCAATTGAAGAATGACGAGAAGGATTCTCCAGCAAATGCCCTTAATTTGGAGGGATATGCTTCAACCATATCCAAACATAGTGGATTTGGACTATTATCATTTATAAGAACATTATTAAATAGACTAATAAGATGAATGAGAATATGCTTCCTGTAGGGACTGTACTGAGAGCAGGAACCTACCGTATAGAGAAACAGATTGGTGCTGGTGGTTTTGGCAATACGTATGTGGTACGCCATCTACTATTTAATGAAAGTAGGGCCATGAAGGAGTTCTTCATGAAGGAAATCAACCTGCGTGATGGGGCAGAAGTCACAGTGAGCATTCCAGGAAAGAAGTCCACCTTTGAGTCTCAGCGCAAAAAATTTATGAAAGAGGCCCAGCGCTTGCGTGTACTGAATAACCCTCATATAGTAAAGGTGCATGACCTGTTTGAGGAGAATGGAACCGTGTATTATGTGATGGATTTGATTGATGGTCTGTCTCTGGCTGACATCGTCAAAAAAGAAGGCCCATTGAATGAAGAAAAGGCTATGGCCATCTTCTATCAGATACTGGATACTTTAAAATTCATACATAGCGAGAATCCCATGATGCTGCACCTGGACATTAAGCCCTCCAACATTATGCTCGACAAGACGGGCAATGCATTTCTGCTCGACTTTGGTTCGAGCAAGCAGGTTGATGCAGATAGCAACATGACTAGTTCCGCCTTCACTTACACTCGTGGCTATGCTCCGTCAGAACTGATTGACAATACCCCAAACCGCATTGGCCCTTGGACAGACCTGTATGAATTAGGAGCGACGCTTTACAACCTTCTGACTGGTCTTCAACCACCGACTTTCTCTGAAATTTCGGAAGAAGGGAGCGAAGCCTTTAATTTCCCAAAAGCGGTCAATGCGAAAACCTGTGGGTTGATTCTCTCGTTGATGGCTACGTCAAGAACCAAACGCCCGAAATCAGTGAAAGAAGTCTATGAATTGCTAGATGTGCAATCTGAACCTGATAAAGAAGTTAATGAGGATGGGACTATAATTAATGAAGAAGATGATGATGAAACCATATTAGGGCCATCGAATAATGAGACTGATGACGAAGAAGAAACAGTAATCGGTAATGTGAATAGCGGCTGTTCTACAGGAACTATTGACCCTGAGTCAGATTCAACTCCAGAGCCTGTTATTCCTGCCAGTACCACAAAGAATAACAATCTGATTTACGCCATTCTCGGCGCAATCGCTGTTGTCGTACTGTATTTGGGCATAAAGTCTTCATTCTTTGAGAAATCATCTGAATCCGCAAATAATGTTGGAGGCGTAGAACAATCTGAGACAAAGAAGACGCCAGCAAAAGAACTTGAAGAGCGTCTTCTCAGTCTTCGGGAAAAAGGTTATATGATTGGTCATACAGATGACCCACTTTATGGCTATGGGTGGCGTTTAGATGAAGGAAAGAGTGACATAAAGGCGATAGTGGGTGATTATCCTGCTATAATGGAATTTGAAATCTCGGGAATAGACAATGACATAGCATTTAAAGGAGAGGAATATGACGTAGATTACTACTCTCGTATCCAAAATGAAATCATCACACATCATAAGCGAGGTGGAATTGTCGCGTTGAGATGGGTTCCTGCGGACTTACGAGAATATGATGATAGGGGAGTCCATAAAGATATTAAGAGTATTCTTCCTGGTGGGAAGAAATATTCTCAGATGCTTGATTGCTTGGATCGTGTCGTGAGTTTTGTTAAAGGATTAAAGGCTGATGACGGCAAACTAATTCCAATCATTTTACATCCATGGGATGGAGGAAATTCAATGGGCTATGACAATTTTAGTCCTCGTTATTGTGATGATGAAGAATTTAAAGATATGTGGAATCTTTGTCAGGATTTTTTTAACGAGAAAGGTTTAAACAATTTGCTTTGGTGTTATTCTATTGATTGTTATGAGGGATTAGATGAAGATTATACAGATTATTTTTATGAAGAATTTTCCCGACGTTATCCTGGGAATGACCGTGTTGCAATGATTGGGGTTGACATGTTTCAGTGGCATTCTAATTCAAGTTTCATAAAAGGTATCAATAGTACCCTAAAAATTGTAAGTCAAATCGCAAAAAACAATAACAAATTATTTGCTCTGTCTAAATGTCATCTTACAACTCGGAATAACTCGGGTGAATCATTCTGGACACAAGTATTAAAACCAGTATTGGACAATTATTCTATAAGTTTTTTTATGGTTCAAGAAAATACGGAGGAGGATAAGGACCCTTATAGCAATGGCTATAAAGTATCTCCATCATCTCCTCTTGCCACAGATTTCAAGAAATTTTATGCTGCAGAGAATACATTATTCCTTAATGACATAAAAGACATTCAATAAATATAGTGCTATATGAACGAGAATATGCTTCCTGTAGGCACCCTGTTGATGAATGGTGTCTATCGAATAGAGAAACAAATAGGCTCTGGTGGCTTTGGTAATACGTATGTCGTATTGCATCAGGGCATGGGAGTACGTAGGGCTATGAAGGAATTCTTTATGAAGGATATTAACCTGCGTAGTGATATGAAAGTTACGGTAAGTGTTCCTGGAAATAGGCCTACTTTCGAAAGTCAGTTGAATAAATTCAAGAAAGAAGCCCAAAGGCTGAGGATACTCAACAATCCACATATAGTGGAGGTTTACGACCTGTTTGAGGAGAATGGCACTATTTATTATGTGATGGATCTGATTGACGGTCGGTCTCTCAGTGATATTATAAAGACAGACGGCCCGATGGCTGAGGATCAGGCGATGGGCATCTTCTTCCAGATGCTTGATGCATTGCGGGTAGTGCATTCTCAGGAGATGCTTCATCTGGATATCAAACCTTCTAATATCATGCTTGACAAGTCGGGCAATGCCTATCTGCTTGACTTTGGTTCCAGTAAAATAGTTGACTCAAACAAGGAACTGACAGTTTCTGTTTTTACCATGACACCTGACTATGCTCCTGTAGAGCTAATATCACAGGATATGAATCGTATAGGCCCATGGACAGATCTGTATGAATTGGGGGCTACACTCTTCCATATTTTGACTGGCAAACAGCCACCTTCAACCAATGCTATTCAGGATGATGGTAACGATGCCTTTGACTTCTCTGAAACTGTCAGCAAGAATACAAGCGATCTCATTGTTTGGATGATGGCCCCTTCAAGGGCTAAACGTCCGAAATCTGTGGATGAGGTGTCAGAGTGGTTAGGAATAGCCTCGACGCCAGAACCAGCCCCAGAGCCTCAGGATGATGAAACAGTTCTTTCCATTAATGAAAATGAGGAAGGCGGCAATTTTGATGATGGCGAAGAGACCGTTATTGGCGATATCAATGATGGCGGATCTCCAGTACCAAGTCCGGAACCTGTCATTCAAGAATCTGAAAACGGCTCCCCCAATAAAAATCTGCTATATGCGTTTTTAGGCCTTGTCGCTATCGGAGCTTTCTTGTTCCTTATATTTGGGAATAAGCTTTTTGTCAATGAAAAGCAATTTCCTGTAGATACTGATTCGATAGCTGAGGTCGTAGATAGTATTGTAGATTCCACTGCAGTTGATGTTTCTCATGCAGAGATAGATAAAATAAGCCAATACATTATTGACGGTAATGCAGAAAAGTTGGCTTACGTGACAGAATATCCATTACTTAGGAATTATCCATTGAAAGATATTAAGAACACGGATGAGATGATAGCTTACTTTAATACTTTATTCGATACTTCAATCAAGAATAGACTGCGAGAGGCAAAAGAAGATGACTGGTCAAGCATGGGATACCGTGGATACTGCTTCGGTAATGGAGATATCTGGATTAACGAGGACTACCAGTTGTATTCAGTAAATTACATGTCAGCAAAGGAAAAAACTTTGTATCAGCAAAAGGTTAAAGAAGACTTGGAGACATTGCCTGCGTCTCTCCGTGAAGGCGGTTGGATGCCTTATTCTTGTTATATGGATACCGAGGATGGCTCTGTATTGCGAATAGACAAAGCTGGTGAGAAGTTACGCCTAACTGTATTCCCTCGTGGCAGTTCTTTACATGAGCCGATCCATTGTATCTATGGAAAGAAAAAGATTGAAGGCTCTATGGGTAATGAAACAGATGTCTTCACGGATGGTAAATTGTCGTATGATATAGATGTCAGTGAAAGTCCATATGATGGGAAACAATATGTTGGCGTTGAGGATAAGAATACCAATAAAAGTTGGACACATGAGATTAAGAAATGTTATTGGTTGGATTTGATTTCCTCTTCCCCGGAAGATAATGAACAAATGTCAGGACAGACAAACGAGGTTGTAGAGACTACAATCAGAGGTCACGTGAAAGACGAAACAGGCGAGTGTGTTATTGGAGCCGATATCGTGGTCAAAGGAACATCTAATAAAGCAGTGACAGACTTCGATGGTAATTTCAACCTGAAATGTAAGATTGGCTCAATGCTGATAATCTCCTACATTGGCCTTACTACTCAGGAACAGCCTGCCAAAGATGGTATGGAGGTGACGCTGACGGGAAAGTGATAACAAAGAGTTGGTATGAAAGAAGCGAACGAGAAGATTGAGAATCTTGCCGAAGGGCATTTGGTGTGGTTGTTTATTATCTTGGCAATATTAGGAACCGTTAATTATTTCACTAAAACGGATCCGCCTAAGGATATATATATTGTCGCAGGCAATCAGTTTTATAGCCAAGAGCATCATATCTTTTCTGGTGATACACTTAAATTCTTGGGTATCAGCGACAAATGGCTATGGGTTGAAAATAGGTTTGGTGAACGTTGCTATTATCCTAAGGAAAACTCTTTCAGAATCGTGTCAAATCATACAGAGAAAGATTTGTATGAGTATGAACTGAGTAGTTCTCGCGGTTTTTATTATACAACACGTTCAAAAGTGGAAAAGTATTGTATTGGCCGTACCCTGAAGAGTATAGAGAAAACATGGCGCCCTGCAACAAGATTGTATCACAGCTCAACTGATGCCAGTAAATGGGTGGCAGAGTTTGATAAAATTGCCGCCTTGGACAGCGACGGCTATGCCTATACGGTTAAAGCATTTTTCGATGAAAAAGGAATATGTAGAAGTGTGACATTCCCTCGTTATGCGAAAGAGGGGCGCTTCCGCGTCTTTGGCATTGCGCCGTTCGCTTATAACATTATTGGCTGGGGATGGGTCATGCATAATGTACAAGAGGCTTTGTATCCCAATATGAGTAGGTCTTTTCTTATTCTTCTGCCTATAGCCCTGTTTCTATATTTTGCCTGGGCTCTGCTCCCCATGCTGATACCAGCATTGGTTGTCATGTCACTCGTTCCATTAGATATTTTTAGAAATCTCACACGACATCAGCTTTTGATTATCACATATCTCCTAACCTTTTTGGGGGCTTATATTTGGTGGATAGCATTACTTTGCTGGGGATATAGCCTGCTTTTTTTGATCTTGGGGACTGCTGCAATACTGTTGTTATTATTCTTTTCTTTATACTCGTCAGCCGAGGTTGTGGATCAGGAAAAATGTTTTCATTGTGGTCGAGTCAATAGTTATACTTTGGTTAAATCTGAAGTGACACGAAAATTTAAGGTTGATCGAGTTGAGCATGAGAATATTCGGAAATATGATGAGATTATTCCTGGCAGTGAACGTACAGAGTGGGTTCCTGATACAGAATACCCAGACTTTTCAAGGAAGATTTATGTTCACAGGAAACAAACTGTTTATGTACGGAAAGACTGGCTTGTTCATTATGACGTAACGGAATACAAACAAACATATCGTTGTGTCTGTGGTCAATTCCGTGTGAAATCAGGTGTCAAGGATTACAGAGAAATTGGACGTGACTTGCAAGGCTATTCTCAAGAAAATGTTCCTTTCAAGAAAGATTCTGTTCAATGGACTGATTCCCGGCGTAAAACCAATGAATTATCGTGGTAAAAAAGAAGTCTGAGAAATATAATCTTTACCCATAGATTTTTTAATTTAATATGTAACTGATGATAAGTTGGTCGATACGGCCGTCGGTAGATGCTCTATTTCTGTATAGGAACCAAACAAAATGAAGAAAAACCTGCCAAAAGACATTTCGTAACTGTTTCGGGGCATTTCGTGTAAGATGGCCTTGAAAACTTTAAATGAGGCGTTTTTCGTCGTATCTTTGCACCATCAAAACAACATTATTAACAATTTTAAAACATTAGTATTATGAATCCGAATGATGAAACAATCTATCAGTCTTCAATGGTACAGGACGATAGTGAGAACAACGAGGTGAAGCAGGAAGAAGTAACCCCGAAGTCTGAAAAGAAAAGTAACGAATGGGCAAAGGTGACCATTAGTGGTGTGACTGGTATCCTCATGGGCGCAGGCGGCATGTATGCAGGAAAACCATACGTCGATGAGATGACAGACGAATGGAGGGAGTCTCTGGCGGATATGCTTGAAGAGAATGGTATAGAAGTCCCAGAGTGGCTGAGGCCGAAACATCATGGAGGTGAAGTTGCCCAAGCAGATCCTGCTGATGGTCCAAAAACAGATGTCACGCCAGAGTCGGAACCTGTTGCCACGATGGGGGCAGACCCTGCCATTCCGACGAATCCAAATCCAGAGTCAGAATCTGTGACTGTTCGCCCAGAGCCTCAGGCGGTTCATCCTGCATATATTCCAACAGAACTCCATGTCGCCACAGTGGATCAGAACCTTTCTTTCGGTCATGCTTTTGCTGAGGCTCGTGCCGAAGTAGGCCCTGGAGGCGTGTTCTATTGGCATGGTGGAGTATATAATACCTATACAGAAGCAGAGTGGAATAGCATGTCAGCGGCTGATCGATCAGACTTCGCACATCAGGTAGCCCCTGCGGTTTATCATCATGCGGATTATTATGAGAATATGGCTCAGCAAGGGAATAATGATGAAAACACGAGTGAACCGGAAACTCCAGACGTAGTCATTGTTGACGACACCAATCAGGAAACTGCGACAGAATCCGAAGTTCATATTCTGGGCGTTAATCAATTTGTAAATGAGGATGGTGATATCTCAAATGCAGGATTTGCAACGATCGACGGTGAGCCAATAGTTATGGTGGATGTTGATGGTGATGGTGTATTTGATGGAGCCATACATGATAATAATGGTAATGGGCAGATTGATGAGAATGACGTGCTTGATATTTCTAGTGCAGGAATTACAACAGACTCCTGGGCTGCCGAGGCTATAGCGCAAGGTAATTCTGAAGACGGCAGTTTCAATGCCGATCATTCTCCTCAGGATGAATTGGCTTCAGATCAGCCTGATTATGAGAATGATGCAGACGTTTCAGATCTCTATAATGCATAGTAAAGGACATATTGTTTAATCAGATAAAAAAGAAGACGTTATGAAAAAGATATTATCTATACTATTGTTGTGTATGGCCACATTCATGTTCTTTGGTTGTAGTGGCGGCAGTTCGCCAAAGAGTGTAGCGAAGAAGGCATTGAAATGCCAGAAGGAAAATGATGTGAAGGGTTTCGCGAATTGTATCTATTTCAAGGATAGTGACAAAGAATATAAAAACCTCTTCATCCAGCAAATAGAGAATAACAGGAAGCCTTCTCAGGAGATTGAAAGTTATGAGTTTGTTGATGAGGACATTGATGAAGAATCCGGCAAGGCGAAGGTGACCTTCAATGTCACATATAAGAACGGGAGAACCGTCAAGGAGACTTTCAAGATGATACGTGACGACAGCGGGAAATGGTGGCTCAATCAACTTTATTAATAACCTTTTAAGACAAGATTGCTATGGACGAGTTTACAAAGAAAAAGCAGTTCTTGCAGCTGCAGTTCAGCTTAGTGCTGTTAGTATGTTCGCTTTTACCCGATTTCGGGAACATGGTTAGTTCCGCATTAGGATTTGGAGGTCTGAGTGTATCAGTTATTGTTGCCAGACTTATTGGTATAGCATTTGGCGGTTGGGCCCTCTACAATTTCTACCAGTCAACAGGTGGAAAACTCCCGACTCCATTCCTCTGTGGTGTTGGTGGCGGATTGGCCTTGACACTGATTACCTTGATACCTGGTACACCTATGTGGCTTGACTACATCGCCTTGATAGCCCTTGCGTTTGGGCTGTGGGTTTGCAAGGCCAGTCTGGGCGTTGAGTGGAGAACCGTCAGTAGTGAGGGTGCTTATATGATCCTGATTGCCTGTCTGCTGCATTGCTATCATGCCATCGATCCGAAGATGACAACAAGCATCGCCTCTTTGGTCGGTATGGCGTTGTATATTATCGGGTTGGGAAAGCTTACAAAGTCTTTAGACGCTGAAGGAATGGCTGGTGCCTCCAAACTGAAAATCGCTGTGTGGCTTGGTATTGCTGCCGCTATTATTGGCATTATCCCCTTACTGGGAGGAATAATTGCGGGCATCATTGGCATTATCGCTTTTATCTTCGAGTTCCTGGGTTATTCATCTCTGATGAAATCTGGTCCTCTTCATCAGCTTGGGCGCGATGGTGCGAAGACGCTTCGATTAAGCATGATCATCATGGTAGTCGCTACTCTCATTGGACTATTCCCACTTACTGGAATCGTCGTTGGTCTTATTACATTGGTAGCTCTTTGGTTCATATACAAGGGATGGACGAATATCCTGTTCGGACTTGAGCAATAGTAGAATAAACAAACAATTATGTTGCGATTATGAAAAAGTTTAATAATGTAATCCGTTTGCTGCTTGTCGTATTGCCATTTTCTCTCACTTCCTGTGAAAAGCTGGAGAGTGAAGTAAAAGACTTCTTCGGCATAGATACTGACAAGGATAAGCAAGAAGAGTATGTAGATTCCCAGACGGCAATGCTTCAGAAAGTGGAAGCTATTACTAAGACTGTCGGCGAGATTTACATGGAGAGTTCGTCTGCTGCTGAGATGAAATCGCAGTCTTCTGTAATCAAGGGAATCGACGGCGTAGAGTCAGTATGGGCCGATGACCTGACAGTCTTTGTGAAGATCAAGGACTTTGGTACTGTTCCCTTCGTGTTTACACCTTTGGATAATGAGTCAAATTCATATACAAGAAAGGCCGAAGAGGTTGCAAAAACCAGAGCCACGCTCAGCGAAGAGAAGATCCACAACCACCTGGATCTGAAGGAAGTGTGTATTGTAAATCAGCAATATAACGACGAAGATCAAGAGTTGAGCACTATTTGTGCAAAAGCAGCAGAAGATAATTTCCGTAAATGCGGTTTTGATGTAATGGTTAACAATCGTCCAACTGTTAAATTCTTTGCAGAGGACATGCTCGACTATGATTTGCTTTACCTCATCACTCCAGGATGTTACAATGAGCGTGATGGTCAGCACTTGCTGTTTACTGGAGAAGAGATAGCGACATCAGAGGCTATAGATGTATATACTCTTAAGAACCTTATGCAAAACAGTTTGAAAGCATATTCAGATGGAATGGTCGGTATAGGTGCCTTAAAAGAAGTAAGAAATGGTAAGAAAAAGATGGCCTATTATTTGACGGTTTCAGAAGATCTGATTTCTAAAGGTAGCAATAAGCGGTTTGAAAAACCTGCCCTCATATATAATTCAGCTTGCCAATCTGTGAAACACGATGCCAATCTAGCCAAAGCATTTATACAGAAGGGCGCGGCTGTGTATCTTGGATATACCGAGAAGAATAGTGTCGGCAACTTAGCTGGAGAAGAATTGTGTAGTAGGCTGTTAATAGGAATGCCAGTTGGTTACATCTTTGAGAGTTTCCCGGAAGAATATCTTTCGGAAGAGATTGGCGGCGTAACATCAAAACTAAAACTCTATTACAATGAAGCCTATAATGATTCGTACGCACTTTTCTGCCTGCAAAAACCAAATATTGATCGGGTTTATGATAATTCTAATGGGGTTGAGTTGAAGATGTCCATTATGGGAAGTATGAAGACTCCTGATGGTTTTAATGAAGATTTCTTATCTTATTTTACATATGGTTTTTGCATCGGTGAGACTCCAGATTTCAAAGATGCTAAAGTGTTGGAAGGCCTGAAAATTGGTGATGCTGGTATTAATTATGCAAACAATCAGATAACCTTTGAGCAGACATTTGGAGATTATGATCTGGAACCAAGTACTGATTATTATTGTTGGGCTTACTATTACGATGGTGTTAACTATTGTGTGAGTGACTCGATTATGTTTACATCGCCCTTTGTGCCGGCTCCAAGTATTGATGCTATCATACCTCCAAAGTTCATGGAGTATGTTATAATTGTAGATAGTACTATAGTTGATCCGCCGGTCACTCCCACTCCCGATGATCCTAGTAATCCATCGGGCACTCCCACTCCCGATGATCCTAGTAATCCATCGGGCACTCCCACTCCTCCCGGAGAACCTGATCCCAGCACACCTGTGTATGAAGGAGATAATCCCCCTAATGTAGAGGATATATTCGTGTTGAGTCCTACCATTCTGGCATATTCAACTGATAATACTTATAAACCGGGTGATAAATTCGCAGATGTATATTTCCAATTCTTTGATCAGGATGATGAGACGCGTAGAATTAAATACAAGAGCTATTCAAAAGGTAACTCAGGTACATTAGAGAGTGAGGGAGATGGAGTAAAAATCAAAGCCTATGTGACCGGTTTTAGAAAAGAATATTTTACGGTTTTTCTTGTAACTTCAACAAAATCAGTTTATTTTGATTCTACTGTTCGGTCTGAACAAGTTGAAATATATTCTGGTAAAAAAACAGAAAGAGGTATTGAAAATCTGATGTATTGCTTATTAATGATTGAGAAAGGGCCTGATCCTTATGGGCATGTTATGCCAGTGGGTGCCTACCGGAAATTCTATGATGGTGATGGATTAACAGAATATACTAATTGGCCTACTTATTCCCGTACAAGATCAGAACGACCAAAAGGAACAGTCATAGATACACCCTGGTCAATCTATTCAACAGGGAAATGACACTTGATGAATGAATAACTAATTTCGGCGGTGCCAAAGTGATTGGTAGCTTGGCAACTATAGCCTTGGCATCGCCCTTTTATTAACAATTATATCTTGTGATTATGAAACGGAAAAGAATCATTATTAGCTTATTGACTGTGGCTGCTTTTTGGGGCATTTTTCCACTGTATGTTTCGTCACGTACTATGGCTGAGGAGTTTGTTACTCAAGTTAAGCCAGCCAGTAAGCAATTGGAGTTCATGGGCATCCCAGTGCATCAGTCAAAGAATCAGCTTGTGGCCCAGTTGAAGGCCAAGGGCTTTACGGAGAAGAAGGATGCCAAAGGGAAGCCGATGCTTTGCGGAACCTATGACGGCAGGCAGGTGAAGGCAAAGGTCTTCACTTATACCATCATGATAGAGGATCTGAAGCACTATTCGCTAGCTGAGGCCAAGACTCGCTTCGAGGCACTGCTTGCTAAGATTCAGTCGAAATATGGTACCGGTAGGTTTACATCAAAATCCCCAGACTTTAAAGTCTATGAGATTAAATATCAAGGCGGAGTTGTGTCCGTTATGCTTACCAACGAAGATGAGATGTATGGCAAGAGCAGCCTTTACGTCGTGGGGATCGGGTTCCATAAGTAGTTAACACCCCATTGTCTTTAGTATGAATAAGATAATCGTTTTATTATGTACTGTCGCAGCTTTATGCTTTGCCAGTTGTTCTATACATGTCTCAAAAGAGGTGTATAACAACTCGGCAGAGTATGCTGCGGGGAAGTATCTTCAGGCTGAAGAATACTTCAAAGGCTCGAAGCTGTACCCTAAGGATAGAGCCAAGGCATACCAGCTTTACAAGGAGTCGGCAGAGATGAACTATGCCCCTGCAATGTACAAGTTGGCCGGATTCTATAATGTTGGTGACATTGTGGAAAAGGCCCCTCAACAGTATGCCCTGTGGTTGACAAGAGCAGCACAGCTCGGTGAAGACAGGGCCCAGAATGCCCTGGGAGTTTGTTATGAAACAGGTAATGGCATCAGTAAAGACATAGCCCAGGCACGCCATTGGTATGAGAAAGCCTTTGAGCAAGGCAATACACAAGCATTGGAAAACTTGTCTTTTCTATGTATGTCAGAGAAAGACACAGTAGGTTTGAAGAAGTATGTGCCTATGGGTGTTGAGAAAGGTTTGTCGAGATGTGAATTTATAATGGGGATGATGTATAGAGACGGTGTGGGTGTTACAACGGATTCCACTAAGGCTGAAGATTTGTTCACGAAGGCAGCAGAAAAAGGATTTGCCCAAGCCTACAGTCATCTGGGAGTTATGCAACTTGACCGGGATGACTACAAATCTACGATGAAATCGTTTATGAAAGCCCTGAATTTGGGAGACAAACATGCTTATTATAACATCGGCTATCTGTATGAATATGGGTATGGTGTGGAAGTTGATTATGCCATGGCATCCCAATATTATCAGCGGGCATTGGGATATAACAACATCAACAAGCCTCATGCATTATTCCATCTCGGCAGGATGCTGTATGAAGGCCGCGAGGGGTTAAAAAAAGATGGGCAGAAAGGCCTTGATTATATCAAGAGGGCAGTACAGATGGGCGATTTTGAAGCTACAGAATATGACAACGAAATGAATTCTAATAAAAACAATTAAAGGATATGAAACAGACAATTATTACATTCCTTTTGACGTTCCTGCCGCTGGCGGCGAGCGCCGATGCTGTTAAGATTGGTAATCTTTACTATTATCTTGACCCTTATGGCCTTACAGCCATAGTAACTAATAATCCTTCTGGCGCAAAGTATTCTGGCGTAGTAACCATTCCTGCTGAGGTTTGCTATGAAGGCATCCCTGGTGAGGCTTACTACGAGGCAATCTACGCAGACAAGATATTCTCAGTCACGGCCATCAGTGTCGAAACTTTCGCTGGCTGTTCCGAGCTTACCTCAGTGACCATCCCCAACAGTGTAACAGATATTGGCCAATATGCTTTCAGAAGTTGCACCGGATTGAAGGATATCTATGCTAAAATGCTCAATCCTTTTGAGATAAAAGAGGTCGTGTTTGATGCGGAGACCTATAATAATGCAGTGCTTCATGTGGATAGTAATGTGGATAGTTACCGAGAAACATTTGCATGGTCAAAGTTCTTCCACATTGTCAATGGGGAAGACACCCCCGGTGTAGGCGATGGTGGCAAGGATAGCGA
This sequence comes from uncultured Prevotella sp., assembly GCA_900314995.1. Taxonomy (GTDB): domain Bacteria; phylum Bacteroidota; class Bacteroidia; order Bacteroidales; family Bacteroidaceae; genus Prevotella. The sequence goes on from OMXK01000027.1 coordinate 23,814, forward strand.
TAATTACAGGTCAGCAGAACCGACTGAACTTAGTGTTGGCGATACGTTTACTGCTGATATGAGTGGCACTATTGGTATCTTTACCGTGAACGGTTCTAAAACTGTTACTCTGGGCAAATGCGGTAATGTAAGTAGTGTGGAGGTTCCGTCAACGATAACCTATAATGGTGTGGAATATACCATCACGGGAATCCAAGGTACAGCGACAGGCAATGTGTATCAGCCTAATAATTCCGTTTTTGGTTCAAATGTGACGGAGGTGGTCATCCCCAGTACGGTGACCTCCATCGGTGCCTGTGCTTTCTATTACTGTGAGAACCTGACGTCAGTCACAATTCCCAGTTCTGTAACAGCCATCGGCGATGACGCGTTTTTGGGCTGCACTAAACTCAGTTCCATAACCCTTCCTAGCAACCTAAAGACCATCGGAGAATACGCTTTCAGTCGTTGTTCACTGAGTTCTGTGACGATTCCTGCTTCAGTAACCGAGATAGGGTTTGGCGCATTTCAGATTGACGGCATTAAAGTGAATACCCCCGATCTGACGGCATTTGCCAAGATAACCCCAATTGAAGATAGGGATTCCCGAGTGTATGGAAGTTTCTATCCCAACTGGAAACTTTCTGTCAACAACGCTGAGGTGACCTCACTTTCCATTCCGGAGTCTGTGACGTCGGTTAGTGCCATCTTTGCCTACTGCACGAACCTGACTTCCGTGACATTCCACAAAAATGTCACCACGATAGCTAAGGGTGCCTTTGTCGGCTGTAGCAATATTACAAAGGTGGAGGCTCAGATGGGAACACCGGTGAATATATCCGGCTTTGTTCTCTTTGATGATGCTGTATTGAAGAATGCCACGCTTGTCGTGCCGAAGGGCACCACTGCAGCCTATAAGAGTAAAGGATGGAACTTCACGAATATCGCGGAAGAGGGAGGAAACGAGCCTGTGGTACTGAAGGATGGTGATACCTTCGAAGCCACAGTTGATGGCACGTTGTTTAGATTTAAGGTGCTTAGTGCTGCCGACAAGACCTGTCAGGTAGGTATCAATACGCCGCTTGGCGATATCAGAGATGACTATTGGGGCGATGGCGTCGTGTCTTCCGATCCTTCAAGCCTCACGGTGCCCAGCAAAGCGAGGGCAGGGGATGGCACGGAGTTCACGGTGACGGCCATAGGCAAGGGTGCATTCACTGGTTACAACTTAGAGTCGGTCACTCTGCCCAGTACCATCAAGGAGATTGGCTATATGGCCTTTGCCTGGTGCAGGAGCATGAAATCCATTTCCCTGCCGGAGGGATTGGCGAACATAGGAACGCAAGCCTTCGACGGCAACGGACTGGCATCCGTGGAAATACCTTCAACGGTGGCAAGCATCGGGGTTCAGGCTTTCTACGGGATGAGAAGCCTGACTGACGTAATCTCCAAGATTGCCACCCCCTTTGCCTTAAATGATGACCAATTCTCCAATCCGGGCAAGCAGACACTGACGGTGCCTGTCGGTAAGATTAGCATCTATAAGGAAACCGAGGGATGGAAGGATTTCGGAACCATCAAGGATGTGAATGGCAATACGAGTGATTCCCAGCCAGAACAGGTTGTCACGGTGACGGCGAAGAGCTATACCCGTGCCTATGGCGACGCTAACCCGACGTTCGAATACACGACGGAAGGCGGCACGCTGTCGGGAACGCCGTCCATCAGCTGCGAGGCCACGGCCACTTCACCCGTCGGCACTTACGACATCGTCGTAGCCAAGGGTAGTGTGACCAATGGAAACGTGACCTATGTGAAGGGTACACTGACCATTACGAAAGCTCCGCTGAAAATCAAGGCAGGAAGCTACACGAAGAAGCAGGGCGAAGAGAACCCTGCCTTCACCCTGACCTACGAGGGCTTCAAGAACAACGAGACGGAAGCTGTGCTGACGAAGCAGCCAACCGTGAGCTGTACTGCTACGAAGGACTCGCCTGCTGGAGACTATGACGTGACGGTCAGCGGGGCCGAGGCCGCGAACTATGAGATTAGTTATGCCAACGGCAAACTGACGATAACGGCTGGTGATACACCGGCTCCACAGCCCAATGAACTGAAAGACGGTGATACCTTCCAGGCAAGCGTGAGTGGCGCCACATGGAACTTCAAGGTGCTCAGTGCTTCAGGTAAGACCTGTCAGGTGGGTATGGACACTCCGCTTGGCGACATTCGAGAAGACTATTGGGGTGATGCCATCGTTTCTGCTGATCCTTCGAGTCTCACGTTACCCGGCAAGGTGACGGCTGGGGATGGCACGGAGTTCACGGTGACGGCCATAGGCCAGGGTGCATTCACTGGCTACAACCTAGAGTCGGTCACTCTGCCCAGTACCATCAAGGAGATTGGCTATATGGCCTTCGCCTGGTGTAGGAGCATGAAGTCCATTTCCCTGCCAGAGGGATTGACGAACATAGGAACGCAAGCCTTCGACGGCAACGGACTGGTATCCGTGGAAATACCTTCAACGGTGACAAGCATCGGGGTTCAGGCTTTCTACGGGATGAGAAGCCTGACTGACGTAATCTCCAAGATTGCCACTCCCTTTGCCTTAAATGATGGCCAATTCTCCAATCCGGGCAAGCTGTCGCTGACGGTGCCTGTCGGTAAGATTAGCATATATAAGGAAACCGAGGGATGGAAGGATTTCGGAACTATCAAGGATGTGAATGGCAACACGGAGGATTACCAGTCGAAATCGGGTGACGAGTTTACTGACAAAGATGTAACTTATACGGTCGGAGACGGTAATACTGTAGCAATTGATGTTACTGGTACTACGACGGGTAGCTATAAGGTGCCAGAGAAGGTTGTTCATGAGGGCGTGGAGTTCCAGGTAGTAGCCATCGCTGAGGGCGCCTTCGAGAACCAGACGGGTCTGACGGAGATATCGATTCCCGGATCCATTATCTCTATCGGTGAGAACGCCTTTGCAGGATGTGTAAACTTGAAGGCCATCTATATTTTTGCCACAACACCTATAGATTTGGGCAATCCATCTGGTACGAGATCCAGCGGAGCCTCGTCGGTGTTCGATGGTGTGGATATGGAGAACACCATTCTTTATGTGCCGGCAGGTTGTGTGGATGCATACCGTGCCGCCGAGGGTTGGGGCGAGTTCACCAACATCGTGGAGATGGGTACTGCCATCAGAGGCATTGTGATGGATGGTGAGCCTTTCGATGTGTATAACCTTCAGGGCCAGAAGGTGTTCTCCGGAGTCACTTCACTTAAGGGCCTGCCGAAAGGAATCTACATCGTTAATGGCCGTAAGGTAATATGGCAATAATAAACATCTAATAATTAGGTTATGAAACAGAGATTATTGTTAGTGGTATTAACGCTATGTCTGTGCTGTATTCAAGTGAATGCGCAGCCTAAGTCTGTACCTGAAGACTCTCGGGAACTTAAAGTGGGAAAAGACGGCTTTGAGTGGTACAGGGTTTGTAAGGACGGTAAATATGGTGTTGAAGATAAGGATGGGAAAATAATAATCCCATGCGAATTCCAAAAAATCAGATATAGAAGTTCTGTAAAAATCGGCTCATCTTATACCTGTGCAGGATTTGAAACTCATGCAGGGGGCAGCAAAGGCCTTTACAGTATTGAAGGTAAATGTATTATCCCTAATACTAGAGGATATACCCGGATTGTTGATTATACTCAAGAAGACAGGCCGGAAATCGGTACTTATTATGGATGTGATTATGACAATGGAGTAGCTTTGTGTAATGCGAAAGGTCAGGAAGTCTGCAGGTTTGATGGATATTCTATATTATTGCCTATGTATGAAAAAGGAAAATTCTTTTACATGATGTTGAGGGATATGAAGTGGGGTGTCATGGATGGAGGAGGGTGAATAATCATAGAGCCCTTTTATAAATCTCTTGATATAGATAAAGATGGAAATTTTAGAGCGAGAAATAATCCCTCTCAAATATTGGGAAATTTGTCGACTATAACAACGACTCGTAATCCATTTGCCAATAATCCCTTAATTCTTTCAAAGATTTCCAAAATCGAATGATATGTGACGTAATTCCTTACTTCCTTGCGCCCCTCCTCAGTTGGGATGGGGATGATATCACTTTTGTAGGTCGAATTCTGCCATAAGCGTGGTGCTGAAGGGCGTGGTGACGGGTGTCAGGATGGCACCGATAGACTTGGCGCGCTCTTGAATAGTCCGTGAGCCGATACCTTCGCAGGAGGAGAACTGAGTGGGAGGCGTACCATTGTTACTAACGGTAACGGTGATATGCTTCCCCTTTCTTTTGATGCCTACAGCAATGAGGGTGGGGGATGCATGTTTCAAAGCATTGCCGATGGTTTCCTGGACAATGCGGTAGATTTCCAGTGCGGTTTCTTCTGGGATATCGCTCCAGTCTGCTTCAGCCGGAGAAGCGAAAAAGGTAATCTCACAGCCTTGGGCACCGTTGATGTTGTCAATGTAGTGTGCAAGTACGATGTCGAGTGCGTCTCTGCTGAACTCGGGTGGCATCAGGGCATGGGAAACCTGACGGATTCGTTCGCGGCTGTCGCTGAGAAGTTGCTTGGTCTGTTCTGTCAAGCCATCGGCATTCAGTTTCATTTCAACGGCCAGCAGTTGGTTGCTCACACCGTCGTGCAATTCTTTTGCCATTCGGCTCCGCTCATGTTCAAGCCCCTCAATATACTGTTCTGTCATCTGAAGCTCTGCTTTCTCTGCCTGTTTCCTTCTTCTGTAGCTCTGCCAGATGATATAGCTTGCAAATAGGATGAGCACCAGGATGAGGATGGCTGAGATAATCTGAATACGTAGTCGTTGGGGGGCTGTATATTCTTGTCTCTTTTCGTTTTCGATATTCTGTAGCATTTTCTTGCTCTTTTCTGGTGTCATCTGATTCTTGACACTTTCCAGTTTCATCGCTTCATCAATGGCATCCTTTGATTCCTTTAGTTCACCTGCTGCTAAATGAAGATGGGAAAGAGCGGTGTAATAAATCCCCCTAGGGTATTCATCCTTCACCTGTGGCAACAGCTGATCGGCTTTCTTCTTCCATCTGCTGTTTTCAAGCCGATTCTGGTTGTCGCCAGCTTCAATGGTCATCAGATGACTGGCTGCTATAAGTGCATTGCCAGGGCGATGAGCGGCGATGGCTTCCTGATAGCCTGATTTAAGATAGCGCTCCGCCTCTTTTGTCTTTCCATACTCAAGTAGGATACCGCCAACAAGCGGGAATACCATTCCCCTGACATAAGAATCGTTCTTCTTTTCCGTTTTACTGGCAGCTATTATTGCATATCTGAGGCTTTCATCTTTCTTTTTCAGGTCTTTGTAGACTTCTGCGAGATTAATATAGATATTGATGATATGTGGCGTCTCCTCTAACTGTAATAGCTCTTCTGGGGACAATTCGTTGATGCAGTCTTCGGCCAACTTAAAAACTTTCAGGGCTTGTTCATCCATATCCCGATAGCGATACCCTGTTCCGATGGTGTTTAATAGCAAAACAACGACCTGTCTCTGATGATGTTCGATGGCTATAGGTAGGAGATTGTTGGCCATAATCATCGCAGTGTCGTATCGTCCTTTGCCTGCTAACATATAAATTGTGTCGAGGTCTTCCCATAATACACGTTTCTGGTCTGTTACGACAGGCGTGGCAGACATCAGACATACGGTTATACCAAGTAGAATTAGTAGCTTTCTCATTTTAGTGGTTTAATTGGCATTGAACAATTTGTTTGCAAAAGTACGACTTTTCCCGTAAATGAACAAATCATAGCAAGAAAAATAGAATTCCCAAAATATCCTAATAAATTTGGTGCTTTATCTGATTTGCCCTATCTTTGAGCTCCTTTTCGAAGCTTGAAGGTACTTTCGCTCGAAAAAACAAAGAAATATTTTGTTTTTTGCTTGCTAATTCGTAACTTTGCAGGCAAATTTGCAAATTTAACAAGATTATGGCTTATACACGTATGACTGCTGCAGAGGCTGCAGCACTGATTAAGAATGGCGACCATATCGCCATGAGTGGTTTTACGCCTGCCGGTGTGGCTAAGGCAACAACGAAGGAACTAGCAAAGATTGCCGTGGCTGAGCATGAGGCTGGCCGTGAGTTTAAGGTAGCTATCTTTACGGGTGCTTCTACAGGACAGAGTACCGACGGTGACCTGGCAAATGCTCAGGCGATCCTCTATCGCGCTCCCTACACGACGAACCCCGACTTTCGCAAGCATGTGAATCTGGGCGAGATCCCCTACAATGACCTGCACCTAAGCCACATGGCACAGGAGCTGCGCTATGGTTTCTATGGTCCATTGGACTGGGCTATCCTCGAGGTGTGTGACATCGAGGAGGTGGGCAACGACTATCATGTCTATCTGACCGCTGCCGGTGGTATTTCTCCGACGGCTGCCCGTCTGGCTAAGCATGTGATCCTGGAACTTAACTCGTTCCATAACCCCAATGCGAAGTTCATCCACGATGTGTATGAGCCGCTGGATCCTCCTTACCGCAAGGCTATCCCCATTGAGCACGTAGGTGACCGTATCGGCAAGCCTTATGTGTCAATTCCCAAGGAGAAGGTTGCTTGTGTCGTAGAGTGTAATATTCCCGATGAAGCCCGTGCCTTCAAAGACAGCGACCCTGTAACGGATAAGATCGGATTCCTGACGGCAGAGTTCCTTGTAGAAGAGATGCACAAGGGCCGTATCCCTAAGGAGTTCCTGCCGCTGCAGAGTGGTGTAGGCTCAACGGCCAATGCCATCCTCGGTGCCCTGGGTGCCGACAAGCATGTGCCCGACTTCAACATCTATACGGAGGTGATTCAGAACTCTGTGATTGAGATGATGCTCAACGGTCGTGTGAAGGATGCCTCGGCTTGTTCTCTGACCGTTTCCAACGAGTGTCTGATGGATGTCTATGACAACATGGACTATATGAAGAACCACCTGACACTCCGCCAGAGCGAGATATCCAACTCGCCTGAGATTATCCGCCGCTTAGGTGTGATTGCCATTAATACGGCAATCGAGGCTGACCTCTATGGTAACGTGAACTCAACGCATATCAGTGGCGTGAAGATGATGAATGGTATCGGTGGTTCGGGTGACTTCATCCGCAATGCCTACCTCTCAATCTTTACCTGTCCTTCCGTGGCTAAGGGCGGCGTGATTTCTTCAATCGTGCCTTTCGTAAGCCATCAGGACAGCTCGGAGCACGACGTGAATATCATCGTGACAGAGCAGGGTATAGCTGACCTGCGTGGCAAGAGTCCCGCACAGCGTGCTGAGTGCATCATTGAGAACTGTGCTCATCCCGACTACAAACAGCTGCTTTGGGACTACCTGAAGATCTCGAAGATGGGCCAGACCCGTCACAACCTGACAGCTGCTTTCGCCATGCACGACACGCTGGCTCGGAAGGGCGACATGAAACTTACGGACTTCGCAGAGTATGTGAAATGATTGCATGAGAACCAGATTCTTGGCTGTTATATTGTCGGCATCAATCGCCATGGCTGCGGAAGCTCAGACCGCAGCCAGCGATACGACAATGGTTAGAATCGGCTATTCGAAAGGAGGGTTAAACACCGTGGCTGGTGCTATCGATCAGGTGACGGAGGAGCGTATGAATAAAGGCTTGGTCATCTCCTCGCTTGATGCCCTCAGCGGACAGTCTGCCGGTGTCCAGGTGACATCGGATGGTAATCAGGAAGCTATGGTGTCGGCAGTACGTGTTCGTGGCACCACCTCATTGACGGGTAATAATAACCCACTGGTAATCATTGATGGTGTTACAGCCGATCTCGACATCCTCTCAACCATCTACCCTGCCGACATTGAGAGCTTTACCATCCTAAAAGATGCTTCTGAAACGGCACAATATGGCAGCCGTGGTGCAGCAGGCGTTATCGAGGTCGCCACGAAAAGGGGCAAGAACCAGAAGTTTCAGATATCCTACGACGGAAGTGTTGGTTTCGAGAAAGTCTTCAAGCGGACGGAAATGATGAGTGCCGATGATTACCGTCGGGCTTCGGATCGTATGGGGATACCCTATATCGATTTGGGCTATGATACAGATTTCCGTAAGGCGATTGAACGGACAGGCTTCGTTCAGCACCACCACATCGCCTTTGGCGGTGGCAATGAGACTGCCAACTACCGTGCCTCTGTAGGTGCAATGGAGCACAATACAGTTATAAAGCAGCAGGGCAACAAGAACTATATTGCAAAGCTGGACATTACCCAGCAGGCTTTCGACAATCGTCTGACGGTGGATCTTGGCATGGTTGGTTCGCTGCAGCGTATCTACTACCTGCCTTTCAAACAGAAATTGTTCTTTTCGGCTGCTACCTTCAACCCCACGTTTCCTGGCATTGCGAACAGTAAAGGCGAATATGACGAAGTGACTGAAGCATCGTGGAATAGTAACCCTCTCTCGATGTTGGACATGAAACAAGATGAGGATAACGGTCACTTCAACTTTCACATGAAGGCGAAGGTAATCCTTGGCAAGAATCTGACACTTCGTGCCTTCGGTTCTTACTCGTACAATAACATTGGCAATGCCCACTACTATCCTACTAGTGTCTGGTCTAATGGCGAAGCTTACCGTCAGAGCGAAAAGAACGAGGATATGTTGGGTAATGCCTCGTTGACCTACATTCTCGACACCAAGCATTCAACACTCAACCTGATGGCTCTGGCAGAAGTGGAAACCAAGAAGGTAAACGGTTTTTATACCACCTCGACAGGATTCACCACTGATGCCTTTGGATATAATAAGCTCTCGGCAGGTTCAGCACGTCCTTGGGATGGTACTGACTCCTATTATTCAGACGCTCATATGGAATCGTTCCTGATGCGTGCCCAATATACCCTTCTCGACAGATACACATTGACCGTAAATGCCCGTGGCGATGCATCCTCGAAGTTTGGTAAGAACCATCGCTGGGGCTTCTTCCCATCTGCTAGTGCGGCATGGGTCATCAGTAAGGAGCCCTGGATGAAGCGCCTGACATTCATCAGCAATGCCAAACTGCGTGTCGGCTATGGGCGTTCAGGAAGTCAGGGCGGTATTGACTCCTATAACTCGCTGCAGCTCATGCAGCCTAATGGCATTGTGCCGTTTGAGGACTCCCCTACCGTAACCCTCGGCATCGTGAGGAATGCCAATCCCGACTTGAAATGGGAAATCAAGCGTTCATTCAATGTCGGATTAGACGTGAATCTCTGGAGTAACCGTATGGCCATCAGCGTGGACTGGTACAGTTCGAAGACCACCGACATGCTCTATGTCTACGACGTGCCCGTGCCACCATTTACCTATGACAAACTGTTGGCAAATCTGGGCTCAATGAAGAACTACGGACTGGAGATTGGTTTTGGCATCACTCCTCTGCGCAGCAAGGATATGGAGCTCGCAGTCAATATGAACTGGACGTTTGAAGGCAATGAACTCATCTCGCTCAACGGCTATCACAACGGCCAGTATCTGACAGCACCCAGCGTGAAAGGAATCTCTTCCATTTACGGGCCAGGCTTCCACGGTTCCAGTGATGTGTGCTTTCAGATTGTAGGCCAACCTCTTGGCGTGTTCTCACTGCGCCACTGCAAGGGAATCGCGACTGATGCTGACGGGGCAAGATACTACGACATCGATGACGAAAACCATATCTGCGGTCAGGCGATGCCAAAGGCGATGATGGGATCGAACATCGCATTCCGCTATAAGCAGTGGGACCTGACGATGCAGATGAACGGTGCTTTCGGGCATAAGATATTCAACGGCGATGCGCTCACCTATAAAGACATCCTGTCACTACCGAACTACAATGTAGCGAAAGGTGCCGACATCGAGAATATCCAAGACAAGGTGATCAGCGACTACTGGCTGGAGTCGGGCGACTATGTAAACATCGATTATGTTACCTTGGGATGGAACGTACCCGTTCGCTCGAAGTACATACAGACTATCAGAGTCTCGGCTTCCGTGAATAACCTTGTCACGTTTACAGGCTACAGCGGCTTGACGCCGATGATCAACTCCAGTGTCATCAACGGCACACTCGGTCTCGATGACAAGAACGTTATGCCTGTCTATCGCTCATACACAATGGGACTCAGCATTAAATTCTAGACATATGCGGAAAATCATTTCTATAGCCCTCTGTCTGCTGACAGCCAGTTGCTCGCTGGATGAAGACCCGCGTGACCATATCGATGAGGAGGAAGCCTATGAGACTGACGATGCCCTCTTCCGCAATACCGTTTCCTCCTTATATAATTATATAGGCGGATCAGTTGACGGGCAAGGGCTGCAAGGCACCTGCAGGGGTATCTACGACCTGCAGACCTTTGGCTCAGATGAAGCCATGATACCTACTCGCGGCAACGACTGGTACGATGGCGGTATCTGGCAGGATCTGTATCGCCATTCATGGTCGCCAGGGCACAATATGGTAAAGAACTCCTGGTTGTACTTATACAAAGTAATCACCCTCTGTAACCGCTCCATCAATCAGTTAGAGACCCATTACAGTTTGCTCTCAGAATACGAGTTGGATGCCTATATAGCCGAGGTGCGAAGCATACGTGCCATCTGTTACTGGTATCTGCTTGACCTCTTTGCCCGTGTCCCCATCATCACCAAGAGCGATGTCGTGATGAATACTGAAATGAGACAGGCAGAACGTAGCGAGCTCTTTGCCTTTGTCATCCATGAGCTGCAGGATGCCTTGCCTTTTCTCTCTGATGCAAACAGTGTGCATAGAGGTGACTATTATGGTCGTGTGACGAAGCCCGTGGCTTGTTTCGTGTTAGCCAAGCTGATGCTTAATGCAGAGGTATATGCCGATGACGACTGGACAGACGGCAAAAGACCCGATGGCCGCGACATGGTATTCAACATCGACGGCATGACCATGAATGCCTGGGAGGCAGTCGTCTACTATTGCGACCAGCTGAAGAACGATGGCTTCAGACTGGCCGATAACTATAGTGATAATTTCGCCGTTCGCAATGAGAACTCGCCAGAGAATATCTGGGTCATCTTTATGGACAGGGATCTCTACTACAACGAACAGCAGAACATGTTCCGATCCTGGCACTACCGGCATGCTGCAGCCTATGGGTTCACTGGAGAGAACGGCTCGTGTGCTACGCTGAAGGCGGTCGAAGTGTTTGGCTATGGCACAGACGTGGAAGACAGCCGCTTCGACTTGAACTACTGGGCTGGAGAGGTGACTGATTACGATGACATTCCAGTGGAAGACCGTTTGGGAAATATTCTCTGCTATTACCCATTGGAGGTGGAACTCGATCTCAGCGGCAGTCCTTATGTTGAGACGGCTGGTGCGCGCATGAAGAAATACGAGGTAGACAAGAATGCGACGAAGGAGGGCAAGTTGATGGATAACGATATTGTGCTCTTCCGCTTTGCTGATGTGCTGCTGATGCGAGCCGAGGCAAAGTTCCGTAATGGAGAAAACGGGCAGGATGACTATAATGCCGTCCGCAATCGCGTCTCGATGCCTCTGCGTGAAATCAGTCTCGAGAACCTGCTCGACGAACGTCTGTTGGAACTCTGCTGGGAGGGCTGGCGGCGTCAGGATCTCATCCGCTTCGGGCAATACGAGAGTCTCTTTGAGGGTGACGAGTGGGATGCAAAAGTGGATGAGAGCGATGGTCATACAACCGTATTCCCGATACCTGCTGATATCTTGACTCTCAATCCCAATCTCACTCAAAACAAAGGCTATTGATGAGACGTGGCGTTTGGATTCTGGCTGTTGTGTTACTGGTGGGAGGGTGTGCCCGTCAGGTTCCCAAGCACTTTACGCATGAAGTGCTCAACCGTATGACACCCATCAAAGATCAAGGGGATAGTGAGACCTGCTGGATCTATGCCATGCTGGCTGCCATTGAGACAGAACACCTCTCATGGGGCGACTCCGTGAACCTCTCTCCTTACTATGTTGAAAAGATGTTAGAGCAGGAACCCGATGTGCCAAAGAACCAGCGTGGAATGGGTGCCACCCTGATACGACTGATAGAGAAATACGGCATCTGCAGTTATGATGCGATGCGGAAGGTGGACAGACCTGCTCCCAAGTGGGTGTTTATGCTCGGTGCCACCTATACGCCTCAGGAGTTTGCCCGTAGTGTGTGTAAGCCTGGCGAGTATCTCCAGCTCATGAGTGATGACGATGAACCCTATTATCAGGAATTGGAACTTGATTTTTCCGACAACTGGCTGCATGATCGTTTCCTGAACATCCCGATGGACTCATTGCTGACGAAGACCGAACGTGCGGTGCGGCAGCATCATGGTGTCTGCTGGGAGAGCGAGAACCATGCGATGGCCATCGTAGGAATTGCGCACGATGATCATGGGGAGCCGTATTTTATCATGAAGAATTCCTGGGGCACCGATGGCCCCTATAAGGGGTTGGCCTATCTCTCCTTTGAGGATTTCAAGGAAAAAACCCTCGCCGTTGAGATGACAAAAGAAGCCTACGGTCTCCCGTAGGCTTTATGACTTTCTGCAGCGTTGTCGGCGGATTATTTGTTCAGTTTCCAGGTGACACCGTCTTTCGTGTCTTTCACCTCGAATCCGGCTGCAGCCAGCTCGTCGCGAATCTTATCGCTGGTAGCCCAGTCTTTGTCGGCTTTGGCCTTGGCACGAAGTTCCAACACCATATCGACCACCTTGCCGAAAGCTTCCTCACGACTGTCGTTAGATCCGCTCTTCTCTGCCTTCAATCCGAGGATATCAAAAGCGAAGAGACGCATGGTCTCAGCAAGTTCCTTCAGGCAGTCGGCACAGATTGTAGCCTTATGGTCGGTGAGTTTGTTAACGACAGTGCAAGCCTCGAAGAGGTTGCTGATCACCTGCGGTGTGGCAAAGTCGTCATTCATGGCGTCGTAGCACTTCTGACGTAGTGCCTTGACAATTTTTTCCGTTTCGGCATCGCACTTGTCGGATGCCTGAATGCGGTCGAGGTCGGCGATACCGTTCAGCAGCTTCTCCAGTCCCTTCTCTGCAGCTTGCAGAGCTTCGTTTGAGAAATCCACGGTGCCACGATAGTGGGCCGAAAGGATAAAGAAACGGATGGTCATGGGCGAGTAGGCCTTCTCGAGTTTCTCGTGGTTGCCCGTGAAGAACTGCTCGAGGGTAATGAAATTGCCCAGCGACTTACCCATCTTCTGGCCGTTGATGGTGATCATATTGTTGTGCATCCAATACTTCACGGCCTGATGTCCCATTGAAGCCTGGGCCTGTGCGATCTCGCACTCATGGTGGGGGAACACGAGGTCCATGCCGCCACCGTGGATATCGAACTCCTCGCCGAGATACTTACGCCCCATCGCGGTGCACTCACAGTGCCACCCCGGGAAACCGTCGCTCCAGGGTGAGGGCCAACGCATGATATGCTCCGGCTGTGCCTTCTTCCACAGAGCGAAATCAGCCTGATGATGCTTTTCGCCTACACCGTCGAGATTGTCGCGGCTGGCATCCTTGATATTCTCCAACGAACGTCCGCTCAGTATGCCATACTGGAACTTCTTGTTATAGGCCTCAATATCGAAATAGATCGAACCGTTGCTCTCGTAGGCAAAGCCGTTGTCGATAATCTGCTGTACGAGTTGCTGCTGTTCGATGATATGGCCAGTGGCATGGGGCTCGATTGAAGGGCGCAGCACACCTAGTGCATCCATCGCCTGATGGTAGCGGTTGGTATAGTACTGGGCAATCTCCATAGGCTCCAGTTGTTCCAGACGGGCTTTCTTGGCAATCTTGTCTTCGCCCTCGTCGGCATCGTGCTCCAGATGGCCAACATCAGTAATGTTACGCACGTACCTTACTTTATAGCCCAGGTGTTTCAGATAACGGAACACCAAGTCGAATGTAATCGCAGGGCGCGCGTGTCCCAGATGGGGATCGCCATAGACGGTGGGACCGCAGACATACATGCCTACATTGGGTGCGTGGAGCGGCTCAAAACGCTCCTTCTGACGCGTCAGCGTATTGTAAATAACCAGTTTTGATTCCATATTCTCTTAGTTTTCGACTGCAAAGGTAGTGTAAAATTTCGATTAAGCGAAGAGAATGCATATTTATTTGCACTCTTGAGCGTGAGAAATTTATCTAAATCGAGCGAAATGCAAAATAAATCGCGCTTAATTTTTAAATATTAATGCCATAGTTCTGCTTCACTTCACTCATAACGAAGGTACTCTCGATAGAGGCAAGACTCTCAATCTCACCCAGTTTGTTTAGAACAAACTCTTGATATTGTTTCATGTCGCGGGCGCGTACTTTTAATAGATAGTCGTATGCACCGGAGGTGTTATAGCACTCTGTCACCTCGGGGATGCGCTGTATTCTGCGTACGAAGGCATCAGCGATCTCATGGTTGATCTGCTTCAGTTTTACCTTGCAGAACACGAGCAGGCCTTGGTCAAGTTTCTCTGGGTCGAGGATAGCCACATACTTTTTGATATAACCCTTCTTTTCCAGCCGTTTCTGGCGCTCAAACACGGGGGTAGGGGTCAAATGAACGGCATCGGCCAGCTCTTTGGTGGTCAATTTGGCGTTTTTTTGCAGTGTTTTAAGAATCTGCAAGTCGGTTTTGTCGAGGATTTCTGCCATATTTTAGAGTTTTATTCTGTTAGCGGGCTTAAAAAGTGCCTTAAACGGAAAGCTATTCTTTATCGGCTGCAAATTTAGTGGTATTTTCTGAATTATGCAAGAAATTTGGATAATATTTCCAAACATCGTACCTTTGCACTCGAAAACAAGTTTCGACAGCGAGTAACTGTACTTGCACCCGAAAAAAGAGAATTACATTATTAACAAATAAAAAGAAAGGATAAGATTATGAGTACAAAGAAAAATTATCGTTTTGAGACACTGCAACTTCATGTAGGTCAGGAACAGGCAGACCCCGCAACTGATGCACGTGCCGTGCCCATCTACCAGACCACATCGTATGTGTTCCACAACTCTCAGCACGCTGCCGATCGTTTCGGCCTCCGCGATGCCGGTAACATCTATGGTCGTCTGACCAACTCCACACAGGGTGTGTTTGAGGATCGCGTGGCAGCCCTCGAGGGTGGTGTGGCAGGTCTCGCAGTCGCTTCCGGTGCTGCCGCCATCACCTACGCCCTGCAGAATATCGCACAGGCAGGCGACCATATCGTGGCTGCTGACAACCTCTATGGTGGAAGTTACAATTTGATTACCCACACGCTGGCTACGCAGGGCATCACCAATACCATCATCAATGTGAACGACCTTGAAGCTCTCGAGTCAGCCATCCAGCCCAACACAAAAGTAGTATACGCTGAGACATTTGGCAATCCTAACAGTGATGTGCTCGACCTCGAGGGTGTGGCCGCAGTGGCCCACAAGCATGGCATCCCCTTCATTGTCGACAATACCTTCGGCACACCTTATCTGATTCGTCCGTTGGAGCATGGCGCAGATATCGTGGTGCATTCGGCTACGAAGTTCCTCGGTGGTCATGGCAGCTCACTGGGTGGTGTCATCGTCGACGGTGGTAAGTTCGACTGGAAACAGAACGACAAGTTCCCCACGCTCTCCAAGCCCGATCCTTCTTATCATGGCATCGTATTCGCCGATGCAGTAGGAGCCGCCGCTTATGTGACTCGCATCCGTGCCGTCATCCTGCGTGATACAGGTGCTGCTATCTCTCCCTTCAATGCTTTCATCCTCCTGCAGGGTGTTGAGACGTTGAGCCTCCGTGTAGAGCGTCATGTAGAGAATGCGCTGAAGGTAGTTGATTTCCTGAAGAATCATCCGAAGGTGGCAGCCGTCCATCATCCGGCTCTCGAGAGTCATCCCGACCATCAGCTCTACAAGAAGTACTTCCCCAACGGCGGTGGCTCGATCTTCACCTTCGAGATCAAGGGAGGCCAGGAAGAGGCTTGGAAATTTATCGATGCCCTGCAGATATTCTCACTGCTGGCTAACGTGGCCGATGTGAAGAGCCTGGTGATCCATCCTTACACCACCACGCACTCACAGCTCTCGCCCGAGGAACTGGCCGAACAGCATATCACGCCATCGACCATCCGTCTGAGCATTGGCACAGAGCATATCGACGACATCATCGACGATTTGTCGCAGGCATTTGATAAGATTTGATGTTCTATTTCCAATTTCCAATTCCAAATTCTGAATTCCGAAAATACTTTTTCGGAGTTCGGGATTCGGAATTATTTCGTAACTTTGCACCCAAGAACCAATTAATATGGGAAAATTCATCTTAGCAGACAATCAGGAACTGACACGATTCGCGTTGGAGAGTCTGATCCTTTCGAAAGGTGACCACGAAATCTTCAAGGTCAGCGATAAGGCAGGACTCGTGGAACGGTTGAAGGAGCATGAGAATGCAGTCGTGCTGCTCGACTACACGCTGTTCGACTTTGCCGATGAGGATCAGCTCCTGATTGTCGCTGAGCGTTTTGCCCTGTCTCAGTGGATACTCATCAGCGACGAACTGACCCCTCAGTTCTTGCGCCGTGTCGTGTATGCCTCCCACCAGTTCAGCATCGTCTTCAAAGACGGTCCTTTGAAGGATCTGCGCGATGCCCTCGATGCCGTAAACCGTCATACGCGCCACATCAGTCAGCGGGCGCTGGAGGTGATCATCAACCATCAGCAGGAAGAAGAAAGTCAGCCCAGTATCCTGACAGAGACAGAGACGGAGATTGTGAGAGCCATTGCCCAAGGCAAGACCACGAAGGAGATTGCCAACGAGCGCTTCTCAAGCGTCCACACCATCACCACGCACCGCAAGAACATCTTCCGTAAACTGGGCATCAACACCGCCCACGAAGTCATCAAGTACGCCCTGCGAGCGGGGCTGGTGGATTCCTCAGAATTCTATATTTAATAAAAAAGGTGTGAGATTTCTCTCACGCCTTTTTTATATTAAGCTTTGTTTGACCTTCGGTCTAGCCTGCTTACGCTCGGCAGAGTCGATGCGAGCATCACTATACTCTCACTTTATCGCAGTCTTGATATCTTCCAGCAGATCGATGCCAGCTTCAAGGCCGATGCTGAGGCGTACTGTCGTGTCGAGGACAGACATCTCTGCACACTGTTCGGCGGTGAATAGTCCGAAGATTGTTGAGGCAGGATGAATAGCCAGCGACTTACGGTCAAACAGGTTCGTGGCGCGACGTATCGTCTGCAGCTTGTCGATGAAGGCCCACGCGGCTTCCTTCGATTCGAGATCGATGGTGAAGACTGCACCAGGTAAGGGCCCGAATTGTGCCTTCGATAACTCGTAGAAAGGATTATCCTCAAGGCCCGTATAATTCACACGTTTGATCTCCGGCAATTGCTGGCACTGACGGGCGAGCCATAGCGTGGTCTCTGCCTGACGACGGAACCGGATGTCGAGTGTGTCGAGACCGAGGGTTTCCATATAGGCCACCTGAGGTGTCATCAGCCCACCAAGATTTGTGATCAATTCTGTCTTCACACGAGCGGTAAAAGCCAGTTTCTTGCCGACGCGCTTGGTTCGGGCCTGTAGGGCAGGGGAGGGCGCCTGGCTCCAGTCAAAGCGGCCATAGTCGATGAGCAGTCCACCGAGTCCTGTGCCACCGCCAGAGATGTACTTCGTGCTCGACACCACCTCGATATCCACGCCAAAATCGACAGCATGGAAGGCAGAGAAGGGAACGATGGTGGTATCGGCAATCAGGGGTACACCTGCCTTGTGGGCGATATCGGCTAGCTTCCGGATGTCAGCCACGAAGAGCTGCGGATTGGTGATGATCTCGAAAAATAGCGCACAGGTCTTGTCGTCGATCTGTGCCTCCACCTCCTCTGGTTTCGTGAAATCAACAAAACGCGGTTCCACGCCGAACGTGCCCAACGTGTCGCGAATCAGCGAGACGCTGTTGCCAAACAGGTGCTTCGACGCCACGATGTTCAGGCCTGCGGCACTGACAGCCGTCAAGGCATAATGAATGGCAGTCATGCCCGTGTTGAGTGCAGTCACACTCGTCGCACCCGTAAATTGCCGCACCCGTTCCTCCAGATAGGTGGTCGTGGGATTGGCAATACGGGCATACGACGGGGCCATGGAACGACCGCAAAATGCGTCGCCCATGGCCTTGGCAGACTCAAACTCAAACGCCGCCGTATAGTAGACGGGCATTGACAATGCCCCGTATGAGTCAGGTTTCTGATACTTTGTCGTCAGAATTTTCGTTTCGTACTGCATTATCGTCCTATGATTTTCTTAACTGCGATGACGAGTTTGTCTACATCCTCGCGGGTATTATAGAGCGCAAAGGTCGGGCGTACACTCATCTCATAGCCTAGGGCGCGCAAGGCAGGCTGGGCACAGTGATGACCGGCACGTACGGCGATACCTTCTTTATCGAGCAATGTACCGACTTCTGGCACAGGGATGCCATCGAGCACGAAACTCACGACTGACACACGGTTCTTGGGATTGCCGATAAGCGTCAGACCAGGAATCTGGCCAAGCTGTTCTCGTGCATACTCCGTCAGCTGATGCTCGTGATGCTCAATATTGCGAATCCCCAGATGACTCACGTAATCGAGTGCTGCACCCAGTCCGATGGCATCAGCCACGTTGGGTGTGCCAGCCTCGAAACGGGCAGGCGGCACATTATACTCCGTGCGCTCGATGGTCACATCCTTGATCATGTTACCGCCACCCTGCCAGGGCTGCATCTTATCCAAGAGTTCCTTGCGACCATACACCACTCCGATGCCATTAGGCCCGTAGATCTTATGACCACTGAACACAAAGAAATCGGCACCAAGGGCCTGCACATCTACAGGCGTGTGGGCTATCGACTGTGCCCCGTCAATCAGCACGGGAATCTGGTGTGAGTGGGCGATGTCGATGATACGTCGCACATCGTTGATAGTGCCGAAAGTATTGTTGACATGACCCACACTGACGAAACGAGTTCGAGGCGTGATGAGCCGTTCCAGTTCTGAGAGGATGAGGTCGCCATTCTGATCCGTAGGGATAGCTCGCAATGTAGCACCACGTTCCTGAGCAACACGCTGCCAAGGTACGATATTGGCATGATGGTCGAGCTCAGAGACGATGACTTCATCACCAGGTGTCAGGAACTGCCTACCGTATGTCTGTGCCACGAGGTTGATGCCCTCTGTGGTTCCACGTACAAAGATGATTTCCTCGCTGGTGGCGGCATTGATGAACCGCTGCACCTTTTCGCGTGCCTCCTCATAGGCATCCGTCGCACGGGCAGCCAGCGTGTGGGCACCACGATGGATGTTCGAGTTGTACGTACGATAGTAGTCTGAAATCTTGTCGATGACCTGATTCGGCTTCTGGGTCGTAGCACCATTATCCAACCACACGAGGTCGTGGCCGTTTACCTTCTGATTAAGCACGGGGAAGTCTTTCTTGATCTGCTCAGAGTTCAGCGTGTCCGCCTCCTCGTAGTGCAGGTCGCGCAGCTTCTGCGTCTCGGGGATGCCGATGCCGAAGCCGTCTTCATGAGGAATGGTCTTCGTCTGAGCATCTGTATCTCCGAGGTAAGGAAGTTCGCCGTAGCCACTGCCTCCAGCCAGAAGCTGTCTGAATCCTGCTTCCAGCTCGCTGAGGTTCAGTTGCATTCCCGAACTTCGTTCGCCTACCCGTAGCCTTTCGTCAGGCAGTATTGCCTTCCGCATTCCCGAGCTATGCTCGCCTACCCGTCGCCTTTCAGCCTGCAGTTCCTCAGGGCAGTATTTTTGTGCGATTTCCTTCAGCATAGCCAGCGATCCGCCGTCCTGTGCAGGGAAACTATTTAGTTCTGATATATTGATCATTTATTTCTCAACTTTGTTTCTATGCTGGTAGTCATGATAATAGCCTACCTCTACATTCTCGAGTACGGCGATGGCATCGTCGGTAAGGGCTGCCAGCGAGAAGTATTTCGTGAGCAGATAAGATGCCACACCAAACTTATCAAGACCCATCAAGCGGGCAGAGAGCGATGGTGCGATTTCACCTGGGATACCGCTCTGATGCAAGCCGATGACACCTTGGTTCTGTTCGCCTGTACGCACAAGGATAATCTTCGTGGTACCAACGCCGCGACCTGTCAGATACTGTCCTTCCACTTCTACTTTGTCTGATGGAATCAGGGGTACACCGCGCCACAGAATGACCTTCGTACCAAAGAGGTCAGTAGTTACAGGCGGCACGCCTCGCCAGGTACATTCACGCTCGAAGGCAGCGATGGCACGAGGGTTGGCGATGAAGAAGGCTGGCTCCTTCCATACCAGTGACAGCAGCTCGTCGAGGTCGTCGGGTGTAGGTGCACCATAGCGTGTGGTGATGCGGTAAGCAGGGTTGGCTGCGGCCAGCAGACCGAACTTCTTGTTGTTGATGAGTTCCCACTCCTGGCGCTCCTTGATGCTCTCGATGCTGAGGCGCAGCTGCTCCTCGAGCTGGTTGTAGGGATTATTGTAGAGGTCGCTTACACGGGTATGCACACGGACTACTGTCTGCAGCGTATTCAGAGAGTATTCCGTAGGATTCTCCTCGTAGTCGATATAGGTTTCGGGGATGATGTTGTCTTCCTCGTGACCGCTCACCAGGTCGATATGTTTCTCGCCGTTGTCGTTCACTGATGCCTTCAGGCGCAACTGCTTGTCGACGGCCTTGTTGAATGTCTCGCGGAAGTCGGGAACCTCCTTGATGAACTTGATGAGTTCCTTCAGTTTCAGGCCGAGGAATACCGTAGGCGTGATAGCGCGCACGGAGACGGTCGATTCCTGCTCGTCGAGCAGATCAGCCTCACCGAAGTATTCGCCGTCGCCCAGAAGTGCTATCCGTAAATCCTCACCGTGTGAGCCTTTGCTGATGACTTCGGCCTGTCCGCTGGCCACGATGAAGAAACGCTGCTTGTCCTTACCCTCCTCGACGAAGAACTTGTCCACGTCGATCTCCTTTGCTTCAAATGAGTTCACCAAGCGATTCAGGATCTCGTCATCAAACTCAGAGAACAGTGGGATAGCCTTCAGGTTCTTGGCTGTAAACGACGGCACGCCATTTACGTACTGAATGGGCAGGCGATCGTTCTTTCGGAGCTCCACCTTTGTGCGGTTCACGCGGAAGGTGCCGCCGCTGACCTGTACCCATGGTAACAGTTTCAGGAGCAGTCGAGGAGTGATACTGCCCATCTGTGGGGCTGTCTTGGTGGTTGTTGCCAGTCTCCTGGCGGTAGCAGTGGTCACACTGCGCTGTAAATTAGAATCTGCCATAATCGTTTGAGTTTTTAATGTTATACATATTTACCTTTTTACTTTTTAATCGTTACCTTGTGTGTGGTTCCCTCCACATGCTCTACTGAGAGCACATTGTATCCCTGTTCCTTCGCGTTGCGGGGTACGTTGTCGAGGGGTTCGCCTTCAGCGAGTAGCACTTCGAGGATGTCGCCCGGCTGTAGCTTTGACAGCTCAATCTTTGTTTTTACGAAGGTCATCGGGCAGTGTTCCTTCGTAATGTCTAATACTTTTGTTGCCATAATATTCAATCTTTAATGTTCAATGGAAAATGGTCCGCTCGCCCAAAGGGCGCTTGCTACCAACGGGACGCAAGAATGTTCAATGTTCAATGGTCAATCAAATAAACAACGTTTGTCCACCTTCCGAGAGATTCAGGAACGTAGCCACGCCGAGCACGTCCTTCACCTCGGGAATAAAGTCCTCCTTCTTCAGGCCGAGCACGTGCATGGCCATCTCGCAGGCATAAAGGTTGATGCCGAGCGCCTTGGCTGCCTCTACCAGTTCCTCGAGGGTTGCCACATTGTTCTTACGCATCAGGTAGCGGAAGATCCTGGGGCCTGCACCGAGGAAGTTGAAACGGCTTGTGGGTGTCACTTTCAGTCCACCCATCATGAAACCGAAAATCTTCGTCAGCCAGTTGCCACCCGTAAACGAGCGTCCCTGCTTCTGCTTGATGGCGTCGAGCCCCCAGAAGGTAAAGAAGATATTCACTTCATACCCCACCGCTGCCGCGCCCGTACCTAATGTAAATACTGCCGTCAGTTTGTCGAAATCGCCACTGAAGGCGATGATGCTAAGTTTCTTGTTTTCTGCCATAAAAAAATACGTTTGAGTCTGGGTGCAAAGGTACGGCGGTTTTGCCACTCCGACAATCGCCTGATTGTGGCATTTTGCCTACCAATTGTTTGGTATAAGCGGATTTTTTACTATCTTTGCAGCAAAAAACAGTATAGAATTATGAAACAGCCCACTCCCGAACGCGTTTTGAGTATCTTCAGTGAACTCAACCGAATCCCACGCCCGTCGCATCATGAAGAGCGCGTGGCCG
>OMXK01000044.1 GCA_900314995.1 uncultured Prevotella sp.
AAAAAATAATAAAGTTTAATCTAATTAAGACGCGCCAGGTAGCGAAAGCTGCCCTAAACAGCTGTTTTTAAGCCTGGACGTCAAAATTGACAGTTTACAATAGAATAATTCCTATTCTTGTCTTTAGATCCCCTTTTACCCCGATACCTATTTTTTATACGTTTTGTCCCTTTGTCCCCTTGTCCCCTGTCTGACAGTGACGAATGTGAAGACTGCGGATGGGAACATCCCTAGTCATGTGGCGATTGAGAATTTGAAGCGGTTGTGCAAATGGCTGGAGCATCTAAGGGCGCTGTATAATCTGCTGTATGATGACGGGTCGCATCCGATTGTGATTAATAGCGGGTATCGCTCGGAGGAGGTGAATAGGAAGGTTGGGGGTGCGCCAAATTCAAATCATCTGACGGGGTGTGCGGCGGATATCCGGGTGTATGGGATTGAGCAGGCGATGCGGTATGCGGTGATCCTGCTGAATTATGCGGATAATACCATGCAGGAATTTGATGAACTGCTGATTGAGCGTTCGAAGAAGGGCACGTATTGGTTGCATTTCGCGGTAAGGGCGGAGGGGAATCGCCGCAAGGTTGCGTTTATGCAGACTTGAGATTCTTTTGCTAGGATCATTTGCGGCGAGGGTTTTCGTTTGGATCATTTGCGGCGGGGCCTCGCGCTAGGGTCAGGGCCTGACGAGAAAGTCGCTTTGCGACTTTACGTCAGTACCAGACCCCAGTGCAAGGCGGTGCGGCAGAGGCAGGCCCAGTGCGAGGCGGTGCAGCGGGGGCAGAGCGCAGTGCGAGGCGGTGCGGCGGGGGCAGAGCGCAGTGCGAGGCGGATTTGCGGCGGGGGGAATGCTTCTTATTTGAAGATCTTCTGGGCGAACATCGTCAGATAGATGCGCCAGTTGCGCCAGATGTGGCCGCCGTCGGTCTCTACATACTCATACTTGTAACCCTTCGAATCCCAGTAGTTGCGCAGGTCAACGGTGCTCTGATAGAGGAAGTCGGTCTTACCCATACCCATCCAGTAGAGCTTGGGCTTGCTGCCGAAGAGACGGGCACTCTGCTGGGCGAAGTCGGGATCGTTCTTGATCTGCTCTGCAAACGAACTGTTGAAGCCGCCCTTGCCCAGGTGCAAGCCTGCTGAGAAGAGACCGTAGTAGTCGAACTTGTTGGGGTAGAGCAGACTGACGTGGAAGGTGTGACCGCCACCCATCGACAGACCGCAGACGGCACGATGTGCACGATCCTTCAGCGTGCGGTAGTTGGCATCCACATAGTTCACGATATCCATGAAACTCTCGGGGATAGAGGCAGCGGCGGGGGCTGTGGGGCCTGTACCGCTGTCGCGGAAGCCTGGGGTGTACATGCCCCATGACCACTCACCAGGGGCTGCCTGACAGTTGGGGTTGCCATTGGGCATCACGACAATCATAGGCTTGGCCTTGCCCGTGGCAATCAGGTTGTCGAGGATCTGTGCGGCACGGCCGAGTTCGCTCCAGGCGTTCTCGTCGCCACCGGCGCCGTGCAACAGGTAGAGCACCGGATACTTGCCGCCCTTGTCGTAGCCGGCGGGGGTATAGATGGTCATACGGCGCTGCATCTTCAGCGTGGGGCTGTCGTACCATACTTTAGAGAGGTTGCCGTGGGGCACCTCGTTTACCTTATACAGATCGCCCTTGTCACCCTTCTCGTCGCTGACGATGAAGATGTTGGTGAACGATACGATGTCGCGGTTCACGTAGATGTTGGCAGGATCCTTCACACCAGTCATACCGTCGATGTTAAAGGTGTAGCTGTACATCTCAGGGGCGAGTTTGCCGGTGGTGTAGCTCCACACACCGTTCTTGCCTTCCACGAGCTGGGCCACGCCCGGGGCTTCCACCTCGCCAAAGCCCTCCACCTTCATCTTCTGGGTGGGCAGGAAGTCGCCTGTCACTTCCACTTTTACAGCCTTCGGGGCAAAGAGGTTGAATGTCACTGTGCCGTCCTTGTTGATGACGGGTGATTGAACACTGGCACTGTTGAAGAGTTTCTCCTGTGCCGAGGCACTCAGGCAGCATACCGCAGCCAGGGCCAAAGTCATAAATGTTTTCTTCATACGATTGTTAAATATGTTACTGTTTTTACCTTTTTAATATGTTGCGCCGACAAAGTTACGAAATCCTTTTCTGAATTCTGCTGCAAAGGTATATAAAAAAGATAAATGGTGTTGTCTGTTGCGTTCTTTTGATTTTTCTCCCTGTTCAAATCCGCCTTTCCCCTTTCCGATTTGTTCAATTCCGTTTCCTATTGTTCAATTTCAATTTTGAAAGCAAGCATGGTCAGGTCGTCACTTTGCTCATAATCGCCTACAAACTGGTGGACGGCTGCAGTCATCGTCTCGATCAGCTCTTGTGGTGAGCCTTCGAAAGCAGCGACGATATCCGTGATGCGTTGCTGACCGAAGAACTGGTTATCTGCATTCTTTGCCTCTGTCAGTCCATCGGTATAAAGAAAGACGTTTACTCCGGATTTTATGTCTGCTTCCTGGTTGATGTACTGGAAGGTTGGCTTGACACCAATGGGCAGGTTCGGGATGCAGGGCAGCAGTTCGCCTTGGACATAAGGTGCATCATGGCCGGCATTGCAATAGCTCAGATGGCCCGTCTGAAGATCAAGTACACCTACGAACAGCGTGACGAACATAAAGTTGTCATTGCCATCGCATATACTCTTGTTCATCGTTTCCACAATATGGTCCGGTTCGGCGGTGTGGGCAGTGACATTGCGGAAGAGCGTACGGCTGACAGCCATGACCAGAGAGGCTGGTATGCCCTTACCCGACACGTCGCCGATGCAGAAAAACAGCTTCTCATCGTGGATTAAGAAGTCGTAGAGGTCACCGCCTACGGCCTTGGCGGGCACCAGCGCAGCATAGAGTTCAATGTCTTTGCGATTGGGGAAGGCGGGGAATGTCTTAGGCAGCATCGACATCTGGATATTGTGGGCAATGTCCAATTCCCGCTCCATCGAAGCCTTCTCGGTAGTCGATGCCTTGAGATCCTCCATATACTGTTTCAGCGACTGTTGCATGCTGCCGAACGAATCACGTAACTGGGCTACTTCGTCGTTGTGCCTGAACGTGGGCAGTGATGCGTCGAAGTTACCCTTGGCCAGCTCCTGAGCCGACTCTGACAGGAATGCCAACGGCTGAGTGGCACGGCGGATGCTCCTGGTCGTAAAGAAGAATATGACAAGGTAGCCGATGCCCATGCAGATGAGGATGATGACGGCAAGCACCTCACCCCATATAAATACAAGGTCGCGATGCTGGAACACAACCAGCGTCCAGCCTGTACCGCCTAACTGCTTGGCATTGATATAATAGGGCGTACCTTTCAGGTCCTCCATGTCAAGTTCGGCATCCACAATCTCTTTTTCGCTTTTGAGCATACTGATGTCGAGGGAGTCGGAACCGGCAATCCTGTTGCCCTTGCTGTCGATAATCTGAATGGAGAAATAAATGTCATCTTTATAAGCAATGTTGCTTTGAGCGTCAACGTAGAATTCCTTCTTGACATTTCTCATCGTTTCGTCGATGGTTACATTCAGCAGTTCATGACTCAGGTCAACGCCATATACGCCTACTTTGCGACCCTGACGATCGAAGACGGGTACGACATAACTGCAGAACATACGGCTGTCGACAGTGTCATCGTAGTACAAGTCTGTCAGGAAACCGTCGTCGTCACGCTCTAAGGACAGTCCTTGCTGATACCACACGCCATTGAAATAGTCGTGCTGTGGAGAACCTATCTGCCGGCTCTCAATGTGCGTACTGTCGGTGTAGTAGGCATAGGCTTCGAACCATCGGCCCTGACCTTTGAAGTAATCAGGCTCAAAGGCTGCAAAACAACCTGGGAGGCGCTTGTTGATCTTTATAATTTCCTCCAATGCGTCGAAGACATGTTCAGGACTGTCCAAATTGGCTTCAATGTCGGTACGATTATTAAATGTAACGGTCTTTGCCAATTGGAGCATGGTCTCAACATTGCCGGCAATGCCGTCGGTTACGTACTGCCCGCGCATGCTGCCGTTGCCGAGTGAGAAAATAAAGACGAACGCGACAATGGCTGCAACGATAAGCACATTGAAGAACGATATAATTGCGATGACACGCCAAGTGATGCGGCGCGATAACTTACTCTTTTTCATATTCAGAATTCATAACCGAGATTTACAATTACAATAGCCGGCATAGTTTTCGGAAGTCCGATTCCTTGCCGTAGCATACTAGTACGTCATCGGGTTCCAATGGCTGACTGTCTTCTGTGGTGTTGACAACGACAGAGGCATTATACTCGATGCCTATGAAATTCTGCACCTTCTTCTTTTTCTTGACGGCAATGATTTTCAGATGATATTCCTCGTAGAGATGAAGGTCGTTGGCGTGGAGTCCGATGAATTTCTCAGGGATGTAGAATTTGTATACGCAATAGGTGTCATCTACACGGAAGAGGTCGGTCTTCACGCCCAGATCCATCTGGCGTACCAATGAGCGGGCGGCACGCTCCTCTGGAATCAATATCTTCTCGATGTCGAACGCCTGCAGAATGCTCTTGTGCACATAGTCGTTGGCACGCGCATAGATATGATTAACCCCCTGTTTCTTCAACAGCGCAACCACACGGACGGAGGCTCCCAGATTGCTGCCAATCGCCACGATGACGACATCGACTTTCTTCAGCGGCAGTACGTTCAGAGCCAGCTCGTCGCAGGCATCAATCTGAAACGCGGCATCACAGATGTCCTTCACTCTCTCTACACGGCTGGCGTCACTGTCGGCGGCAATGACCTCATGGCCTAGGGCAGACATTTCGTCTGCCAGCACCCTGCCGTATGTTCCTAATCCGATAATAATACACTTCATGATATGGTGATATTGTCTTGGGGTAATTTATAATTCTGGTTCTTATACTGTTTCAGCAGACCCTGTGCCATCGTCACCAAGCCCACACGACCTATGAACATCAGCACCACAATCAGCGCTTTGCTGGTGTCGTGCAACTCAGGGGTGAGGCCTAATGACGAACCTACCGTCGCGAAGGCTGACACGCACTCGAAGACGATGGCCTTCAAGGGCTGATTCGGTTCGGTGAGGGTGATGAGGAATATAAAGATGCCCAGCACAATGAGACTGACGAAGACTGCAGCATTGGCACGACGGATAGAATCTGATGACAGTTCACGTCCTGCAAATTCCACACGGGTGGTGCCGTGGATAATAGCACGGATATTGAGGAAGGCTACGGCAAAGGCGTTGACCTTCACACCACCAGCCGTTGACTGCGATGCACCGCCTATCCACATCAATACCGTGTAGATGAAGACAGACTGGATGCACATGTGGTTGAGGTTCACGCTGATGAATCCTGCTGTACGAGGACTGACGGCGTTGAAAAACGCCTGAGTCAGTTTCTCATGTATCGGCATCCCTGCGAAAGTATTGTTCCACTCAAAGAATGCGATGAGCACTGTGCCGATGACAATCAGCAGGGTGGTGGTTCGCAGCACGATCTTCGTGTTCAAGTCGAACAGGTTGGGAATGTTCAGACTGGCGTAGCGATGGCCATTGATCCATTTCCATAGCACTTTAGCATGTCTCGAGACAGCAGCCTTCAAATTGACCAGCACGGGATAGCCGATACCACCAAAGATTATCAGCAGCGCAAGAATGATATAGAGGCAGCTGTGACCTTCCATCAGCACGGGAGCGCTCATACCGTCCTGATAGTTGGAGAAGCCGCCATTGCAGAAAGCTGAAACTGCATGAAACACACTGAAGAACAACTCATGCCTGAGATCCAGGCCTATCGTGCCGTGAATATTCAGGAAAATCATCACTGCCCCTGCAAGTTCCAGAAATGCCGTGAAGCCAATGATGTTGAGCAACGTGGACCATAGTGAGGCCAGTGATTTTGAACTCACCATGTCTTGCACCTGCATCTGGTTGTAGATGCTCGTGTTCCCCATGAAGAAGAGGGCGAAGAAGCTGGTGATGGTCATCACGCCCAGTCCGCCCACCTGGATAAGCAGCATGACTATCAGTTGTCCCAAGCAGGTAAACGTGCTGGGCACGTCAATGGTCGTGAGTCCTGTCACGCAAACTGCACTGGTAGCCGTGAACAGCGAGTCTATCCAAGAGAGGTGGACACCATGTTGAATACAGCGAGGCATCAGCAGCATACCAGAGCCTACCATGATGATGAACAGGAAACTGACGGCCATCATCAGGGCGGGGTTAGACTTTCTGCCCAGAGAGGTGATGACAGCATCGGACAGTTCGATGAAGGAGATCAATAACAATATCAACAGGTATATCGTCTTGTTCTCCAGTATCTTTATCAGACCGGTATCGTCGTTTATGCCGAGGAGATAGAGGATGATAGGAATCAGTGTAAGCGTCAGCAGTCCGTTGATGATCCATCCCAAGAAACTATAAGCAGATTTCCTCTGCCCGGGTTTCGCCAGGAGCAGATGACAGACACGCTCAAGCAGGAACATGTTCCAAGCCCAGAGAAAAACCAAGTCAAACTCGCTTTTCAGCCGTTCCGACAACTCAAACCCCATTTCCAGAACAGCACCTACGATCACACACAGGGCACCAACATTAGCCATAAAGCCAGTGACCTTTAGTGCCATGTTGATACATGGTGCCACATACTTTTTATGATAGAGCCTATAGTGTTGGGGCCTGATTCTCTCCATTTTTCTATAGATTTGATGCAAAGGTACGAAAAAAAAGAAACTTTTCCGTTTATTTAATGATTATTTTGTATTTTTGCAAACGAAACGGCTGAATTTTAGTAAGTATGAAGAAACCACAATGGCTTGAGAAAGAAAAGCTGTATAGCATCATGTTCGAATCGGAGCATCCGGTTGGACGTATTTTTGATATCACACTGATAATAGCTATCTCGCTGAGCATCATCATCTCATTCATCGAGACGATACCCTCGCTAGCCCGTACCTTTAAGTTGGTGCTGGAAATACTGGAGTATCTGCTGACCTTCTTCTTTACGGTAGAGTACATAGCCCGTGTCTATTGCTCACCACGACCTCGCGACTACGTGCTGAGTTTCTTTGGTGTCATCGACTTGCTATCCACATTGCCGCCTTATCTCTCTTATTTCCTGCCCCATGCGAGGTATATGATTCTGCTGCGTTCGTTCCGCTTCATCCGTATTTTCCGCATCTTCAAGTTGTTCAGCTTCATCAACGAGGGGTATATGCTGATGCGCTCGCTTCAGAAAAGTCTCACCAAGATTTCCGTTTATTTCTTGTTTGTACTGATACTGGACATCTGTTTGGGCACACTGATGTTTATGGTTGAGAACGGACAGCCCGAGACACAATTTACGGATCTGGCCACATCGGTCTATTGGGCCATTGTCACGATGACCACTGTGGGATATGGCGACATCACGCCTGTTACTCCCCTCGGGCGATTGCTCTCGGCATTCGTCATGCTGCTGGGCTATACCATCATTGCCGTACCTACAGGAATTGTGACAGCCAACATTATTGACGAGACGAAGGAAAAACCGAAGGACGGGCACTGTCCGCGTTGTGATGCCATGGTGCGCGACGATGACCGATATTGCTCACATTGCGGAGAGAAGTTGTAGCTCAATCAATTATCAATAATCTGCTGAAGAAACGTTGGAATTCACTCTCGAAGTTGGGCGTCAATACCTCTTGTCCCATTGCTTCCCTGATTTCTTGGATCGTCCAGAAACGGCCACCGTCGAGTTCGTCTTTTGAAGGCTGAATAGGGCCGTCATAGGTTGTGCGATACACGTACACTAATTCTCTTTCGCGCTTACCTTCAAACACATATTTACCCATGAACGTCGGTGTGAAATCACTGATACCAAGTTCCTCACGCACCTCTCTATGCAAGGCCTCCTCTGGCTTTTCACCATAGTCGATATGTCCCCCTACGGCTGTATCCCATTTCCCTGGCTGGATATCCTTCCACTCCGGACGTTTCTGCAGATATAAGTCACCCGAGCGGAACACATGCAGATGCACCACGGGGTGTAGCAGTCGCGAGCCATTATGGCATTCGCCACGCGTAGCCTGTCCTATCACAGTTCCCTCTTCATCAACGATAGGGAACTTTTCTTGCTGGTTATCTTTCATCTCTCTGTCGTCTTCAAGAAGCAGTTTGGCATAACGCCCACCGAGTTCAAAGGCTGACGATCTGGATGGTCGATGTCTTCAAGCCGTCGCTCTCGCAGCTCAGTTGCAGGGTGCCTGCCTCGTCGCTGCTCTGTATCAGGATCTGTGCCAGACCGTTGAAGGCGGGGATGCTGAAGGTCTTACAGTCTTTCTCCTTCGGATGGTCTTCGCCCAAGTACATCGGATCACCGTTGCCTACGCCGAGGATACGGCCGTTACCCTCCAGACGGAACGTCAGTTTCGGACAGGCGTCGGGCACCAGGCGTCCTTTCTGATCCTGTACCTCGATAGTTACGACTGAAAGATCCCTGCCGTCGGCAGCAATCGTCTTTCTGTCTGCCTTCAGTACAGTCTTTGCGGCAGGCTTCGTGGTCTCGATGGTCTGTGTCATCACGCGTTTGCCGTTCTCGTAGCCGATGGCTACTACCTTACCGGGCTGATAGGTGGCCTTCCACTTCAGATGGCCGTTGCAGGGCACCGTCTGCCGCCCCAGGTTCTTGCCGTTCACGATAAGCTCCACCTCATCGCAGTTGCTGTAGGCCCAGAGCTCCACCTCTTCACCCTCATGCCCTTGCAGGTTCCAGTGGGGGAAGATGTGCAGCGTGGGTTCCTCCGTCCACCACGACTTCAGGTAGTAGGCCTCGTCTTTCGGGAAACCGCAGTAGTCCAGGATGCCGAATTCTGAGTCTGTGGCGGGGTATTTCAGGGGATTGGGCTCGCCGCGATAGTCGAAGCCTGTCCAGTAGAAGAGTCCTGCGCCCCATGGGCGCTCTGCATAGAACTGCCAGCCGCGCTCGATCACGTTCTCCACATGGTGATGGGTGGTGTCGCGGTTCATGGAGACCATACGTCCGGGATATTCTGGTGTGTTGAAATACCAGCCGCGTGTGCCGCAGCCTGTCGTCTCCTCCGTGCCTACGATTTTCCACTGCGGGTTCGCCTGCTTGCGGTTGTCTACGTCGTTCTGGATGATATAGTTGAAGCCCACCACGTCGAGTCCCTTGATGAGTTCTGTGCCGCCTGCATTAGCCACAGTGCTGTGGCGCGTGGGGTCGAAGAGTTTCGTGTATTCGCGCATGGCCTCGGCCACACGGATACCCTGAACCGTGTTCTCCAGTCCCCATTCCTCGTTGCCGTCGCTCCAGAGGATGATGCTGGGGTGGTTGCGGTCGCGCTTGATCAGGCGCTCCAGCAGCCGCAGGTGCTCCTCGTTGATACCCATCAGACGGTTCTCGTCGATGACCAGGATACCCTCTCTGTCGCAAACGTCGAGCAGGGCAGGGGTCATCGGGTTATGCGAGGCGCGATAGGCATTACAGCCAAAGGCCTTCAGCTGTTTGATGCGCCATGCCTGCAGGGCATCGGGGATGGCAGCCCCCACACCGGCATGATCCTGATGCATGTTCACACCCTTCAGCTTCAGCGGCTGTCCGTTTAGCAAGAAGCCTTTTTCCGCATCGAAGGCGATGTCGCGGATACCTGTAGTCGTCAGGTAGCAGTCTGTCACCTTGCCCTGCTGCGTGATGGTGGTCTCCACCTGGTAGAGATAGGGATCGGCGGGGCTCCAGAGATGAGGCTCTCTGACGATGAACTGCTGCTTGCAGCTTACAGTCTCCTTCGCCTTCAGGCGGAGTGACTTTGGCGCGGTCTTCGCCACCTCCTTGCCCTCAGCGTCGAGCAGGCGCTGGGCTACCTCACACTGGCTCACCTCCAGACCGTCGTTCTTCACCTCGGTCTCTACCGTCATCTCTGCAAGGGTATATGGCTTCTGCATCTTGGCATAAACGAAGGTGCCGAAAGGTGCTACGCTCACCAGGGCCTTCTTCTCCAGCCATACGTCGCGGTAGATACCTCCTCCCTCGTAGAACCAGCCCTCTTCGAGTGAGGCATCTGCCCGCACACAAATCAGGTTGTCCTCACCATATTTTATATAAGGCGTGATGTCATACACCTGGGTGGCATAGCCACTGGGCTCCGTACCCATATAGAAGCCGTTGAACCATACCTGGGCATTCCTGAAGATACCGTCGAACCGCAGATAGTAACTGCAAGGCCCCTCATCATTATTTACATTATTACTTTTTTCAATTTTTACATTTTTCCGATACCAGCCCACGCTTGTTTCCGGATACTTCCAGCCCACGGTCTTATAGCCGTGAGAATGACTGGCCTCGGGGGCGTAAGGCAGGGTAGTCACCCAGTCGTGGGGCACCTGAACCTCCTCCCAGCCCGCATCGTCGAATTTCTGTGAGTATGGTCCCTCATTATGGATGGAATTCGCCTTCGTCAGATAGTTAAAGTACTCCGTGCCACAGCCGAAGTCCTTCTGTGGATCAGCAGCATGCCCCAGTTTGAATTTCCAACCCTTGTCCAGACGGATGGACTCCCGCACGCTCTGTGCCTGGGCGACATTCATCAACAGGCAACCTGCCGTTGCCAGAATCATTGCTTTAAGTTTCTTCATCATCATGATAGTTTCAGTTTCTGACTGCAAAAATACGCAAATTCTTTCGATTATCCATAAGATGTTGCGACTTTTTTCTGTCTTTGTGCAAACGTTTATCCTCGATAGCTGCTTAAATTCGGCAGACTAAACGTATAACGATGCGCAAAAATGCCTATCTTTGCACACACAGAGAATAAACTAAAAACAGCTATGCGAAAGATTTTATTTGTGACCGCCATATTGATGGCAAACGTATTGACAATGAGTGCAGCAAGGAAGGAAGTAGTAACCAACATTGAACCTACCGACTGGTATGTGGGGATGAAGAATCCATCGGTACAGCTAATGGTCTATGGCCCCGACATCCGGAATGTGGCTACCGTCACCACCGACTATCCGGGTGTCACCATCGATAGTCTCGTGCGCCTCGATTCACCTAACTATCTGCTCGTCTACATGAATCTCCGTGATGCCAAGCCCGGCACCATGATCCTTAATTTCGGCAAGACGAAGATTCCCTACCAGCTGAAGGCCCGCGAGAAGAGAGGCGAGGAGCGCATGGGCTTCACCAATGCCGACGTACTCTACATGCTCATGCCTGATCGTTTTGCCCAGGGAGCCAATCATCCTGCACAGGTGGCTGGCATGCGTTCCTATGTGGAGGATCGCTCGAAACCAAGCCTCCGTCATGGCGGCGATCTCAACGGCATCCGCGAACACCTCGATTACTTCAAGGAACTCGGTGTCACTGCCCTCTGGTTCACACCCGTTCTCGAGAATAATTCGCCCGACTCCAAGAATGGCTATTCCACTTATCACGGCTATGCCACCACGAATTATTATAGGGTGGATCCACGCTTCGGCTCGAATGCCGACTACAAGCGCCTCTGCGACGAGGCCCACGCCAAGGGACTGAAGATTGTGATGGACATGATCTTCAACCATAGTGGCTTTGAGCACCCTTGGACTCATGACATGCCTTCCCGTGACTGGCTCAATACCCCCGAGTGGCTCTCGGAGCAGCAGAGTGGTCGCGACCCCATGACAGGCTTTACAGCTAATAGCGACGGCTCGGAACCTGCTAAGTCTGCCTACCTGCAGACCTCGTATAAGCTCACTCCAGTCGTGGATCCTTATGCCTCCAAGATTGACCTCAAGGAGACTGTCCAGGGATGGTTCGTGCCCTCTATGCCCGATCTGAACCAGAACAACCCGCACCTCATGCGCTACCTCATCCAGAACTCCATCTGGTGGATTGAGACCGTAGGTATCGATGGTATCCGCATGGATACTTATCCCTATGCCTATGCTGAGGGTATGGCCCAGTGGCTGAAGGAACTCGACGACGAGTATCCCAACTTCAACACTGTGGGTGAGACATGGGTCACCGAACCTGCCTATACAGCTGCTTGGCAGAAGGATTCAAAACTGGCAAAAGAGAACACTTATCTGAAGACCGTCATGGATTTCTCTTTCTTCGATAAGCTCAATCAGGCTAAGCACGAGGAGACAGATGTCTGGTGGAACGGACTGAATCGCCTCTATAACTCGTTCGTCTATGATTACCTCTATCCCAATCCCTCGAGTGTAATGGCCTTCATCGAGAACCACGACACTGACCGCTTCCTTGGCAACGGCTGCGATACCCTTGCCCTCAAGCAGGCCCTCGCATTACTGCTCACCGTCAACCGCATACCTCAGCTCTATTATGGCACGGAAATCCTGATGAACGGCACAAAGGAGATTACCGATGGTAACGTGCGTTGTGACTTCCCTGGCGGATTCCCCGGCGATACCCACAATGCCTTTACGAAGGAAGGGCGCACCAAGGCCGAGCAGGCCATGTTCCAATGGACGAGTCGTCTGCTCCACTGGCGTCAAGGCAACGACGTGATTATCAAGGGCACCCAGACGCAGTTCATCCCCTACAATGGCATCTATGTCATCGCTCGTCAGTACAAGGGACGCACAGCCCTCACTATCCTCAACGGCACAACCAAGGCCGCTACGATGGATGTAGCCCGCTACGCCGAGGTCATCGGTAATACCGTCAAGGCCAAGGATGTTCTCACAGGCCGCTATTACGACCTTTCCGCGCCTCTCACCCTCAAGCCCCGTCAGTCGCTCATCCTCGAATACTAATAACTTACCTCTGGGGCCAGGCCCCGAAACTAAGTTTTAGGGCCTGGCCCCAGAGGTAAGATGAGCGGTACAAAAAAAGAGCCTCACAACTTGCGAGGCTCTTTTTTTGATGGTTTGCAAAGGGGAAATTATGCAAACGGATTCTCGGTGGGATAGAAGTTGCCCTTCGGGAAGTTGTAGTCGATCTCGTCAACGGGGATACCCATGTACTTGAGAACCTCCCAGAGGTACTTGCCCTGATGGCCGAACATGACGGCGCAGTGGTGTGGGTAGTGCTTCTCGATGAGGACGTGACGATAGAAGCGGCTCATGTTCTTGATACCGAAGATACCGGATGTAAGCGCGGAGCTTGGTGTCGGCTGTTGACTGCAGGCGGTATACCGTAGCCAAACCTGGCTGGATGTCACCCTCGAGGGTACCGTTGGTCACCTCTACAGGCAGAGCGCGGGCCATAATGCGCTGGAAGCACATCTGGCAGTTGCATATCTTAGAAGAAGCGGTGTTACCGCAGTGGAAGCCCATGAAGATCTCCTTCTCGGTATAGGTGTCGCAAGCGAACTTCTTGCCCTTGATGCTCTCCTCGTACATGTCTTGAGGAACGGTGTTGTTGATGTCGAGCAGGGTAACGGCATCCTGAGAAATGCAGGTTCCGATGTACTCTGACAGTGCACCGTAGATATCCACCTCGCAAGCTACGGGGATGCCACGACCGGTGAGACGGCTGTTCACGTAGCAGGGAACGAAACCGAACATGGTCTGGAAGGCAGGCCAGCACTTGTTGGCCATAGCCACGAACTGGCGTGAACCCTTGTGAGCCTCAATCCAGTCGGTAAGTGTAAGCTCATACTGAGCAAGCTTCGGCAGCACTGAAGGAATCTTATTGCCAGTGCCGAGCTCGGCAACCATATCTTTCACAACATCATCGATGCGCGGGTCGCCCTGGTGCTTCTGGAAGGCCTCGAGCAGATCGAGCTCTGAGTTTTCCTCGATCTCAACGTCGAGATCATAGAGGGCACGGATAGGTGCATTACAAGCCAGGAAGTTGTTGGGACGGGGACCGAAGCTGATAATCTTCAGGTTCTGCAGACCTACGATAGCGCGGGCAATGGGCAGGAACTCGTGGATCATCTCAGCACACTGACCAGCATCGCCTACTGGCTCCTCAGGGATATAAGCGCGGGTCTTGCGCAGAGATAGAGCCTGGCTGGCGTTCAGCATACCGCAGTAAGCGTCGCCACGACCGTCGATCAGATCCTTCTGAGTCTCCTCAGCAGCAGCGCAGAACATCGTGGGACCCTGGAACCAGTCGGCAATCATGGTCTCAGAGATCTCAGGACCGAAGTTGCCGAGGTATACGCACAGGGCGTTACAACCAGCCTTCTTCACGTCCTCAAGGGCCTGCTGAGCGTGGATTTCACTCTCAACAATGGTGATAGGGCACTCGTAGATACTGTCCTTTCCAAATTTCTTTTCATACTCAGCGATAACGGCCTTACGGCGGTTAACTGCCAATGACTCGGGGAAACAGTCGCGGCTCACAGCCACGATACCGATTTTAATTACGGGAATGTTGTTCATACTTTATTTGTTTAGAAAAATAGTAATGCTTAATTGATGCGGATGCAAAGATACGCAATTTTCCCCGAAACTGCATCAAATAAAGTGTTAATTGATGATAAAACCTCGCAACAGCCCCTCAACACCGCGTTATTGGTGCAGGATGAGGGCTGACTGAGGGGCAACGGTGGCCTGCGAACCTGACAGTTCGCCGAGTCCGCTTTCGCTGATCTGGCCATCGCGGCAGACGACGGTGTAGGCACCTTCGGGGATGGCGACAGTGGCGGGCTGCTTGCCGGCGTTGAGGATGACGATGATGTTGCGCCAGTCATCGCGGCCTGCATAGCCTTTCAGGCGGAAGGCAACGGCGGCCTCGGGGGCATCGATAAATTCGAGGTGCTTGCGCACGAGGTCGGCATTGCCCAGACGGAAGGCGGGATGGTTGTGGCGCAGCCGGATGAGGTTCTTGTAGTAGGCGAAGACCTCGGGGTGGGTGGCCTTGCGGCTCCAGTCGATGTGGTTGATCTCATCGGGCGACTCGAAGCTGTTGTGTACACCCTGCTTGTCGCGCAGCATCTCTTCGCCAGCGAGCATGAAGGGCACTCCCTGCGCGGTGAAGACAGCGGTCTGTGCGAGCAGGTCAAGTCGGATGAGCTCGGCCTCGGTGATGCCGGGGATGCTGGCCTTGAGACGGTCGACGAGGCACATATCGTCGTGGCAGGAGACGTAGGATATCATCTGCGTGGGTTCTGTGGCCCAGGGCGTGGTGGAGTAGTTCACCTTCGTCATGTCGACCTGCGGGTGGGCGATACAGCCGGCAATGCCGTACTTGAGGCTTTCCTCATTGCCGGCGATGCCACCGATGAAGGCTGTCTGCTTATCGTCGGAGAACGGACCGCGGAGGGCATCGCGGATCTCATCGCTGAAGGCGGCGATACCTGGCATCTGCGGGATGTTGGCCTTCATGCCGAGTTTTTCCTGGGGATAGGCACAGGTGCCTGCGCTCCAGCCTTCGCCGTAGATGAAGATGGTGGGGTCGATGGCATCGACCATCGAGCGGATTTGGTTCATCGTCTCGATGTCGTGGACGCCCATGAGGTCGAAGCGGAAGCCGTCGATGTGGTATTCGTTGATCCAGTATTTGACGCTTTCGAGCATGAACTTGCGCATCATGGGTTTGTCAGAGGCAGTCTCGTTGCCACAGCCTGAGCCGTTGCTATACTGCCCGTCGGCGGTCTTGCGATAGTAATAGTCGGGGTAGGTGCGCTGGAAGTTGGAATGCTCGATGTCGTAGGTGTGGTTATACACCACGTCGAGGATGACGCGGATGCCAGCATCGTGAAGCGCCTTCACCATCTGCTTGAATTCGCGGATGCGCACTTCCGGGGCATAAGGATCGGTGGAGTAGCCTCCCTCGGGCACGTTGTAGTTCACAGGGTCGTAGCCCCAGTTGTACTTGTTGTCGCTGAGGCGCGTCTCATCCACCGAGCCGTAGTCGTAGCTAGGGAGGATATGGACGGCATTGACGCCCAGTTCCTTGAGGTGGCTGATGGCCCAGGGCTCGGTGAGGGCGAGGAACTTTCCCTTATAGCGGGCATCGGGGCGGGCGATGGAGAAGTCGCGGTGGTGCATCTCGTAGATGACGAGATCGGCAGGCGACTTGGTGACGGGATGGCTATCCTGTGCCCAACCTTCGGGATCGGTGGCACGAAGGTCGACGATGGCGCCCCGCTTGCCGTTGACTCCTACGGCCTTGGCAAAGACACCCGGACACTCGCCGAGGCCCACGTCGAAGGTGTAGAACTGTCCCATCAGATTGCCTCGGACATCAGCCTGCCACTGCTCGTTGGCAGTGCGCTGCATCTTGATGGTCTTGACGGCTTTGCCTCCTTGACCATCGCGATAGAGACGGAGGGTGACGCGCTTGGCATCGTTGGGGGCAAAGAGTACGAACTGGGTCTTCTCAGGGGTATAGTTCACCTCGTTGAAATGGAAGTCCTGCGCAGCCGCCGGTTTCGGGAACAGGAAGGACAGTAGTGTTGCAAACATCAGCGTTTTCATTATACGTTGTTTTTTAATTGTATCACGGTTTGGTGCGATACCTCTTCAGGATGACGATGAAGAGGACGAGGAGCAGTAGGACGATGATGCCGCCCGCGATGAAGAGGATGGTGCTGACACTCGATTGCGCGGCCTGCTTCTCCTTCTCAATGATGTTGATGACGGAATCGATTTGATAGGTACGCATGCGGGGATGGAAGGCCAGATTCCTGTCCAGAGAGAAATCCATATAGTGGCGGGCACGCTCGATGTCGCCTTTGTTGGCCAGATGCTCTGCCAGGAAGAGGAGCGAGGCCTGATTGTTCACGGCGCAACTGATATCAGAGATGGCCGACTTGCCCAGCCAGTAGTGGGCCAGTTTTTCGTTGCCAAGGTGGTCGTAGCACATGGAGCGGTAGAAGGCGGCGTAGGCATACTCGTGGGTGCCTTCTTTGACTCTGTGGAGCCACTTGTCACTGATGCGCATGGCTTCCTGGAACTGGCGCTGGGCGCTGAGGATATCCATCTTCAGGTGGAGCCACTCCTCGCTGCCCTCTTTGGTTACCGCCAGCACAGAGTCGCGGTAAAGGTTCTGGAGATCGTAATAATGGCGGCGCACGTTTTCGCGCTGGGTGTAATTGCCCACTTCGCCGCAGACGTGCATCCAGGCATTGTAATAGGCCACAAGCCCTGCGGTGTCGAGGACTGCCTTGTTGATCTTGCGGAGCTCGTTGATGGCTTCGGTGTACGTATCGGTATTGGAGCACTGATAAGCCAGCAATGCATGATAACGCCCTGCGACATTCGGACGCTGGAGTGATTCAGCGAGACTGATACAGACTTCAGCATAGTGGATCGCAGAGTCGTTTCTGAAAGACTTGTAGAGGTCGAAGAGCTGTTCTGCCAACAGGAGTTGCTGCTCAGGGCTCTTCGCCATGTGCAGACTGTCGCGACGGATATTGATCTGCTGCTCGTGGTCTTCGATAAATTTGGGCGACTGGGCGATAATGTCGTCAATCTGCTGATAGAGGGCATCGAGGTCGATGTCCTCTTCATAGAAAGGATCGTCTTGCGCCATGACAGGCATCATGACGGCAATCATGATTGTTAATATCAGGCTTCTAAACATAGTTGATTAGTTTTTGGCAACCAAGGAGACGGCAAAGCCACCGCCGGGGGCTTCCTTCAGTTTCAGTACGTCCTTAGCCGTTACTACCTTCTTGGTGATAGTGTACGCCTGCGGATTGGTCTCATAGTGGGCGTCCTTCGCATCAGCATAGATGGTGCAGTCGTACTTGCGGCCCTTGTCGAGGAAGTCGAGCTTCACCACGGCGGTATGGCCGTTTTCATCGCACTTGCCGCCAACAAACCAGTTGTCGGTACCCTTGGCCTTGCGGGCTACGGTGATGTAATCGGCAGGCTCTGCCTCGAGGTAACGGGAGTCATCCCAGTCGCAGGCGACATCGCGGATAAACTGGAAGGCATCGTCAAACTGCTCATAGTGCTCGGGCAGGTCTGCTGCCATCTGCAAGGGCGAGTACATCGTGAGGTAGAGGGCCAGCGAACCGGCAATGGTGATACGAGCCCAGGAGGTGTTGTCGCTCCAGGTGTTGAGCTTGGTCACGAAGATACCAGGGGTATAGTCCATCGGGCCACCCTGCAAACGGGTAAACGGCAGGACACAGGTGTGGTCAGGACGTGAGCCGC
Source organism: uncultured Prevotella sp. (assembly GCA_900314995.1). GTDB lineage: Bacteria > Bacteroidota > Bacteroidia > Bacteroidales > Bacteroidaceae > Prevotella. The sequence continues at coordinate 18,115 of OMXK01000044.1, forward strand.
CGAAGGCTTCGTACTCGGTGCCACGGGCACTCTCGCCACCGACGAGGTTCGGCCATGTGCGGCAGAGACCCGTAGGACGTGTGGCTTCGTGGGAGTTCACCATGATGTGGTGCTTGGCGGCCTCTTTGATGACATAGAGGTAGTGGTTGTTCATCGACTGTGAGTAGTGGTGGTCGCCACGGGGGATGATGTCGCCCACATAACCCGTCTTCACAGCGTCGTAGCCGTATTTGTTCATCAGCTCATAGGCCTCCTTGATATGGCGCTCGTAGTTCTGGGTAGAACTCGAGGTCTCGTGGTGCATCAGGATCTTCACGCCCTTGGAGTGGGCATAGTCGTTGAGCATCTTGATATCGAAGTCGGGGTAGGGGGTCACGAAGTCGAATACATCGCGCTTCCACATGTTAGCCCAGTCTTCCCAGCCTACGTTCCAACCCTCTACGAGCACCTCGTCGAGGCCGTTCTTGGCGGCGAAGTCGATGTAGCGCTTCACTTTCTCATTGTTGGCTGCATGGCGTCCGTGGGGCTTCACCTTGCTCCAGTCGATCTGATCGAGTTTGATGGAGGGGAAATCATCCGTATAGTGCCAGTTGCTCTTGCCGACAATCATCTCCCACCACACGCCGCAGTACTTCGTGGGGTGGATCCAGGAGGTATCCTCGATTTTGCAGGGCTCATTCAGGTTCAGGATGAGGTTGCTGGAGAGCATGTCGCGGGCATCGTCGCTGACCATCACGGTGCGCCAGGGAGTCTCACAGGGTGTCTGCATGGCACCCTTCAGGCCCGTAGCGTCGGGTGTGAGGTGACTTACGAAAGTAAAAGGTTTCGGCAGGGGCCATGCCGACGGCTTGGGATTCGGTGTATAGGCATTGCTGCCACCCATCAGCTGTTCGGAGAGGTTCTTGGTCTCTGCGTCGACGAGCTCGAGGTGCATCGTGGCATAGTCGAGACAGGCTGCTTCGTGAATGTTGATATAGAGCCCGTCGTCGCTCTTCATCTGCAGGGAAGTCTGCACACCAGTGGGTGAGAAGACGGCTACAGAGGAGTTATCCCAGTTAACGGCGGTCTTGTAGCGCTGACGGATCTCTGAGAGACGTGTTTCCTGTGTCTCTTGTTCCTGGGTGTCGTAGTCGCCGGGGAGCCACCAGGCGGTGTGGTCGCCTGCCATCGCAAACTCGGAGCGCTCTTCCTTGATGAGGAAGTAGTTGAGTTCGGGCTGCTGCGGGAACTCATAGCGGAAGCCGATACCGTCGTCGTAGACGCGGAAGCGGATCAGGATGGTGCGCTTCGTGGCTTTCTGCTCGAGGGTGGCTTCCAGCTCGTTGTAGTGGTTGCGGATATCCTTAGTCTCGCCCCATACTGGCTGCCAGGTCTCGTCGAAGGTAGAGGTGGTTTCCTTGGCGATGGTGAAACCGTCCATGAGGTCGGTTTCCTTCATCCCCTTCGAGGCGTGTTTGTCCTTTGCCAGCTCGAGTCCGAGGAACGAGGGTTTCACCACGGCCTTACCCTTATACGTCATCTCATAGACGGGTCTTCCCGTGTTATCCACTGAAAACTTCAATTCAATGTTGCCATTCGGCGACTTAACGTTGCCAGCCAGTGCCATCATCGGCACGAGCAGCAAGCTTAAAAACAGTTTTTTCATTTTCTTCCGCTTTGTATGATTAATGTGCTGATTTCGTTGTTGAGTTCATCGGCGGCCAGGAGCTGCTCGATGGTGAGGTGCATGCGATAACGCCAGTAGTGACGCGGATTGGCGGGGATATTGATGCGCTCTGCATTCTCGTCGGGCAGACGGAGTCCCTCGTCGATGCTCATCCAGTCCTGGAAAGACAGCAGACAAAGCATGGAAGGCGACGTCAGGTGACGGCTCACGATGTCTTTAGCCAACCAGTCGGGCAGTGGGTGAGGGGCAGGGCCTCCTCGAAAGAGCATCGTATTGAAGTAGCTCTGTGTACGTTCCTCGTCTTCGTCCCACCATTGGCGCAGGGTGGGCATGTCGTGAGTGGAAATGGTATCGACACTGCGATAGGGGTTGCGCGACAGATGCCCGAATCGTGTGGTAGGATCTTTCGGCATCGACTGGATCTCGAGCGAGAGGATGCGCAGTTCGTTCATCACCCAGGGCACACAGTCGGGTACCATGCCGAGGTCTTCGGCACAAACCAACATACGCGTGGCCTGTGTCAGCTTCGGCAACTTCTTCATCGCCTCAGTGTACCAGAACTGGTTGTTGCGGCGGTAGAAGTAATCGTTGTAGAGCTGGTTGAAGTGATACTTCTGATCCTCGTTGAGCTGGTTGTAAGCCTCCTGATACTGCACGGCGATACGCGGATGCCAGCGGTCATTGCGCTTATGGTCGACGAGGAACAGTCCATCGTTGAACTGTACACCGTAGGCCTCAATCTCCTCACGGCTCAGGCCGAGGGCAGGAGAGAACTGTCCCATGAGACCAGACTTCTCGGGCACAGGGATCTCCCAGATACGGAAGAAACCAAGGACATGGTCGATGCGGTAGGCGTCGAAGTATTCGGCCATCTTGCGGAAACGACGTACCCACCAGCTGCAACCGTCGGCAAGCATCGTATCCCAGTCGTAGGTGGGGAAGCCCCAGTTCTGGCCGTCGGCGGAGAAGGCATCAGGCGGTGCACCAGCCTGTCCGTTCAGGTTGAAGTACTTCGGCTCTACCCAAGCCTCGACACCATCGCGGCTGATGCCGATGGGAATGTCGCCTTTCAGGATGACCTTGTTCTTGCGGGCATAGGCATGGGCGGCACGCATCTGCTGATCGAGGTTGAACTGGACGTAATACCAGAAAGCCACCTCTTTATATATCTTAGTGGTTGATTTCGACATCGCCTCACGCTCCTTCTCTGAGAAAGTCTTGTGGTCGGGCCACTCTGAGAACGTGGCTGTGCCGTAGAAGTCGCGGTAATGGCAGAAGGCAGCATAGGGCACGAGCCACTCCTTATTCTCTGCAAAGAACTGCTTGAAGGCCTCGCTCTTCATCGCCTTGCTGCCCTCCTGGGCATAAAGCTCACGGAGATACTCGAGCTTGGCATTGTTCATGCGCTCGTAGTCGATCTGTGGCAGGGCATTGAGCTCCTGCTGCAGGGCATCGAAATAAGCCTTGCGCTCAGGATCCTTCAAAGCCGGTAACTGACGGAAGTCGGTGTACTGGGGATGAAGGGCATAGATGCTGATAGAGTTGTATGGATAGCTGTCCTGCCAGGTATAGGTCATGTTCGTATCGTTGATGGGCAACACCTGCAGCACGCGCTGTTTGGTCTTTGCACACCAGTCTACCATCTGCTTCAGATCACCGAAGTCGCCCACACCGAAACTGCCCTCGCTGCGCAGGGAGAAGATGGGGATTACGGTTCCTGCTCCCTTCCAGGGATAGATGGGGAAGAAAGCCTGCGACAATTCGTAGACAACCACCTCGCCTTGCTCCAGCTGCGGCAGGACGATAGTACGGTTCTCGCCATTTTCCCAAAGGGGTGTCACGTCGATCTCGTCGTCGAGACCTACGAATTTGAACTCTAAGGTCTGCGGCAGGGTATCGGCATCGAGACTGATAACCCACTCGTTGGCCTCGTGCTCATACATGTCGATAGCACGCTTCGCCTCCCAGTTGCCGAAAGTATCGCCAACACCCATGATGGCCAGACGCTCGAAGAAGCGCAGCTGTGGTGCGCGAACCTTGATGCGGACGGTCTTTGCATATTCGGTCTCAGGACTCATCTTGCGCTCGCGGGCTGCTACACACTCTGTGAAGGCCGAAGAATAGAGAAATGCATCTTCGGGGATGTCGATCCAGTGATCGTAGGTGGTATAGCGTGCACCCTTGGCGGCTACGAATTCCAGGCGATGGGGTATCGTGAGCCATTCACGACGCGTCTCCTCGTCACCACGCATCACACTGTAGTAATAGTCCATGTGTGCATTGGTCTTCACGGTCTTACTCAACTCGCACATCCAGTGGCACCCGTCAAGCGTGCCCATCTTGTGCTGTTCTGTCTTACCATCCAGAAGGATGTTTACTGCCAGTTCTTCTCCGAACGTGGTCTGGTATTCAAGATTCAGTACGATTCTCATAATGCTTTTAGCTATTTTAATTGTTTGGGGCAAAGTTACGAAATATTCCGTTTGGGTGTTTTCCAAGTGACGTGTTATTGCCCGTTTGTGAATGCAAACGTTTGCATGATGACGGACTGCCAAGACATCAAGAGAAACCCCGAATCATTTCTGACCCGGGGCAATGGTTTCGGCTTCTGTCTGTTATTGTTTCAAACCTAATGACTGGATGTAACTCTCTTGCGGCTGGCAGTTGCTGAAACGACTGTTCTCTGCATACTGCATGAGCAGTTGGCGGAAAAGCTGCTGATTAGGACGTGCCTCGCGCCATTCCTGATAAGTGCCTCGGGGGGTCTCACTGTATTTCACGACGATGCTATCCCACTGCTCGGGGCGCTGGATACCCATCATGCATGATCCGTCGATCTTCTTGTAAGGCCAGAAGGTATAGCCGATATTCACTTCTTTCATGACCTTGACAAACTGTGCCTGCCATTCGTTGGTGTTGTGGCCTATCTCACCCATATACATCGGCAGATTGGTCTTGTCGCGGAAGTCGATGTAATCCTTGATGGCCTCTTTGGTGGCAGGACCGCCATAGCGATGGCAGGTATACATGATCTGAGAATCGAAGGTCCAGTCGTTGAACATGTAGAAGTCGCTGTTCCAACGGGCGCCCCCTAATAATATAATATGGTGGGGATCTACCTCGCGGATGGCTTTTACGGCACGTTTGTATAAGGGCTCGAGTTGCTTGTTCAGGTCTTCCTTGTTCTCGAAGTAATGGGCGATGGGCTCGTTGGCAAGCTCATAACCCAGGATGACGGGTTCGTCCTTGTAACGGTCGGCGATGCGCTGCCAGATACTGCAGAACAGTTGCTGACTCTGCTCGCTCTCGAAGAGCCAGGGGTAGCCATGTCCGTCGTCGATATTATCACCCGTCTGTCCGCCTGGGCAGTCGTGCATATCCAGAATAAGGTATAATCCAGCCTCACGACACCAGGCGACGACGTTGTCAATCCTTTGGAAGCCGTCTTGCTGTGAGGTCAGTCCCATATAGTCTTCGTCTGTGAACAGTTTATAGTTGAAAGGTAGACGGATGGTGTTGGCGCCTTGCTGTTTGATGAAGAGGATGTCGTCGCGGGTGATATAGTTATCCTTGAAGGTTTTCCAGAAGGCAGCTGCAAAGTCGGGACCTACGGCCTGCTTGATCATCAGGTCGATCATCCAGGCGGAGTTTGTACGACTGAGGCCAAACATATAGCCCTCAGGATTGAGCCAGTTGCCAAGGTTCGTACCTTGGATATACAGTTTCTGACCGTTAGGTTGGATAAGATCTGGTCCGCTGACGCGAACGAATTCACTTTGAGGTGTTGTGGCAAACATTGTGGCTGTACCCATCAGTGTGGATAGTAGCAGGGTTAAGATTCTTTTTTTCATTGTCGTTCAAGTTAGAATTATCCACTGCAAAGTTACGCGTATTTCGTGAATGTTGCAAGTGGATATAGATAGAATATAGAATAGGTGAAGGGGCACTTTGCCAGAAGGTCAGGCAAATTGGCGTGAAGTGGTGTCTTTTCGCATCCACATTATTGAGAAGAGGTGTTTTGTATAAATTATTGGAAATTAGCGTGATAGATATTTCAGACATCGTGTATGTTCCACTTTTTACTCATGGCGGTTTGGTGTCAATCATTCTTTTTCATACCTTTGCAACATCAATCTAAATAGTAAAAACAGTATGAGAAGAATTGCAGACTTAACAGTGGCCATGCTAGTCGGTATGTCCGTTCATGTGGCATCGGCCCAACAATCACAAAAGGAGGTGGATCTGGAGGCGCTCTATCAGCAGATAGATGAGGCTATTGACAATTCACCCGTATATGTCGCTGAGTTCGAGAAGCGTCTGAACAAGCAGAAGGACTTGTTCATGCAAGAGACTGACACAGATGCGAAACTGCTGTAAGTTACATTAAACTGAACATATCCGTCATGAAACATCATTCCTATACCACTACTTTTCTTTGTTACAATGTTGGTACGTACTAACGTACTAACGGATGGAAGGACTAACTGGCGGATGGACTAACGGATGGAAGGACTAACGGACGGACTAAGGAATGTACGTTATTACAAACATTACAAACGAAAGAATCACGATGCTCGTACCTTATATATTATTAAGGGGAGTGCTATGAATCCACTGTAGCTAGTGGGTACACTCACTACAATGAAGCCACTTGTTACACTCCTGTCACTAAATCCACTTGGAAAAATAGGGAATCTAAAAACTGAAAATTTGCACCCCCCCGGTCGCATCCTGTGCAGAATGGCGCAGGAAAACCCAAATGTTTGGAGGGTTATTTCAATCACCCTATCTTTGCTATGAAAAAACGGTCAGAAGCGACAGCTCTGGTCATAGTAGTAACAATTAAACCCTATTGAAATGGCAACAAAAGAAAACATTGATATCACTGATTCAAGTGTAGTGACTCCATCGGTAACAGTCACTGAACCAATGTCTGTGGAACCGACACAAGAAGAACCTCCCGTACACCGAGTGAGCAGCAAGCAGCGCAGACTATCCTTGGAGGAATACCGCTCTGTCTATCTCCCTGTACCCAAGATAGAGAACCGTATGCCCGTGTTCATCAGTGCCAGACTCCGCGACGAACTCGAAAGACGGCTTAACCTTCAAGGCTTCACAGCTAAAGCGTGGAATGACTTTTGCAAAGATGGATTCAATAATCAGAAGGAATGCGGAGAAGGCGCAACAAGCGAAAGCCTATAATCAACCACAGTTGACGCATTACGAGTTGCCAAAACAAGAAACTGCTCCAGAGTCTCAGAAACAACATACTGAATCGTCTATATCTATTCCCTCACCGGGTTTATTCGACACTAACAATCCCGTCTATGACCCTGCTGAAGAAGAATTCAGAAGGCGGATGCAAAAGAAGAAAAAGAAGCGAGGGCCAAGATTGTAAGGCAAATAAAACCTAAGCACTCTTTCGACTATTCGCATATCACAACTGCCAAAGGGGTTCCTGTCGCCAATTAGACGGGAACCCCATCATGGCAGGATCTATTGACGGATTGCGAAGCAACAGCATTTTTAGATCACCAACGAAAGTATTATTAATATCAACGGCATTCAACCAATAGGCAATACAGCAGAGTTGAGCATATAGCGACTCTTCCCTGAAGGTGAAGATAGTAATCCACTTGTTGGGCATTACTTGTGGCGTAGTTGGCTTCAGAGGATATGCCCGATTCCATACCCTTGCATGGTGAGCACAATGATTACGGAGCGAGGTCAGACTTTCCAGCCAGCTGGAAAGGAACTTGTGGTGATTCAGTCCAAACTCATGTGCGACATTATGTTTCAGTTGCGACTCATTGAAGTTGTTGAAGAGTTTTGAGAGTTCACCCAACGAAATCACCTCCAGCGTTTTCCAAACAGGCGGCAGGTCTGGATCAGTGTATTTGCGGAAATGCTCACGGATATACCGCTCCTTAGAGCGACCGACTTCTTTTTTGATGGTTTCGAGGTTAGTCTGGAAACGCCTTTGATTTACAGCCTTTGTCGCATCCATAAACCAGAACGGACCACATGTGGGGGCAAAGTGTTTGATGACCTTTGATCTGACCGCCACCTCAATAGTCTGAATAGCCTTGAAGAGCAAAGCCTTCAAGTCCTTGTCGAAAAAGTAACAAGCTAATACCTCTTCAAAATGACTGTTGGGAAAGAACTGATGAGTATGATGATCAGCTTCCAAATGATACCAGTAGTCAGCCAATCGGAAGTAACTGATAGCATCAAGAGCTTGTTCTGCCTTATTGGTATCAGCAATCATCAGACCTCTGCCTTGCAGTGTCTGAATCTGCTGTGCCAGCGTCATTGCTTGTTTGGTATATCTCATATCTATATACAAAAAATGTCCCGCTGGGTACGCTGTTCTTATGGGAAGCGGGCGGGATTTGTCGATGCAAAGATAGGCATTATTTCTGAAAATTCCAAGTTTTTTGAGACTTTTCTTCCAATTTCAGCTCCAAAAGTGGTTTCACAAGCCTTGTGAAAGGTTATTTTTATTCTTTTTTGGGGTAAAGCGATACAAATTCCTAAAAATTTCGTATCTTTGCAGTGTTTTCGGAACCGTACCAGTTTGCTGGCTTACTGCCATCGGGAAGTAAGAATGCCGAAGCCCAAGGGTGGAGGCTGCGGGACGGGAACCTATATATAGGAAAGGCGTTACTTGACGCTTTGTGCTTGACTTGTAGGAATCTGGCAGTTCCAAAACTGTTGTCAAACATCAAAGCAACAATGACGTCCATGGATATGTAGTATCCGACATGTGATTTGCTGACAGCCATTATTGGCTTCGATGCAGTCATAGTCGTTTATATACATATCGGCGTGGGCTTCGGCGTTGCTCGTTTCGACAACAGGGCGATGCCAGAGCCTCTACAAGTGGGACGAGTGACAGGAGATTCCCACGCTTCTTTTATGTGTAGCCTAACCCTTATTTGACAACCGCCAGTCATTGGGAGTCTGTTTGGCATAAATGCTCAGTGAAATATGAGTGTAAAGAGGTATTCTGTTGAAGACGAAAGGTTAGGCATAGACTTCGACGATGAAGTCCGTCCAGTATTTATTAAGGGTGAAACAAAGAATGGCGTGTTTCATGTCAGAACTGAAAACTTCGAAACATACCCAGACCTTTCAGATTCAGATCGAAAAGACATTAGGAATGTTCTTAGAAACAGTAACGTAGTAATTGATTAGAAGCTTTACTGGATATGAAAAGGGGATTCATTGTTTCAGTAGCGATTTTGACATTATTGTCAATACTGTGTGCCTGTAGTAATAAAAAAACAATTACAGATAAAAGATGTCCTGCTTTAGTTGAAAAAGCAGAGTATTATAATGCGCAAACAGCCAATGGTACCAAGGAAGGACCTATGGGTATGAGGATGAGTGTCGAATATGTTGACTCCGTATATCGTATCATTCAAATCGTTGATGAAAGCATTATACCGACTGAAAAGATAAAAATGTTCTTAGGGAACATGAAGCAAAATATGATAGTTGGAATCTCGTCATCCTCTGGTTCGGAAAGACGTGACTACCAGCAGATGGTTGACTATCGCGTTACATTCGAGCATGTTGTAAAAAGCAAGAGCACAGGCAACGTAATAGTTCGTAACACAATGACACCAGATGAAATTGCAGACGCTCTTGAAAAGCAATTAACTCCTTTGGATGAATTGAAAATGAATGTGACTACACAAAAAGGCACATTGCCAAGGGAGATGGAAGCAGGATACACGATGAATAGTATTTCATGTTCAGATGGAGTGGTCAACATCGAGATAATCGTAGATGAAAACATGAAGGATTTTGATGAAGCCACAAAACTCAAGGCTTGGTCAAAGGCAGAACAGGCTGTTACCTTGGCAGACCTAACAACGGGGTTGACTTTCTGGAGTGTTGCTGCTCAAGTTCCTGCGGAGTTTGATTTTCATTTCATCGGCTCAATAGGCAAGAACGATTTACACATACGATTCTCGAAAGATGAGGTGGTTCAGTATAACGAGGTAATGGAGAGAATAAAAGACCAACAATATAAGTAGTTTTGTTATGTTTTGTAGATTTTGCGGTAAGGTAATCCCTGATGATTCTGTTTTCTGCCCTATTTGCGGTGCGAAGTTGAAAGATATAGCATTAAATGACGAGTTAGAAGATAAAGATACTAATAATGTAGCTTTATCTGAAGCTACAGACAATTTGCAGATAGTAGCTCCTACAGAAGTTCATCATGACGTAGAAGAGTGTTCAGGTGTCAATACTTCAGAGACAAATCCTTCTGTAGTTGAAGATAAAGATGATGATGTAGAAAATGACGGTTTCTCAAATGAGGAAATGAAAGGTACTGAAGCAACCGAAGAACAGTATATTCCCATACAAGAAAGAGAAAAGATGCCATTGTTAAGAAGGTTTATTGGCAGTATGATTGATAAATTCCTTATACTTGCTCTTTTTATTATTGTCCCAATAACTATTGACTATTATGGGGCTCCCAGCAAACTCGGAAAATATATGGGTTTGCTTAAAGCCTCCCCTCGCAATTATGAATATATAGATAAGACTTCAATGAGTGAATACGGTACATATAAAGAAGGTATTAGTCAATATTACCAAGACCAAGAAAGATTAGCCAATGAAGCTCCTCATATTGGTTCAACAATGGAATTGGACAAGACCATGACATTCTATTTTATCATTTTGAATCTATTATATTATATTCTTTTTGAATCATTGTTGTCTGCTTCGCTGGGTAAACGTATTACTGGTGGAGTTTTACTTGATAGGGCTGAGGATAAAATTGGTTTTGGGAATGTATTGCAAAGAGCATTATTTGGAGGCATATTAATGTTTTCTTTAGTATATCTTATTCATTTTGGTATGTTGCTTAGCAACCAGGCAGTAATTATAGTATTCTTCTTGTTAATGGATTTACCCGTATTCTTTACTAAACGCTCCCTACTGGATATTGTAACAGGTACGCAATATGCAAAACGATAATGCAAAACTAAACGATATGAAGATTCTTCAAGCAATAAAAGCCGTTATTATTGTTTTGGTTCTTTTTTCCTGTTCAGGAAACAAAAAGCCGGAGATGTATCCAGATCTTATTGAAACAGTGCAGAAAATTCAAGAAGGCCTGCCACTCACTATTAGCGAAGGTCTTATTCTTTCAAGGGTAGAATATGAAGATACGCTTTTTACACTACAATATGAGATTGATGAAAAAGAATTTCCTTTCGAAAATTTAGTAAAGGCCAAGCAAAACAGGAAAAACCTATTTTTAACGACTATATCCGCATCGGAAGGAAATGAAAGAACTGGGTTTGAGCAATGTGTATCTTACAATGTGTCCGTAAATTTCTATTTCATTGGCAAACGTAGCCATAAAGAAATGAGCATAATAGTATCACCAGATGAAATAAACGATGCACTTAACACAAAAAGGAATGCGCTGGATGTACTTAAAATTCAAATAGATGGAGAGAAAAACTCATTGCCAGAAAAATTAGGGGATGGCATGACTATGACTAATATAGAAATACGTGATAGTATGGTATATACTACTATTGTATTAGATGAAACAAATTATTCTTTTGACGGTTTAGAAGAAAGTCTTGAAGATATGAAAACAGAGATAAGGAAGTCTCTTAGGTCAGATCGTATAGGCATGAATTTGATTAAAATGATTGCAAATGTCAATTATGGATTAGTTTATAGTTATGTAGGATCCGTTTCTGGCAAAACTTATAACATAACTTTCTCTCCTGATGAGATTTTGTTAGAGAAGGTTATCTATGATGCAGAAGTAAAGACCGCATCAGAAATTGTTGAATGCGACATATAATCAATTGTAATATAAGACAATGGGAAGTAAATCAATGAATACTAATAAATTCCAGTTGATCATCTTTTTTGCTTTGTGTGCTTCATTATATTGGAGTACCAGCACACTAATTGATGATAACCCTAAGCGCCTTCTCTACAATCGTCTTTTTGATTATCAACAGAAAGAAGATTTCGAGATTCTTAAGGAGTCGTCAGACCTGGGTGACGAACAAAAATCAGATTCTCCTGATCGAAAAGAAATTGGCCCTATTCCAGATGGGACATTTATTTCTGCATACACAAAGGAGGGAACTGGCTATTATGAAGAACCATATAAATACAAATATTATAGTGATGAACCGTATTGGGTTAGGGAACCATATATTGATAGATTTGGTTACCTTGAATACCGAACTGTTACAAAATATAAACGTCAAGCATATTGGGGTACAGGCTATAGACAAAAAGAATATAAGTTCGTAAGGAACTTTTCCATATATGATATATCAGACAAGATATCATTATTCGAAAATCGAGATACTGCGTATAAAAGATTGATTAATGAATTTGAGACAAAAGTCTCAGAGTATAAGAATTGGAAGTTTTTGCCTATAGAGGTCAAGTCAGAAACGATAAGAGAAAATTGCAAGGATTATTACAAGGAAAAGATACCTGCTATATCTTATGTTACCGCATCTCAAGATGGCATAAATACAATTCGAAGCATTTATTTTGCAAATGAGAAGGCATATTTTTTAGAAGTTAAAGCAAATCATAACACGACAGAACAGGCAAACATATTTCTAAGAAATATAACAACGTCAAATTTGTCGAATTATAACAATGCTGTCATAACAAAGGCTCTTTTGTCATTGTTGTTGTCGTTAGTCCTTGCTTTTTGCTTTGTTTATTTGAGGAATAAGAGGGCTGAAAAATTGCCAACGGTTAACAAACATGCCAAAAGTTTGCTAAGGTATTCATTCAATATGACCTTACTTAATGTTCTTATCTACTTTTTTGTCTTCTATAAGCTTTTCACGAATGCAGATTATCAATTTGTCTATTATAATCATAGCTATGTCGATTTAAGAGCCTTAGCGTATCTAACAATTTCCACAATTGTTTTTATGAACCTATTAATATGCACTTTTCTATATGCTAAACAAAAGAAGGAGTATAGGTATGACTATTTGATACAGGACAGAATGCAGTCATATTATGATAGCAGATTAGATAGCTCACAAGAGAAAAAGGCTTTGGTTTCAATGCTTTACTACCCTCTATTTATACTCGGGCCTTTACCATTAGGAATCCTGTGCCTTATTTATGTCATTCCATTTGCGATAATTATATTCATTTCATTGGAGATACGCCATTTATATCGGTGGATAAACAAGGAATCAAACATGGCAATCCAAGATAAGAATGAATTCATGGATTATTATGTTGCATTAGATCTGAAAAAAGAATCCGACAAAGATGAAATTGAAAAAGCATTCAATTCTGCTATGGCAAAATATAACTCAGCAGATGGCAACCCCCTTTATGGGAAACAGTTTTATTATGAAATACAAGAAGCCTATGCTGTTTTAGGCTCGACCAACCAGCTTAGACCTGAATATGATAAAGAATACGAAGCATACAAGGCCAGCAATAATACATCTTATTCATATTCAAACAAACAACTGGAAAACGAGATATTAAATATTCGCAATAAATTGTACAAAGTCAAATCAGGTAAGAGTAGTCGAAACATTAATATAATAATAGTGTCTTTTGGCTTACTTCTGATAGTTACCTTTATTGTATTAAGACTGTCCGAGGTTATACCCCCTTTATGGGAGAGTAATAGCTATTCTAGTGGTTCCAGTTGGTCAGGAGGAGATTTTTAATTTTTTAAATAATACAATTATGAGAAAGATTATAATGATGGTAGTTTCTACCGTAGTCGTTTTAGGATCATGTACAAATCATCATGTTAGTGACGTGGAGTTGTATGGAAATACATTTATACATCTTAACGATTCTGATTTCACTGCACCCTCGGATTGGGTTGAATATTCTTTAATGGACAGTTCTTTTACGATTTCTATTCCGCCATACATGAAACCATCAATAATAGACGGTATGAGAATGTTGGAAAAGAACGAGGCTGTGTTTAGCCATAATGATTCTGTTACTAATGGTGAACACAGATACGGAAGAATATGGATTGGCTATTTCCAAGTGCCTGAAGGAACTGCCAATGCAGTCACTGACTACATAAATACATATGAACCTCAAACTTATAAAGCTCTCGAACAAATTGTAGATAATGCACTTGGCAAAGGTCCTGACAGTCCTAGCGCACAAGATGGAGTACCTGCAGGAAAAGTCCTTAATGGTCCTTTCTATGATTGTTTATATATAGGCAAACACGACTGGCGGCGTTCTTATGCTGTAGATGCTTATTACAGACGAGGTGGGCATACGAAGGGTAAAGGTGCAGTTTCATGTCATATATTCATCGTGCAAAATTATGATGAGATGGTTAATATAACAGTTTCTCATCACGATAAGGACTCTGCTGACTTTAAGGATCTTTTTAAAGTCATTAAAACTTTCAGATGGAAAAACGTGAAGAATAAATTGAATCAAATCAATTAACCGTATGTATGAAAAAATACATTTGTAGTCTCATCATATATGCTCTATTATTGGCAAATACTGCAATTGGACAGACTCTGCAGTATTCATATAATGGTAAATATACTATTCGCATTCCATCCAAGTTGGAATTACAAGATTCGGAATTGAACAACATTACAAATAGAAACCAGCAAGTTAGTATAAGTTCACATTCGAATAAAATTGTGTTTCAACAGAAGGGACTAAATGCGGAACAAAAAGCAGCATATTCAAAATATTGCAGGGTAATAATTGAATATTACAAAGAAGATAGAAACGAACCGATTTATGGTCGTGGCGATCAGATTGTAGTAGACAGAGATATATTATATCTTGTCCACAATTCAGTTGAAGAGGCATGTAATATAAATCATACACCATTAATCAAGTTGCTAACCATCCAGCCACTTGACATCAACGGTTTTCCCGTACTCTTTTATTCATATAAACGAAAAGGATGGGAAGGAAAGCAACCTCCAGTCATTGTTAATGTATATCAAATCTTTAATCGATATGAAAGTGTGACGTTGACCTTTTCATACCGAGAAGCAGAAAGAGAGATTTGGAAGGATATTCATAATAGTATCATTAAGTCATTTACTTTCATGAATAAGTATTGATATGATAGAAGAAATTCTTAGGCAGGCCCGTGTGGAGGATAAGAAAGTGTTTATCCACTACAGGAAAGGAAACGGAGAACTTTCCGAACGTGTTATTGGTGGCATTATTCCTTCGGAAGAATACGGAGAGGGGTACATAGAAGCTTTCTGTTACAAGCAAAATGACAAGCGGACATTCAGAATAGACCGTATTCTGGATGCGAAGATTGTAGATGAACAAGACTTTGTGCCCACAAAATTGAGTGCGGCTCCTCTGATAAACATTGCGCCACAGCCTCATACTGAAAATACGATGCCGACAATTCCTAATAACCAAATAACAATTCCTGACATGGACTTTGCAGATCCTAGGCTGAAACGATTGTGCAAGTACTACTTGAATTGTCTTGCACTTGAAAATGCCAACAGCGTAAGTGTGCCGAAACTCATTGATGAAAACAATCCACAGTTTGTTGAAATAAGTACTCCATATATCAATGGATCGAACAAAGATGAGATAGTCGGTTTCATCACCAACAACACTAGGCAAAGAAAGACGGCATTGGTGGGGTATCCTGTTATGGTGACTAATGACAAGATTGTGCCTTTGCTGCTTTTCCAAGTAACTGCGGATTATGGCATTGTTGATATGTCTGCCACTCCTTTTGTGAATAAAGCTATCGTGGATTTGTACATCAGCGACGCAGACGAGCAGATGCAGGAGTTACTCTTTTTGGAGGAACAACTGGGGTTGAATGATGACAATGTGATAGTGGATGTAAAGTCGGCAGCGACATTGCTAAAAGTTCTGCGGCCAAACTGGGGTTGGAAGGAAGAACCTAATCCTGATCTCATGCAGCCCAACGAATCGGTTTCGTATATAGATATTCAAGGAATCTATAACCGTTGTATTCTCCTCCAGACCGATTTAGGCAATTTCACGATGGGACTTGAAATGGAATTGAACGCCTTGTCGAAGATGAGCAAGGACAGCTATAAAGACACCGCTCTGTATCAGTGGCTGTATGGTGAAGTCGGACAGGCAAGTCTGTCATCGATTCAAAACGAGGAATTGCTTGAAGTACTCAGCCTGAATACAGAACAGGACGAGGCTATACGACATGCTCTACATGCACCGTTGACAATAGTGACAGGACCTCCAGGAACAGGAAAGTCACAAGTTGTTGCAAACCTTATTGTGAATCTTGCGCACAAAGGGAAGAACGCCATCTTCTCCAGCAAGAACAACAAGGCAGTGGATGTGGTGGAGCAACGTACAAATGCCTTGGGAGAGAGACCTATCATGATAAGATTGGGAGGTAGGCGTGACTTTACACAGATTGCTGAGTATCTGAGAAGACTACTGCATGCCCCCCAACCTACACCTGCCCAGCAACAAGAATTCAATAATGCGAAAAGACAATATGAGGCACTTCTATCGGAAAAAGCAACTATCATAAAGCAACAGCAATCTGTAATAGACGCATGCAATCAACTAACAAGAATGCAAGGAAAGTTATCCGCTGTAAAAGACAGGTGGAAAGGATGGCAGCACTTCTGTAACAAGACGACGGAAAACACGTTCACTCGTCAGTTGGAGGAACTAAAGCACAATTGGAATGCATCGCAGAAAGAGAAACAATCCTTTTGGACAAAACTCATATGGATGTTTGTCAAGAAAGAGAGAATTCAAGTCTTTGAAGACAGTCTTGCTGCATATAACACGCTGCTAAAGGGCATTAAACGTCAAGAATTGGAGCCTGCACAGTTTGACGAGAGTGTACTTTCAGAGCAAGAAGGGGCTTTGACGGAATATCGCCAGTTGTGTGAGTACAAGGTCAAGTTGGATAAGTACAATGATGGAACATCGTTTGAAGACTTGGACGTAAAGTTGAACGACATTAAGAAAAGGCTTTCTTCTGCAGCAAGGACATTATGGAACAAGTGGCTTGTGACCTGTGCACCTCAGATTCCCGACGCATATCGTCAACAAATAGCCTCATTCTTGGCTAATATGGAACTGAACAACGGAGATATGGGAAACAGTCAACTTGCATATGAATATAAGAGAATTGAAAGGCTACTGACTCGGCTGATGCCGATATGCGCAGTGACATCACTCTCTGCAAGAGGACGCTTACCTTTCTCTGCTGGTTGTTATGACTTGGTTATCATAGACGAAGCAAGCCAATGTGACATTGCATCCATCATTCCCTTGTTGTTCAGAGCCAAACGGGCTGTTATTATTGGCGATCCACACCAGTTGAAGCACATAACAACAATGACCCGGCAGCAAGATAGGGAACTTGTGGAAAAGCATGAAATAGATGCCCTGTTCTCATATTGCATTCATTCGCTTTTCGACTTGGCTGTTGCAGTTGGGCATGGAGATGATTTGGTTCATCTGCGTGACCATCATCGAAGTCATGCCAGTATAATAGATTTCTCAAACAGAGAGTTTTATAATGGATTGTTGAGGGTTGCAACGGACTATTCCAAGTTGAAGTTTCCGTTTGGTCCTGATAAGAGTGTTGTATGGAAAGATGTAACTGGCAACACGATAAGACCCCAAGCAGGAAGTGCCTACAATCAGGAGGAAATCAACGCTGTGGTAGAACAACTTAAGGGACTGGTAAGTAGCAACTATATCGGAACTATTGGTGTTGTGACTCCATTCAAGCGCCAGGCGGAACGTATTACGCACCAATTGCAAGAGGCACATAAAAGGTTGTATGAAGAACTGGTAAAAAAGCACGATTTCATTGCTGCAACCGCTCATAAATTTCAAGGTGACGAAAGGGACGTTATTATTTTCTCACCTGTTGTATCTGACGGAGCACCTCAGGGAACTTTGAATTTCTTAGGGAGCACACCTAACTTGTTCAATGTGGCCATTACACGAGCGCGGGCGAGTCTGATTGTTATTGGCAACAAGGCTTTCTGTCAGAACTCGAACATCCACTATTTGGCTCATTTCGCAGATTATACAGATACGCTATATGGAAATTCTGGCGTCACCATTAATGAAATGCCTCAGTTGGGACGAGAGTATTCTGCTGTTGATACGACAGATTTTGTTTCTGATTGGGAGAAGAAGTTGTACACAGTCCTTTATGACAAAGGTATCAAAACGTATCCACAGCACACTATTGATAAGTACCGCATAGATTTGGCTCTCGTCGAAAAAAAATGTGCAATAGAGGTTGGAGATGATGTTGAGTACAATAGCGAACAGAGCTATGCAATACATTTGAAGAATGCTCGTCTTATAGAAATGGGGTGGAATGTGATTCGCTTCATGCCATATCAAATAAAAGATGATATAGATTGGTGTGTCAACACTATTCAATCGAAGATAACAAGTAGATGATGAAACAGGTCTATCTCATTCTTGCAGCCTTGATGCTGCTGTGCTTGGCACCAATGCCGTATGGGTATTTCCAGTTGGTGCGGTTTGTGGCGATGGTGGTATTCGGTTTGATGGCATACCAGTATTATTGTCGCAATAAATCAATCGCCGCAACGGTGTTTGGTGTCTTGGCATTGTTGTTTCAACCGATATACAAGATTGCATTGGGACGTGCTACATGGAATGTGATTGATGTAGTGGTTGCCGCTTTGCTCATTGGATTGTATGTATTGGAGAAGCGGTCGGAAAAGAAGACCGCAATTAACTATCAGCCGCTACCACCCCAAGATCAGATAAAGATCGAGGATAATACAATTGAGTTCAAGTTAGACGGCAAACTATCACCCAAGGAACTGGTGTATGTAGCAAACGAAGAGGATAAAGCACTATCGGAACTTTTAGAGAAGCATCCAGAGGTATTGGAAGGTTGGGGACAGATGATAGGTTTCCATATCATCTATCTACCTCTGCTCATTAAGAAGCTTAAAGACAAACGAGTCCTTCAATACAGGGCTCCATATCTCAACGATGTAGAACTTTCGGAAATATCCATTGGGAATAACTTTCTGCTTCAGTATCTGGAGAACCCTTCAGACAAAGAAAAGATAAAACAAGGATTCATTCGGACTGAGGATATACACCGAGGGAGGGACGGAAAGGATAAAGCCACAAATCGTTTCTATCCATTGTCATCGAAGAGTGGAGAGCCTTTGGCTGACCAACTCCATAGGATAGGTAAGCAAATTGCAATAGAAAAAGAACGGCATGACAGACTTCTTGAAGGCTCGACTCAAAGTTATGATGAATGGGGAGATGCCGAATGCGATTCTGCCAATTTTGCTGATGATAACTTTAGCCCAGAGGAGCAAGAAGAAACAATTAACGAATTGATGGAGGAAGTGCGAGAGCGAATCAGCAAGTTGCGCCAGCGTGGTATTGCAGAATATCTTTTGGAACAGTTGATTCACCCAGACAACCGTCTAAGCCGTCTTGTTATTACAAAAGATTGGCGTATTCTTCTGCCCGACTACAACAATATGGAGATTAAGATGGAACCACTGGTAAAGGCTGTCTATCTGTTGTTCCTTCGTCATCCAGAGGGGATCGCATTCAAACAGTTGCCAGATTATCGAGAGGAACTAACAGGAATCTATAATCTGTTAAAGCCATCAGGATTGACAGACAGAGCAATACAGAGTATAGAGGATGTGACAAATCCCATGCTCAACTCTATCAATGAGAAGTGCGCCCGCATAAGAGCCGCCTTCGTAGGACAGTTTGATGACTATATGGCTAAAAGCTATTATATTGACGGACAAAGAGGTGAGGCTAAGAAGGTGGCGTTGCCTCGAAACATGGTGACATGGGAGTAAAATCGACTTTTCGCAAGCCTTGCCCTAACATAATCTTTCGATTGAAATAGATTTCGTATTTTTGCAAATATTTTTAAGTATGAATAACTTGGGATTAAAAAAAAGTGTGATTCGCACATTATGTGATCAGCGGAACCGACCCCTGACTACGGGGTTAGTTCACACCTTTCTTTCGCCAAATGACCAAAACAAATAAGAATTATGGAAACAAAAAACTTAGGAACTTCGATTACGATTTATGCATGCGCGGTAATCTCTTTTGTATTAATTCTTTCAGGAAGTAGTGCGGCTATGCTCGCTTTCCTCTTGATTATTGTCATGAACGTGTTAGGTTATAACCTTGTGAAGAAAAAATATGAGAAACATCCGGAGCTTAGTGTCTTGATGAGCACCAATGACACGTGGCTTCTATATCTCTGCAAGCTTGGAGGTTGTTTCTGCATTGCCTTCCTGCTGAGTTTTATTTATTATAGTCAGCAAAGTGAATTCCATACAAGTTCTCTAAGAGGGATGATTATTTTGCTCCTCATTATTCTTTTTAATGTTACTCCTAGCGTTAAAGATGGGGTGAAGAGAGTTCAAGACAAATACAGATACTCGCAAAAGTAAGCAAGAATGGAGAACAAAGAGAAGATGGGCAAGACTGATAAGTACATGTTAGTGCTTATGGGGCTGTTCTACGTGTATATGTATGGAAAGAATGTCATAGGTTCTGCCATGCATGTAACTGGTGGGGATTGGTTTTTCTTTATCATATTGGCTGTGATTGCATTGGTCGTTTGTCTAATTGCTTGGTTGTTGTCTTATGCTTTGGCCTCCGAAGCAATCAAATATTTCGGTCTGCCTAAGAACTATGTCTGGGCAACCATATTGGCAGTTGTAATAGCCCCTTTGACTATTATTTTTCTCTCTTTAGTTTTATCTGGTGTTATACCCTCTATATTCGACCCGCGTTTTTTATAAGCAACTATTATGGCTGACAGCAAAGAAAACTTTGAACCTTTCGATTTCTATCGCACTGGGATGGGATTTACATGGAGCGAAAGTAGCTTCTTGTGGAGAAACAACAATGAGGAATTCCTTAAGCTTTCTGACTATGGCATCACGAAGCAAGATGTCTATAGATATGAGCAGCTTATAAAGCAACGTCGTCAGGAGGCTGCTGAAAGGCATACAATTTACGAGCATCGAAGTAACTTCTTCAAGGTGTTGGCTGTCTTTTTTCTCATATTCATTTTCTTCTTTATAATAAGTCATTTTAATGATTTAATGAGAGAAACAGGAATCCTCTTTGACATTCTATGCTATCCAGTTTATATTGGCCTCATATGGTGTGCATACAAATACGCTTATCCGTTCCTTGCCTTCGTCATAGAAAGTACACAAGAGAAATTTGAGGAAGCATATAAATATCCAAACTTCGGACATCCTGATGGTTATGACCCGCGGATTGAGAAATATTTCAATGACCTCTTATGGAAATTAAGAGAGCATCCATTAGTTTGACAAAATGTAATGACTATGTTCAAAGATTATTATTCCATTTTGAAATTGTCTTATCCTGCACGTGATGAAGATATCAAAAATGCATATACTACTTTAGTTAACACCCTTGGAGCCGATTCTGCCAATCCATCAAGCCCAAAGTATCAAGTTCGTGTTGACGTAGAAGAAGCATATCGAGTGTTAGGAGCTTCATATATTTTGAAAACGGCATATAATAAAGAATACCAAAAGGCGATAACAGAAGGTTTTGAAACATACAAGACAGGGGACGAATGGCTGTTGTCGGGTATTGAACGAGAGCGTGCCTTTGTTGTTAATACGATATTAAGTCCAGGATATAAGCCCCCCAAGCCATTTGTGCCCAAAAAGAAAGGTAAGGGAATGAAGGCTCTTGGTTGTATTGGCAAAGCCTTTCTATTGTATATTGTGTTAATGTCTTTCGTCTATATCTCAAAGTGTTCTAGAGAAAAAGCAAGGGAATCCTACGAATTATCAAACACGATGAATTCTAGTCAAAGTGCTGAAAATCAGTTGAGACGATTCATAATTGAGAAGAATATCAGTCTTCCACAGAACATGGACGAGAACATCACGACAGAAGAAGTCTTGCTGGAACGTGATGCTTTGGTCTACGTATATAAAGTTGACGATGATTTCTTTTCTGAATTCAAAGAACATGCTATGTCAAGGGATATTCAGTTGAAAAATCTCAAAACAGTATATCACGAAATGCAACCCATGATTGATTTACTGGTTGAAACTCATAGAGGAATCTACTACAGATACATCTGTAGAAAATCGGGGGAGATTTCTGAATTCAAAATATACTATAGCGACCTGTCAAAATTGGAGTAGACCAATAAAACATTTTGAGCATATGAAGAAAGTATTTGTTTCCATCTTTATTTAGTGGTGTCCGATAAAAAATGAAACAGAGCCAAACAAAATGGGGACAAACCTTTCGATAAGTCCCCAAAGATTTGTAATTTTGTATCTGCAACAATC
>OMXK01000028.1 GCA_900314995.1 uncultured Prevotella sp.
GAACTCGTAGTTAACCATCATTACTTCGCGGTCCTTGTAACCGTCGATCTTCATTGAAACTGGTGTCTTTGCCATAATTCTTTTCCTTTCTTTAATTTTAACTGTTAATACTATTTTTATTTTTAAATTCTCAAATCACTTGTCAACCGTTTTTGTTCTGATTGACGATGCAAAGGTACGACGGTTTTCGCTTCATTCCAAACATTTTTCTCTTTTTTGTCTGCAGTAGTAGCGACAGCAAAACGAAATTGCGACAGACTCCATGCACGGGCATGAAATCTGTCGCAAAATATACTTTCTTCCTATCTTTCAGGTTAGAAGTTTCCGCCGTAGATGAGACCGTAGTAACGGTCGCTCTTGTCGAAGTTGCTGTTGATGTTGGGATCGCGCTTGGGCTGCCAGGTGCGTACCTTGATGCAGGGCAGATCCGGGTCGTTGAGGTCTACCATCAGGAAGAGGTAGCCCGTGTCGGCATACGACGAGGAGTAATAGTCCTGATGGATCTGTATGCCGTAGGTGTCGGCTCCCACACCCATCTTCTTCACATCGTTATCCGTGAAGCGGATGTTGATGAACTCATTGCTCTTGAAGCTGCGCTCCACGTTGCGGATGTATTCCTGCTTGCTGAGACGCGTGTGTTTCACCATCTCGTTGTCGAGATACTTCTCGTTCTCTGCATTGCGCTGGGCCTTGCGGATGACGTGACCCACGATGATGATGGCATCGTCGTCGAAGATGCTCTTGATATAGTCGGCACGCTTCAGGGCGAAGGCAGTCTTGTAGTTCTCGAGGAAGGTGGCTATCACCATGCGGATGCTGTCGTTCCAGCCCCGGGCCTCACGGTTGAAGATGTCATCGCGCGCTGCCTTGTCGAGACCGAAGGCAATCGACTCTATCAGGCCACGCTCGTTGAAGGTGAAGGTGACATCTTCTACGAACGAGCGGCGGTTGTTCTTAAAGGCGAACTTCATGGGCACGCTGCGGCAGATGATGCGGTTTGCCAGGCGGTAGAAGTGGAGCTTGGGATTGCCGAGGATGGTGGCGGTGCCATAGTTGATAAGGCGGGTGAACATGTCGTAACCCTCATCGGTGAAGGCGGTCTTCACCTGATCATACTTGCGGCTCTTGATGGCGTTGATGATCTGATTGACGGTCTTGGCATAGAAGTCGGGCTTCTCGGCAACGGTGGCGTGGGTAGCCTCGCTCATGGTGGTTACGGCCTCCTGGAACTGCATCATCGCTACCTTCATCTCCTTCTTCGAGCCACCGTTGACAACGACCGTTGCCTTGGGGAACGGCGTTGGATTGAACACGTCCATCACCATCTCCAGCTCGCGATCCTGTCGCATCTGCCCCGTGAACTCGTATTCATATTTCAATTGTAGCTTGTCTGTCGGTGTAGCAGGGTTGAGCTCTATCTGGGAGATACCGTCCTTGGCGGAATTGACGAAGCTGTAGTTCTGGCCATCCATGAAACGGAAGTCGAGGCTGGTGACGGGCTTGCCCTTGTAGGTGATGAACAGGTCGACCACATTGCCGTCGATCTTGGCGATTTCGGTCTTGATGTTGCCCAGCAGTTGATTGATCTGCTCGGGAATCCACACCGTCAACGTGTGTTTCACGCCATCTTGATCGAGCTTTACCTTGTTAGGATGCTGCAGGCTCTTCAGCAGACAGAAGCCCCAGTAGTAGTTGCGCAGGGCATCGTCGATACGGCCTTCGCGCTCGGCATTCTGGGCGGTATAGACATAGCTGAGGATACGGTCCTCGCGCTCCTCGAAGATCTTCTCGAGCTCGTCTTTCTCCATGTAGCGGAAGACGTAGGCATTGGGCTCGTGAGTGACGAAGATGCTCTTGGTGTTCGTCAGACTGCCAGTGGCATAGGTCTTGATGACGGCCTCCATCGCCGACTTGGAGTCAATGTTCTTGCCGTCATTGATCTGCTGCATGTCAAGACTGGTCTCGCTCTGCACGGTGACGGAAATCTTACTGATCAGATCGTTGAGGGCCGACTGCGTGGCTTTCGCATCGGTATCGCCTCGACCTTCGCCCCATATATAGTCATCATTGGCCTTGATGCGGGCGATTTCATCCAAAGGCTTCTGTGCCGCCGCCCATACGGACAGCAGCAACAGAGCCGTTATGCCTAAATAGCGTTTCATTACTTTATTACGATTTTCTTACCATTCTGGATATAGATACCCTTCTGGGTGGGCTTGCTGCTGAGCTTGCGACCATCGAGGGAGTACCAGTCGCCTGTGCCGCTGGCAGCGGGCTGGATGATCTCCATGATGGCAGTCGTATCATCGCCACCACCGATGCTCGTCAGCGGGATGAATTGGATATCATCCGTTCCACGGGCCTGGCTCGAGTGACGGACATAAGCCTGGAAGGGTCGCACATTGCTGTAGTTGCTGATGAACACACTGCCCTCAGCATAGCTGTCGCGAGCAGCACCGACGTTCAGCGTGAAGATGTCGGGACTTGTTCCCTGATTCTGGAAGGCGGGCATCAGTATCACGTTGGCGCCAAAGGCCTCACGAGGTTCTGTCCTAGGAACGGTGACATTTGACGAAGCGAAGGTAACGCTGCCTGCCTGATTGTATGCCGAAGGATAGACTGTGTTGTTAGGCATACAGATAAGGTAAGGCGTGTTAGCCTCCATCGCGGTGACAGGTGTCAGACCGTTGTCCTGCAACTGGTGGAGCCAGAAGGGATAGCCGCCGTTGCCACCGCCAAAGGGTACGAGGGCACCATGACTGCCGTGAGAGATACTCTGCACGTTGAAAGGCAGGGCGATGGTCTCCCATCCGCGGCTTACACCAATCTCCGTGGTCTGCGAGAAATTACGGGTGTAGCTGATGCTCTGTGCCGTAAACGGCTCCGGGCAGAAGAAATTGTTATTGCCCGAGGCATCGGTGAGCACAATCTGAGCAGCAGTGCCATTTACAATGACGTTCTGCACCCCAGCAGGAGCCTTCGAAGCCTCATTCACGTAAACGAGCAGATTCGGGTTCGTGATTCCCTGCATCTGTTCCGATGTCAGTTCGCCGTTGCCTTCCCAAACAATGGCAGCAATGGTCTTCAGGGCTTCTTCACGTCCTACCTCCGCAAATGCATCATCCAGCGTCGCGTCACCATATACCCAAGCCGTCAGTCCGTCGAAGCGGGCTTCGCCCTCGGTAGGTTCAGCATTGATGTCTGTGAGATAGCCTGGATTACTCGTGCCGCCGTCTATATGGGCATAGTCAACGCCCGTATAATCTTGGCTAAATTCCGTTCCTCGGCCTCCCACAAGGCTATAACATTCGCTGAACATATCCGCACTATTCGTAACACTTGTAATAGACCAACTGCTACTTACATAGATAGTCCTAAGGCTCATACTATTTGCGAACATGTAACTCATACCAGTTACGTTGGCAGTATTAAAGGAACTTAAGTCAAGGGTTGTCAAGTCAGAGCATGCCTCGAACATGCTGCCCATTTCCCCAACACTGCTCGTGTTAAATCCGCTTACATTGATTTCTGTCAGATGCGAACATCCCTGGAACATACCAAGCATAGATGTTACGTTCTCCGTATTAATGTTCTCAATTCCTGAAATGGAGGTTATATTCCTACAACCGCAAAACCAGTACGCAGTGCTGGTAGGACTGTAAGAAGCAAACGAATCGTCAATAACAGCTGTGGTAGCCGTCTCATATGGACTGTTAGGGGTCCATGATGAGTTAAGATCTATTCCTCCGCGATTGTCTTTCTGATTGTCATAATAGAATGTCACGACAAGTCCTTCGTTGCTGAGGACAGCGTATGGCTCTGCCTCGCCGGAAGGCTCAGGTTCCCGATTCATTGCTTCTTCTATCTCCCAGCAGATATAGTTGATCTCCTCGATCATGTGACGCACTTCTTGTTCGTCAGCCTCATGGGCATCAAGCATGTCGCTACCTCGATTCATAAACTCCGAGAGCTCTTCCAGCATCCAAGGCTCAACATTGCTGTTGTCGCGTGCCCTTGCATACACATCATCCGCATATTGCAGTGTAGATTCCAGTTCCATCCAGTAATCGCCAGAAGAACCGCCATTCTTGTAAGTGAAATATCCTGGAGATGAAGCCATGTCAACACGGGCATACTCTGCATCAGTATGGTTGGAGTCGTAAGTCGTACCACTTTCACCAACAAGACTTGTACAACCGGTAAACATATTGTCACTTTCAGTTACATTAGCAGTAGACCAATCGGCGCCGACATAAATAGTCAGCAGATTCGAACAATCTTGGAACATTTGATCCATATGAACCACATTGGCGGTATTAAAATTGCTAATGTCCAATGAAGTAAGACCTGTACATCCTCTGAAGAACTCTTCCATAAAGTATGCACTGGAGGTGTCGAAATTACTAACGTCCAAACTTGTTAAACCTGAACAGCCTTCAAAAATATTACCCATTACAGTAACCTTGGAAGTGTTGAAACTACTCACATCTAAGCTCGTCAGACTAGAACAGTATCCAAATATCTCCTCCATAACTGTCACATTTGAAGTATTGAAGTTGCTCACATCCAAACTTGTCAAACTAGAGCAATTACTGAAAAGAAAAGCAATATCCGTTGCTTTGGAAGTATCGAAATGACTTACATCTATACTTGTCAGATTTGTACACCAGTTGAACATTCCTCTCATGGATGTCACATTCGAGGTGTTCAGGTATTCAATACCAAGAACTGTCTCGAGATTCCTACAATTTGAGAACCACCAAGCCGTGCTTGTAAGAGAGGTGTAATTGGCAAACGAGGGGTCAAACACAACAGAGTAAATAGAATTGGCGATATCATGCCAACCCCTGTCACTATAACTAGCAAATGGCCCAATGCTCATCGCATCCGGGTAAGAACTGCGATTATTGTCGTAACGGAACTCCAAAGCTGTACCTTCGTCGATGAGGATAGCATACGGCTCCTGAGCCGATGCGAAGATCGGCAGCAGGGTGCATATAATTGATAATAGATATTTCTTCATTGCCTGATCGTTTTAACGTGTAAGACTTGGATCGATGTTATGCGGCTCCTCGGGGATGATGACCTCCTCGGCGGGTTCCTGACTGAGGTAGACATCCACCTGCTTGATATCCTTGGCACCAGAGGTGACGATGAAATAAGCCTGACGCTCATCGCGAACAGAGGGATTGTCACCGTAGGTAACGGTGAACTCACCGTCTCCAAGACCCATCATCGGATTTATATTGATCCACGTTGCCGAAGAGGGTACATGGACAAACCACGCAGCGTTACAGCTGACATTGAAAATCTGAGAGCCACTGGTAGCAGGGAACGTCTGAGGGGCTGTAGGATTGACCATCAGGGCTATCGAGGATACACCAGGCTGGTAGATGTTGAACGGCAGCTCATTGTCGCCAGAGACAACAGAAAGATTGGCACTGCGCTCAAGCTCGTTGTAAGCCTGCTTCACGTTGATAGGCACCTCTGTGGTACCGGAACCACCGGAAGTTGTTCCTATCTCTAACCAATCGATGCCATCAGCACCTTTGATTTCCCAGTTGCTGTTGCTGGCAACGACGAGGTTAGCCGCACCACCGGTATCACCGAAGGTGAAATAATCGTTGTTGATACTCAAGGCCGCATCGCTCTTCGACTGGCGCACCTTTACCACCTGCTGCAGACCTCCCTTGGTAGCAAGTACGATGGTGGCCGTGCGGTCTAGCGACGACTTGTTCTTCTCTGAGGTAAACACGATGGTGCCGTTGCCCTCACCGGAGCGGGGCGATACCGTGAGATCATCCCATGTGGAATTATCGACAGCGGTAATCTCCCAATAGCAGTCGGCAATGACATTCACCGACGTTCCTGTCTCGGAAGCAGGGATGACGATCTCCTTGTCGGGTATCATCACCAATTCCAAAGCAGGCTTGGCATCTGTCGTCTCGTCGGACTTGCAGCCCGCCAGGCATGCGATAAGCGTCATGCCCAGTAATATGCTGTATAGATTCTTTGTCTTCATATCGTTATCTGTTTAGTTAGGAGACTGCGTGATAACCACGTCACCTCGCTGAGGTCGCTGTGTGCCAGCCGAAACCGTCAATACTGTAAGACGTTCCTGAATAGAAGTGTTGGCATCGCAGGTGACGGTGATCTCGCCATTGCCGACGCCCGATGTCGGGGAGATACTTACCCACCCCATCGATGCGGGAACAGCCGCACTCCAGGCACCGTCGCAGGTGACGGTGATGGTCTGTGTGCCGCCTGCAGCCACCACCGGCAGCGCATAGGTGCTGAGTGCCAGCGAAATCTGCGGTTTGCCGCTTTGGGTGACCATCACATCGAAGGTGTTGTCGCCCAGACTGCCTGCTGATACCACAAACAGGGCTGCGCGCTCGGCATCGTCGAAGATTTCCTTCACCTTGATGGGGATCTCAAATTCGCCTGCACCACCTGAGGTCTGTCCGATCTCAAGCCAGTCGTAGCCTGTCAAACCGAGGATTTCCCAATTAGTGTTGCACTTGACAGTCAGGGTCTGTGTGCCCTCCTTGTCGTCAAAGTCGAATAATTGATTATTGATGCTCAGATCAGCACCGCTCTCCGACTGGTGCACGGTGACCTTCTGCTTCAGGCCTCCCTTCGTCTGAATGATGAAGGTGGCAACGCGGTCTTCTGACGTGTGGTTTGCTTCGGAGCTGATCACCAAGACGCTGTTACCTTTGCCACTTTTGGGCGATACCGAGAAGTCATCCCATCCGCTATTCTCCACGCTGGTCACTTCCCAGGCGCAGTCGGCGGTGAGCTTCACGCTCCAGCTGGTTTCTGTGGCAGCAAATGCCACCTCACGCTCCACGTTCAGCATCTCTTCTTCGGCCTTGCTTTCCTCATTGTCGGAAGTGCAGGCGAACAGGCATGCCAGTAGGGGGAGGGATGACAATACTGCTAGGATA
Source organism: uncultured Prevotella sp. (assembly GCA_900314995.1). Lineage (GTDB taxonomy): Bacteria > Bacteroidota > Bacteroidia > Bacteroidales > Bacteroidaceae > Prevotella. The sequence continues at coordinate 6,951 of OMXK01000028.1, forward strand.
TGTTTTCTGTTCATACCGTTTGTCTCTTTATATTATAAATAAGGTGTCGATCAGAAGTTGAGGATAGCGCCAAGGCTCATCATGAAGCCACCGGCTGAGATATCACTGTTGTCCTCAATCTTCTTGAAGTTATCATCCTTGCTTGCGCCGATGGAGAAGGCGGGGTTGGCAAACAGGTAGAGTCGCTGTATCGGCGCCCACAGGAGTTTGGCACCGAGTGAGATACAGCTAGCAGAGGCACCGTCGCCATAGAGATTCGTGCCGTCCTTAACCGAACCAGAGAGTTTCTCAGCCTCATAGCCTATCTGCGGGGTGATGCCAAGACGCTCGGTGAGTACAATCTGATAACCGAGTTTCACGGCAAACGTAGAGCGCTTGTAGGCGATGCTGCTCAGGTAGCTGTCGTTACCGTCGGTGCTGTACCATCTCACGTCGTCGCTCTCGGTAAGTCCGAACGTATAGCTTGCCTGCAGGTCGATGTTCTTAAAGGTAATACCTGCGAGGGCCGTGATACCACCAAGTGAGCGCAGGGTATAGCCGGCACCGAAGTAGAAGGCATTGGGCTTGATGTATTTCACACGGGCCAGCGTCACGGTATCTGTCGTCGTCTGGTTGTGTGTAATGGTGAACTCACGATCGGTACCCACATAGCCCTTATGGCTGAAGGCCAGCTGATAGGTACCTACGGGCAATGTCTGCAACTCTGCCACGTCGATGGGAGTCGTACCATTGAGGATAGCCTTTGCACTACGAGGACGGGTGTAGATGTTCAGACGACCTGTGTGGGGTGCCGGCGGTGCTGCCGTGATGGTGTTCTGGCGTTGTGGCTGTACGGTGAAGGTAGTCCTCACGGGGTCACAGTCGTTCTTGCGAGTCTCAATGGTGTAAGTACCTTCACGGAGCTGGGTGCTCCAGGTACTGGTACCTACCTGACGGTCGTTGAACCAGATGTCGGCATTGTTCTCTACATTCACGGTCACCTCACCGAAGTGGCGGCTCATATCCTGCATGGCGATGTTCACCATCTTGGTCTCCTTGCTGTCGTTGAAGGATACGACGATGGTGTCCTGACCCTCGTAGATGCCATTCTGGGTAACGACGGCATGACGGCCGTAGTTCATATAGCGGTTATAGATCGGTGACTGTCCAACATACTCACCGTCGATGGTGACGTCGGACTTTGCCTGCGAGGTGGTAATGGTCACATAACGACCGATACCGATGTCGAGCAGCATCTCGTAGGTACGTCCGCCCTGCACTGATACAGGATAATAGTAGTCGCGTAGCACACCGAACACCTGGTGGGTAACGGTAAGCTTCTGGGCACGTGGCGGTACATAAAGCCAGATTTCGCCCGGTTTCTCCTCAGTACCAACGATACCAAGCGATCCACCGTTGAACTGGAACCCTTTCTCGGGGGTTACAATCTTAATCAGGGCAGCCTTGTCGCCATTCTGATCAAACTTCTGTGTTCCATGAGTGTTAGCCGTCAGATCGGTTTCCAACAGTTTGAAACTCATTACGCTAATGCCGTCTGCCACTGCCGGCAGTACAGTCATGACAAGGAATGTGAGAATGAGTAGCAGTAATTTTCTCATTTTCGTTTAGGTTTTGTGCCTCCTCTCTCCCAAATTCGGCGGATTAATAGTAATCGCATGATTCAACGCGAAAGACGTGGGAGTTATATGTTAACGTCTTTTTTTTCAAAGTACCCTGACCCCCTTCGCCCCAGGAGAACGATAGGGTGTCGAGTGCAAAGATAAGTATAAAAAAGCAAATTTGCAAGATTTTTCCCTATTTTTATTACATTTTTCCGCTAATTTGCTTGTTTTTCCTATTTTATTCCGTATCTTTGCAAAAACAATAACCAAAGACTATGCTTTCACGCGAAGAAATCTACAAGCTCATTGAGCCCAGTCACAAAGATACTTTGGCATCACGTGCCTATAATGTCGTGATGCTTGTAGCCATTATCATCGGCATTGTGCCCCTGATGTTCAGAACGTATTACAAGCTGTTCTGGTGGTTTGACCTGATCTCGAGTCTGCTTTTCATCGTCGACTATATCCTGAGATGGTACACGGCAGACTACATCTCGGGCAGAAAGAAACCCATGGCCTTCATCATCCACCCCTTTACGCCGATGGCCATCATCGATCTGCTCTCCATCCTTCCCATATTCCATCTGCTTGTACCCTCGTTCAAACTTTTCCGTGTGCCGAGGTTACTGAAAATCCTGCGTGTCTTCAAGATCATCAGGTATTTCGAGCCGCTGGAGATTATCTTGTCTGTCATCCGCAAGCAGCGCCAAATTCTGCTGACGGTCCTGTCGCTGGCCATCTTCTATATCTTCGTCACGGCCCTAATCATGTTCCATGCCGAAGAGGATATCAATCCCGCAACAGGCAAATACCTGTTTGATACCTATTTTGATGCCTTCTATTGGGCCGCCTGTACGCTGACGACTGTGGGCTACGGCGACCTGTATCCTATCTCTACCTTAGGCCGGGCCATCAGCATCGTGTCGTCGATGGTGGGTATCGCCATCATAGCCCTGCCGTCAGGTATTGTGACAGCAGGCTATATGGACGAATTGAGAAGCAGGAAGGAGGCTAAGGAGAAACAACAAACCCCAGATCTTCCTGAGAACTGATTCCTAGACCAGTTTTCATTTTACCAGTCTTACCTCATAGATCTCGCCAATCTGTTTCTTGGGTTTGGCTACGAACTTCACGCGCACCTGCTTCTTACCCTTCAGAGCTTCGGCAGGCACAGGGTAGGTCTCATACTTAAACTCGGAGATGCGGTATTTGCCCGTATTGTTCACTTCCTTCACCAGCACATCGTCGACGAAGATGTCGAACTCATGGCTCTTCCACTCGCCTACACCCCAGTATTTCAGGCGCAGGCTCAGGTTTGTCTCTCCGCCCGTCTGCATCAGATAGCTGAAGTAATGTCCGTCGCTGGCATCACGGTAGAACACGTCGTTGGAGTTGCCTACCGATGAATCGTCGGTCTCCATGAAGTGGTCACTCTCGGGCTGCTGCTCACCAGGCTGCACTTTGTCTACCGTGCGGTCTTCGAGTGCCTGACGTTCCTGTTCCTGCTTGGCCAGATTGTCGAGATAGCCCTTGTAGTTATCCTCTGAAAGTGCCAGCCAGTACATCATATAGCGGGAATCGTGGAGTTCGAAGAAGGGTATCAGTTCGTTGCGGATCTCATTGACCATCTTGGTAGAGAGTGTAAAGTGGAGCGGCTTGCCAGCAATGGGTGACAATTGATTGGCGATGTCGGCAATCTGGTTATTAATCAGGATAGGTGCCTGATCGACGGGAAGTTTCTTGCCCACGGCCAACTGTCCGAAACGGCTGTCATCGGCTATCAGCATCGCCAGATCCTCTGTTCCCGTCTTCATTGCCAGCATGACAGGACCATGCATCAGCGCAATATACTGCGGCAGATTGGGAATATACTTTACACTATTGTGCATGGGGAACGTCATCTCTACGACATCGCCCTTCTTCCACTGACGGTCGATGGCGACATACGACGAGGGTCCCGTAACGATGCCTACAGGCGCACCATTCACCTTCACCTCAAACTGCCCGGGCTTCACCCATCCTGGGTAACGCACCATCAAGGCAAACCTGCCCTTACCCTCAGCAATGGTCAGCTTGCTCGTCTCACTATAGGGGAACTGTGTCTCCTGACGAATCACCACGCCTTTTGCCTTCCAGTTCAGTTCCGAGGCCACGAAGAGGTTCACGAATAAGGCATCCCCTTTATGGGTATACACAAATTGTCCGTACTTGCCGTGGTTCTCCATACCTGTTCCCACACAGCACCACATGGCCTCATTGGGAGCCGAGTAGTTACGGTAATGACGTGGACGGGCAGAAGTGAAGTACACATAGCCACCATGTTGTGGATGCTGGCTGGAGAGAATATGGTTAAAGGTAGCCAACTCGTAGAAATCGGCATAGCGTGCCTCGGGATTCCTACGGTGCAGTTCCTCGGAGAGTTTCAGCATGTTGTTGGTATTACAGGTCTCAGGGCCGTCGATATCCTCCACGAAGTCCTTGCAGGCCTCCTTGCTGGGGAAGTGCTCACGTCGGCTGTTACCACCGAATGCCAGTGTACGCTCACCAGTCACGATATCCCAGAAATAGGCACTGGCATCATGATAGAGCTCATCGCCCGAGAGTTCTGAGATACGCTCGAAGCCCACCACCTTGGGCACCTGGGTATTGGCGTGCATATTGTCGAGACAATCCTGCCGCTGCGAGAGAGGCAACAGCAGTCTGCGATGAGAGAACCGCTTCGCCACGTCAAGGTATTTCTTGTCGTTGGTGATGGCATATGCATCTGCCAGCACCTCGTTCATACCGCCGTGCTCGGTATGCAGGATACGCTCCATCTGATCATCCGAAAGTCCTGCCGTCAGATCGATGGCCCAGTCACAGAAGCCGAGGAAGAGCTGTTTGGCCTCTTCGTTACCGCAATAGACCCAAGCATCGCGAAGGCCGGCATACATCTTATGGATATTATAAAAAGGTACCCACGCGCTATAGTAAGCTCCGAAGTCACCTTTTTTAAAGGTAGACCAGATACGGTCACTTCCAGGCACACCGCCTACATAACCCTTGCCCCACTCAGGATGGTTCTTCGCGTTGGCTTCGGCACAGGCCTTCAGTTCGCTGATGAAATAGTCCATCCGCTTTTGGCACTCTGCATCGCCAGTAGCAGCATTGATGGCCATCGCCGTCAGATAGTGACCACCAACATGACCGTCAAGACCATCCCAGTTAGGATAAGACTTCCCTTTGGGGGTAAGACCTGCCTCCTTGAGGTAAGGTGCCAACAGTCGGTCGCAGTCATACTGCAGCAGTGTCTTGATATTCAGGTCGCGGGCCTTCTTCAGCGGACCGTCGAGCAGCGTCACGTCACCAAGTGGAAATTCGTCGGCATAGAGCCTGTCCTGCGCTGTTACTGTGCCCGCAGTGAGCGCCAGTGCCATAAGGGAAATTACACGTTTCATCATTTTCGGTTATTGTTTTAACGGTTTATTGTCGTTAAGCATATAAAAATGCACATTGGGGCCTGGCCCCAATGTAGCATTTTGGAATTAGATGTTGGGCTCGTCCCAGATTTTTGTCTGGGTGCAGACAGCGGGAACGGTCTGATTGCCGATTTTCAAGATAAAGTCGCCTTCCTCGAGCGTCCAACGACCATCGGCACCTACGAAGGCAAGATTCTTGGCGGGTAGTTGGAAGGTGACGGTCTTCACCTCACCAGGCTGAAGTTCGATCTTCGTGAAGTCGCGCAGTCGCTTGTTGTCAGGCACGACACTGGCGATGAGGTCTGACGAATAGAGCAGCACAGCTTCTTTACCGGCCTTGGCACCAGTGTTCTTCACGTCGACGGTGACGGTGAGTACATCGTCAGCCGTGAACTGCGACTTGTCTACCTTCAGGTTCGAATACTCGAAGGTGGTGTAGCTGAGTCCGAAACCGAAGGGCCACTGCAGACTCACCTTGGCATCGTAGTTATAAGCGCCTGCCATGGTACCCACTTCCTCAGATACCTTATAGTCGTAGGTATTGAGCGAGTTGATCTCACGCGGATAGGTGTAAGGCATCTTTGCCGAAAAGTTGGCATCGCCAGCGAGAAGGTTGGCGAGGGCATCGCCACCATAGTTACCGGGAATCAGGATATCGACGACGGCCTTTGCCAGCGGCTCAATGTCGGCAATCAGACGTGGACGACCTTCGTTGAGCACGAGGATGATGGGCTTGCCCGTCTTGGCGAGGGCCTTCACGAGGTTGCGCTGGTTCTCAGAGAGCCAGAGGTCAGAGAGGTTACCTGGTGTCTCGGTATAAGAGTTCTCACCGATGGCGGCGATGATGACATCGGCCTTGGCTGCAGCGGCTACGGCCTTGTCTATCTCAGGCTCGTTCTCATCGTAATAGGCACCATTCTCGTTATAGGTCACACCCTGCTCGAGGATGATATTCTCTTTACCATATTTATTACAGAGGGCCTCGTAGATGGTATTGTATTTCTCAGAGAGGTCTTCGGCCTTAGAGCCCTGCCAGGTGTAGCTCCAGCCACCGTGCAGACAGCGCATCTGATTGGCATTAGGTCCCGTGAGGAGGATTTTCTTACATTGACCATTGACCATTGATGATTGACCATTAAGGGGGAGGATGTTGTTCTCGTTCTTCAGGAGAACCATTGACTCTTCGGCAGCCTTGAGAGAAGCCTGGGCAAACTCTTCGCAACCGAACTTCTCGAAGCCCTTGCCACCTGTATTCGGCTCGTCGAAAAGTCCGAGGCGATACTTGGCACGGAGGATGCGGCGCACGGCATCATCGATGCGCTCCTGCTTCACCTTACCCTCAAGAACGAGCTCTTTGAGCAGGATACAGAAATCGACGCTATAAGGATCCATCGACATATCGATACCGGCATTGATGGCGATACGGATAGCGTCTTTCTTATCCTTGGCAACCTTCTCGCGCGAGAAAAGGTTGTTGATATCAGCCCAGTCTGTAACGAGGAAACCATCCCACTGGAGATCTTCCTTGAGCCACTTCGTGAGATACTCGTAGCTGGCATGCACGGGCACACCGTTTACAGAGGCAGAATTGACCATCATCGTGAGGGTTCCTGCGAGGGCGGCTGCCTTGAAGGGCTCGAAGTATTTCTCGCGGATCATCTGCGGATTGAGATAGGCGGGGGTACGGTCCTTGCCTGTCCAGGGAGCACCGTATGCGAAGTAGTGCTTGGTGCTCGTACCTACGTGGAAGCGGTCTATGTGGTTGTTGTCCTCTCCCTGATAACCCTTGATTTCTGCCACCACCATCTTCGCATTGAGGATGGCATCCTCGCCGAAGCTCTCATAGACACGGGGCCAGCGGGGATCGCGGCTCAGGTCTACGACGGGGTTATACACCCACGGACAGTTGGCTGCACGACTCTCGTAAGCCGTAATCTCTGCACCACGGAAGGCCAGATCGGTATTGAAGGAGGCACTGAGGTTGATGGGCTGCGGGAAGAGGGTACCGCCCTGAGTGTAGGTGACACCGTGGTTGTGGTCGAGACCATAGATATCGGGAATGCCCAGATATTTCATCGATTTTTCCTGAATCAGACGTATCCACTTCTGCCATTCATCTACCTTTGGGGCACGGGTGCCAGGGGCATTCAAGATGGAACCGACCTTCCATTTAGAGATGAGCGTGTCGAGCATCACCTCGTTGAGTTTCCACACACGCTTCGTATCGCCCTGATAGATGTCGACGGGGAATCCGCCAAGTTTGTCGATGATCTCCTGATCGGTCTTTTTCAGCATGTTCTCCACCTCTTCGGCAGAACGGCCGTACTGCTGCAGCACCGAGCGCACCTTCTCACGATCCACCTTCGCATTCTCAACGGTCATCTTTCCGATGATGTCGAGATTCAGTTCGAGCATCTGCCCGATCTTCTCGTCGAGGGTCATCTTCGCAAGGGTCTTCTCTACTTTAGCCTCCAGCGCGGCGTCGCGGGGGATGGCGGGCTTCTGTGCCTGGGCAACTATCGCTACGCAAGCAGACACAAGGATTAAAAATCGCTTCTTCATTACATGATTGTTTTTAGTCATTTTTGCTATTTGTCGGCAAAGTTACAAAATAAATCTGAAATAACACTACTTACAATTTGTTTTTCGGAAAATATGTTGTATCTTTGCGCACGGTAAGCATAAATGCGAAAATGAAAAAACGACTATTATCAACGCTCATCGTAGCTTTCCTGGGATGCTCTGCGACTGTGGCACAAGGTGTAAAACCCCTGCCTACCCTGCATACCGAAGGCCGATGGCTGGTGGATAAGCACGGCAACCATGTGGTGCTCCACGGGGTGATGGACACACCTAATGTGTATTTCAACGGCGACCGCTGGCAAGGCACCAAAGAGCGCGGCTGGTGGGATCATTACAACGAAGCCAGCGTGGGCTACTGCCTGGATTACTTCGATAAGGTGTTCGACGGTCTGGAACAGGCCAAGTGTAACGTATTCCGCCTGCATCTAGACCCTGCCTGGACTAACGATCCCGATAAGCAGCAGACAGGCACGGAGACTGGTGAGGCGAACATCTCACGTTTCAGCGAGGAACGACTGAAGACCTTCCTCCCGATCCTCTATCTCCCACTGGCAGAGAAGGCCATGAGCCACGGCATGTATGTGGTGGTGCGTCCGCCAGGCGTTTGTCCGCAGGACCTGAAGGTGGGCGACTACTACCAGGACTACCTGATGACCGTGTGGGACATCTTCACGCAGCAGCCGCTGGTGAAACAACTGGCAGGGCAGCTCAGCATCGAACTGGCCAATGAGCCCGTGCGCCTAAAGAATGCCGAGGGCAAAGAGGATCCGAAGGCACTCCACGACTATTTCCAGCCTATCGTCGACAAGATACGCGCTAACGGTTTCACGGGCATCATCTGGGCTCCGGGCACAGGGTGGCAATCGAACTACAAGAGCTACAAGAACTATCCGATAGAGGGCGACAACATCGGCTATGCCGTACACGACTATACTGGGTGGTATGGCTGTAGCGACGACACCCCCGACCCCGATAACAAGATCAGGAACTTCCACCAGAGCGTGCCCGTGGTGGATGTGGCACCTGTCATTATCACAGAGGTCGACTGGAGCCCTGAGAAACCAGGAGCTGGTCATTATAACGAGCATGGCGACTATGTGCCCGCCAATTACGGCACTTGGTCCACAGGTTCCACCTCAAAATGGGGCAAGGCGTTCAAGGCCACACTCGACCATTTCGGTAATATCTCCATGACACTCTCGGGTACAGGTTGTCTGATAGACATCGACAAACTGCTGGCCACGGGAAAGGCAGAACCTGCCTTCGACGGTCTGGAAGAAGCCTGCGGAAAAGCCTGTATGGACTGGTATGCTGCCTATTACAACGTAGACTGGCCCCATGCCGACGATGAAGAAACGGGTCTCATCCCTGTCGTGGAGCGTTCAGAGCCGCAGCCCGTCTACACCCTGCAAGGGGTGCGTGTAGGCACATCCGACAAGCTTGGCACCCTGCCGAGCGGCATCTACCTCATAGGCGGCAAGAAACAAATCATCCGATAGAATCATCCATCTAACTTTTAATTATTCAAACCAACATGAAGAAAACCTTCACTACCCTATTGCTCGCGCTCACGGCCATGATGACCTGGGCACAGACATCGGCACTCGAATTGTTGAAAGCCGATCCAAAGAGATCTTTCGGAACCGACTATCCGTATCACTTTACGGATGCCAAACTGACGGCTTCGCCAGCAGGTTACGAACCCTTCTACATCGCCCACTACAGCCGACATGGCTCGCGCTACTTCTGGAGCGATTTCCTCTACAAAGGCCTTGACTCTCTGATGACGAAAGCCCACGAGCGCCACCAACTGACAGCTGAAGGTGAAGCCTTCTACAACAAGTTCACGGCAGCGAAACAAGAGCTCTTCACAGGCTGGAGCGAACTCACGCAGTTGGGCTGGGAGCAGCATCAGGGCATCGCCCGCACGATGTACAACAACTTCCCCGAGGTGTTCAGCAAGGGCGGTAACGTGCTGGCCGTTTCCTCGCTCGTAGGTCGCTGCGTGATCAGCATGTCTGCCTTCTGCCAGGAACTGGCACAATGCAACCCCATGATTGAGATCCGCGAGAACTCCTCACGATTCACCCTCCATGCCGTGGTGCCCGATGACCGTCAGAACCCTTTGCGCCGCAAGTACCCCAGAAGCAAACCCCGCTTCGAGCAGAACAGGGCACAGTTCAAGCAGGAAAATCCCCTGCCCCAGACCGTTGTCGCCCGTGTATTCACCAATACCGACAGTCTGCCTGAGGCCAGCCGTATCTATTACCTGCTGAGCAACCTCTATACCTCACTGCCCAACATCGGCCATGAGGGTATGATGGGTAATATCCTCACCGACGAGGAGATTGCCAGCCAGTGGGAGGCTTCCAACCTCGGTACCTATGCGTGGGTATTCGGTCCGCGCTATGAGACCATCCCCATCCTCGAAGACATCCTTGAGAAGGCTGATGCCGTTGTCAAGGGAGAGAGCGACCATATAGCAGACCTCCGCTTCGGCCACGACAGCTACCTCGGACCTTTGACCGTACTGATGGGTATCAATGGCGCTGACCGCGATCCGGAAGACCCCTATGAGGTGAAGAACTGCTACCAAAACTGGGAGACCTGCATGGCTTCCAACATCCAGCTGGTGTTCTACCGCAGTCAGGAGAATAGCGACATTCTGGTGAAGTGCCTCCTAAACGGCGAAGAAGCCACCCTGCCTGTGCCGACAGTGATGGCTCCTTATTATAAATGGTCTGACTTCCGCGATTTCTACACCGCCCGTTGTCAGAGCGTACAACCTCTTAATCCTTAGCGTATGGCATAGAGATAGCCCAGCAGGGCCATCTTGCCACGCATGGTCTCACGTGGGGTGAACTCACCGTTAACCCAGAAATAGCGCTGATTGAAGAATGACTCCTGTCGCGGCCAAGTGGTGGTCACTTTCATACCTTCCACGTTCCACACAGGATAGCAGTATTTCAGGAGCACGCGGGCATCACCGCCGTTATGACCAGGCGACCAAGTCTCGGTGCCGTTGAAAGGCGTCTGTCCAGGATGACTTTCAGGGGCACCGTCGTTTCTGCCTGTGGTGTAGCAGTCGGTGATATGGCGCTCACCCAGTCCTGTCATCTCCACGATATTGCCGGGGTTACGTCCCAGACTCCAGCTAGCCTCCGTGAACATCACGTGCTCCAGGGCTTTCTTCTCTGCCTTGTCGGCGATATAGTGGGCCAGCATCACGAGCTGCAGGTTCTGCGACACCTGCCAGCGGCGGTCGTTGGCACTGCGGCGCGAGGGACGCTGGGCCATGTTGGCGATATTATAGCTTTCTGCCTCGGCCTTCACACCGGCCTTGATGGCGGCATAAATATCGGCATAATGGCGCGGCTGCGGACAGGTAAGATAGGCAGCAGCTATCCAGGTGTTGTTGATAGCCACCTTATACGGTTCCTTGGCGAAGATATCCTCCCACTCAGTGTCGCCTGTCAGGTTATAGAGATAGGCGGCAGCCATCTGACGGAAGTCGCGGCCACGCATCTGCATACTGCCGATGTCCTGACGGTCATCGAGCTGGTTCCACTCCTGCTTGGCAGCATAGCGGAAAGCCTTGATGGCCTCATCGGTATAGTACTGGCGCAGCGAGTCGTTGCCTTGCAGACGGAAGGCCTCAGCGGTGATGGCACAGTTGGCGGCATTAGCCCAAGCAGCCATCGTCGTGCAGCCTGCCTGATACATCACGCTCCAGCCTGCATCAGGATTGGTCACACCCTGTGAATAACCCTCGCCATCGCGGATAGAGAGGAAGAAGTCTACCTCGTTACGGGCCTCATCGATGATGTCGGGGATACCATTGCCACTCTCACGGATGCCGAGGTTGTCATCACTCAGACGTCCACCAGAGAGGATATAAGGCAATAGCATGTCGTAGATGTTACTTACGTGAGCCAGATGACGGTCCCAGTCGAAGGCATCTGAGTGACCACCCTTCACGTCGATGTTCACAGGATTACCCGGCAGACGGTGCTGCCAGAAGCGCGACTCAAGAGCTGGTTTGAAGTGGGGCTCATCCCACACATCGGTATGCAGGTCGCGCCACTCCTGCATGAAGGGGTGGAAGTCGGTCTTATAGACAGTGAATCCCTTGGGATCGGTCTCGGGGATAAACTGCGGCTGGCGGGGAACAGGCCACACATGCTCGGGATCCTTAGGCTCGCCAAGACGCATATAGTAGTAGCCGCGTACAGAGTAACGGAAAGGCTGGTAATACACATCGGCAGCAATGTCGAAGTCCATGCTGCAGCCTACATCCTCCACCACCAGACGATAGCGCCCGGGGGCAGTGCCCTTGAAGTCGATGTTCCACACGTCGGTTCCGATGAGCGGCTTCTGTCCAGCCTCCTGCGCAGCATCAGCGGCCGATTTCCAGAACTTAACCACACCTGCACTCTGCTTCTTCTTTGTCTTTACATTATATAAATATACCTTACGGCCTTCCCATTCGCGATAGTCGCGCTGCCCGCCGTCGCCCAGCCACTGGTAGAGATCAGCGGCATGCGTCTGTTCTGTGGGCGAATAGCCGATGATGTTCACATGCACAGCCTCCGACTGACTGTTCCACACGTCGAAACATACAGAGGCAGTCTTCGCATCGCTTCCGATATTCCCGGGGATGTCTACGGTGTATGTGCAACCCTGCTTCATCGGCTGTGCCAGCTGCAGGAAGAGCCAGTGGTCGTTCTCGCTGGTGAGCGTGTGGTCGGTGTTCATCGGCTTCGACTTGCGCCACACCTTCAGCGGCTGTGCCGTCTGGAATGCCTTGTCGTCGGCAGAGCTGATCTGCCAGAGTGCTGCCTGCTGCGCCTCTGCAGCCTTCAGTCTTTCGCCGAACACCACGAGCGTGTCGTCGCCCTCCGAGAACGAGTGTCCCAGATAGGCGCTGGTGCCCGTGCCACTGTCACGGTAGTGCACCTCACCGTCACGGAACTGTACCATGAGATAATTCTTGTCGATGATTCTCAGCCCGATAAACTTGGTGGCTGATGCTGGCGCGACTGTCAGGAGAAACACGACAGCCAGCGACGCTTTGAGAAAAGTTCGTGTCATATTATTCATACATTGTTGATTATCAAGCCGCAAAGTTACAACAATTATTTGAAAAGAACGCGTTTTTGACGATAATATGACGTATTTTTGTTGCGTATCTATAAAAAAACGCGTAAATTTGCACACAGAAATGAACAAGGGTATCATCTACTGTATCGGTTTGGGCGCACTTATCCTGCTGCTTTTCGTGCTGAACTTGTTGCTGGGGTCGGTTTCAATTCCAGCCAGTGATGTGTTGCGTATCTTGATGGGCGACACTTCGGAAAAAAGTTCCTGGCAGTTCATCGTCCTACAGTCGCGCCTGCCGCAGGCCATCACAGCCGTCTTCTGCGGTGCCTCACTCGCCGTCAGCGGTCTGATGCTGCAGACGGCCTTCCGCAACCCTCTGGCGGGTCCCAGCATTTTCGGCATCAACAGCGGTGCAGGTCTGGGCGTCGCCCTTGTCATGCTTTTCCTCGGTGGTGGCCTCTCCATCGGTTCTGTCAGCGTCAGCGGCTTTGCAGCCATCCTGCTGGCAGCCTTCATCGGTGCCATGGCCGTGATGGCGGTCATCTTCTTTTTCTCGACACTCGTGCGCAACAACGTGATGCTCCTCATCATCGGCATCATGATCGGCTATATCTCCAACTCGGCCATCTCGCTGCTCAATTTCTTCGCCACAGACGAGGGTGTCAAGTCGTATATGGTCTGGGGCATGGGCTCCTTCGGTGGGGTATCGATGGCCAATATGCCCGTGTTCCTCACGGTATCGCTGGCAGGACTCGTGGGCGCCCTCCTGCTCATCAAACCGCTGAATGCCCTGATGCTCGGCGACCGCTATGCCGAGAACCTCGGGGTGAACATCCTCCAGGTGCGCAACTGGCTGCTCGTCATCACAGGTCTGCTCACGGCTATCACCACGGCCTTCTGTGGCCCTGTGGCCTTTATCGGCCTCGCAGTGCCCCATATCGCCCGTCTGTTGCTCACCACCGACAACCACCGCCAACTGCTGCCTGCCACGCTCCTCTGCGGGGCGGTTGTAGCCCTTATTTGCAACCTGCTCTGCTACCTGCCAGGCGAGTCAGGCGTACTCCCCCTCAATGCCGTCACGCCCCTCATCGGCGCTCCCGTCATCATCTATGTCATAGCCAGAAAAAGATAAGCATATATGGAAGTAATACTGATCAGACACACCAGTGTCGACGTGCCCAAGGGCACCTGCTACGGCCACACCGACGTACCCGTGGCTGCCACTTTCGAACAAGAAGCCGAGGTCACCAGGCAGAACCTCGCCCAGTACCTGCCCTTCGATGCCGTCTATGCCTCGCCACTCACCCGTGCCCGCCTGCTCGCCAGCTACTGCGGCTATCCCCAGCCACGGCTCGACAACCGCCTGAAGGAGATGCACATGGGCGATTGGGAGATGCAGCTCTACGATGAGATTACCGATCCCTACAAGGAGCAGTGGTACAACGACTATATGCACCTGCCCACCCCTCATGGCGAAGGCTTCCCCCAGCTCTACCAGCGCGTGGCCAGCTTCCTCGACGAACTGAAGCATGAAGACTATCGTCGCGTGGCCGTCTTTGCCCATGGCGGCGTACTCATCTGTGCAGGCCTCTATGGCAAGCTCTTCGCGCCCGAAAAGGCCTGGGATAATCTGGTGCCCTACGGCGGCATAGAAAAAATAGAACTATGACACGAAAGATCATACTCATCACCGGAGGCCAGCGTTCAGGCAAGAGTGGCGAGGCCGAGCGCCTGGCACTGAGTCTTGCTGAAAACCCCGTCTATCTGGCCACCGCCCATGTGTGGGACGAAGAGTTCCGTGAGCGGGTGCATCGTCATCAGGCACGCCGCGGCCCGCAATGGACCAACATCGAGGAAGAGAAATTCCTCAGCCGTCACGATGTCTCGGGTCGCGTCGTCGTCATCGACTGCGTCACGCTCTGGCTTACGAACTTCTTCTTCGAGACCTCCGAGGTAGACCACACGCTGGAGACCGTCAAAGCCGAGTTCGACCGTTTCACTGCCCAGGAAGCCACCTTCATCTTCGTCACCAACGAGATAGGCAGCGGCGGTGTCAGCGAGAATGCCATCCAGCGCAAGTTTACCGACCTGGAGGGTTGGATGAATCAGTATATCGCCCGGCAGGCTGACGAGGTCATCCTTATGGTCTCCGGCATACCAGTAAAAATAAAAGAGCAAAAATGAAGCAATTCAATATTCAGCCACTCGACCGCTCAATGCAAGCGGCGATCCAACAGAAAATCGACAACCTCAACAAGCCAAAGGGCTCCTTGGGGCGCCTCGAAGAGCTCGCCATGCAGATCTGCCTTGTGCAGCAGACGCTCACCCCTTCGCTCGCCCACCCCTGCCATCTGCTCCTTGGAGCCGACCACGGCATCGAGCGCGAAGGTGTCAGCGTGTCGCCGCGCGATGTCACCTGGCAGCAGATGATCAACTTCACCCATGGTGGCGGAGGCGTCAATATGTTCTGCCGTCAGCATGGCTTCAAACTCCGCATCGTCGATGTCGGTGTCGATCACGACCTCTCCGCCGTGCCAGGCATCATCAACCATAAGATAGCCTGGGGCACCAAGAATTTCCTCTACGAGCCCGCCATGAGCGAGGCCGAATACGAGCAGGCCATTGAGATTGGTGCCTCGCTGGCCGACGAGTGCATCGCCGAGGGCTGCCACGTGCTCTGCATCGGAGAGATGGGCATTGCCAACACCTCGCCCTCCAGCATCTGGATGAGTCTCTTCGGCGATATCCCCCTTGCTGATTGTATAGGAGCCGGTGCAGGACTCGACAAACCTGGCATCCGTCATAAGATTGAGGTACTGTCCAAGGCATTAGACAACTATCAGGCGCACCATCGCGGCATCTCCCCCCTGCGCTACTTCGGCGGCTTCGAGATGATCGCCGCCATCGGCGCCATGCTGCGCGCAGCCGAAGCACAGGTACTCGTCCTCGTCGACGGCTTCATCATGACTGCCTGTGCCGTTGCCGCCATCCGTCTCTGCCCCGCCTCACAGGATTATATGGTGTTCACCCACTGTGGCGACGAGAGCGGCCACCGCATGATGCTCGACATCGTCGGAGCCCGCCCCCTGCTATCCCTCGGCCTCCGTCTCGGCGAAGGCACCGGTGCCCTCTGTGCCTTCCCCATCATCGACTCCGCCGTCCGCATGATGAACGAGATGAACAACTTCGCCTCCGCCCAGATCACCAAGTACTTCTAACGCCTCGCACTGTCCTCCGCAGCTTTTAGCATATTATCCTCTTCCTCCAGTTTCGGATATGGTTTGCCAATCACCGCATGCTCCTCCAGCCAAATCTTATTCAGCGTAAACGCCAGTGAATTTAGCGTAGCCTCGCGCTTCTTCGGCTTCAACTCACACTCCCAGATGGTGATGCAATGCCACCCCATCTCTGCCAACTTCCGCTGCTCCTCGATGTCACGTTCCTGGTTCCTCCTTATCTTCGCCACCCAGAAATCACGGTTCGTCTTCGGAATCTTACAACACTCCGAGTCCGTTAACAGATAATCGTCCCCCTCTCCCTTGGGAATGGGGTTAGGGGTGAGGCTCTTGTGCCCATGCCAGAAGCATCCGTTCACGAAGATACATGTGCGATACTTCTTCAACACCAAGTCAGGATGCCCCGGCAACCGTGGAGAATTAAGCCGATAACGGAACCCCCTGCTCCACAGCCCCTTGCGCACAATCATCTCTGGCTTCGTATCCTTCGAATGGATCGCTGCCATATTCTTATGCCGCTGTTCTGCAGAAAGTTTATCCATATATGTTTGACTCACAAAGTTGCTATGTTTTCTGGCGCAAACGAAAAGAGATGTTCTCAACGACGGCTTTATCAGCAGGAAGCCAGGCGACGCTCTCAAGTTCGTCTTTCGCAAGCCAGCGCGCTGCTTCGTGCTCTTTCAGCGTCAGGCTGGAGAATAGATAGAATTATTTTAATAATATCCTATTATCGTTCCCCTCCAGCACTTGCATTTGCTGAATAGCAATCTGATTGAGTTTCACAAGCCTTTCACCCTGTTGTATTCCATCGTTGATGAGCACGGCATTGATATTCTCCATATTTGAGAGGCAAATCAATTCATTGATAGTGGCATAGTCACGAATATTGCCTTTCAATTCGGGATTGGCTTCTCGCCATTGTTTGGCAGTCATTCCAAACATAGCAACATTTAGCACATCGGCTTCTTCGGCATAGATGATACTGGCCTGCGCAGGAGTAATTTCTTCAGGAATCAAATGGCTTTTGATGGCATCGGTATGAATATGGTAGTTAATCTTGGATAGTTCTCTCTTTGCCGTCCATCCCAACATTTTTTGCTCCTCAGCTTTCAGTCGTTGGTATTCCTTAACCAGTAGCAGTTGGAACTTAGGGCTTATCCACATGCCAAAGTGATAGGCAATATCTCGGTGGGCATAAGTGCCACCATAGCGTCCCGCCTTGGAAAAGATACCAATAGCACCAGTCTTTTCTATCCATGTCTTGACTGACAGGACAAAGTTATTACTGCCCGCCATATTTCTAAAAGTACCGAATTCGGTACAATTAAAATTGGGATTGTAGAGCATTTCCCATTCGCCAAGGTACTCAATCGTGCTTTTCAGACTGAGCCAACGAAAGATGATGTGCTCTTGCAACTGGCTACGAGCCATATCAGTCAGTGAAATGTAATCATCGTCATTATGGGAAACGATGGTAATCTCTGTATTCTGGACATTAATCTTTGCCATAAGCGGTCTATCTATTATGAATTATGTGTGCAAAGTTACGAAAAATATATGAAATCTCCAATTTTTCTTTTGTTTACGACAAGATTTTGCACTATGCCAACCCTTTGTCGCATATCCCCCACTCCGTCGCAACAACTTGGGAAAGAATTCCTCAATATCTTTGGAATCTGCCAAAAATCACCTTACCTTTGCAGGAAAAGACAGAAATCAACAATTCAACATTTCAACAATTCAACAATTTGAAAGTTGAAAAGGGCAACAATTGGATTCAAATATAATTAAAATCTTCTTTGTTGATTTTTTTGCACCTTTCAAAAACACCAATTGTTGAATTGTTGAAATGTTGAACTTGTGTTCGATGGGTAATTGACTTTCTTACCGAGAAACTACCCGTTTGGTTGGATTGGACGCATAGTTTCTTACCGAGAAGCTAGGATTATTAGCGGCGGGGCCTCTCGCTGAGGTCAGGACCTGACGAGAAAGTCGCAAGCGACTTTACGTCAGTGCCAGACCCCAGTGAGAGGCGATGCGGCGGGAGGAGGCAGACCCCAGTGAGAGGCGAGGCGGCGGAGGAGGCAGACCCCAGTGAGAGGCGAGGCGGCGGTTGTTATTCGAGGGTGACGGGGAGTTTGTGGAGGGACTGGGGGGCGCTGGAGTTGCCTACCAACAGTTCGTATTGGCCAGGGAGGACACGCATGGTGTTGGTGGCGGCATCCCAGCCTTCGAAACGCTCGCGGGGGAAGTCGATGGTCAGCGTCTTTGACTCTCCTGGGGCGAGGGATACCTGCTGATAGGCGCGGAGCGTCTTCAGCGGTCCTTCGCTGTCGGCGAGGTTGCGGACGTAGACTTGGACAGTCTCCAGACCTTGGCGGGTGCCGACATTGCGCACACGCACCTGAACCTTCTGATCGGCATAGACGGGATCACTGAGTTCAAACTGGGTATAGCTCAGTCCGAAGCCGAAGGGGAACAGGGGCTCGCCCTTGAAGTAGCAGTAGGTGCGGTTCTTCATCGTGTAGTCGAGGAAGTCGGGCAAATCTTCGGTATGCTTGTAGAAGGTGATGGGCAGTTTGCCGCTGGGGTTGTAGTCGCCAAAGAGCACTTCTGCCAGCGCCTGACCTCCCAGTTCGCCACCATACCAGGCCTGAAGGATGGCATCGCACGTTTCGAGTTCAGGGGTGAGGGCCATCGCCGAACCTGAACAGTTGACGAAGATGACGCGCTTGCCTGCCTTGTGGAGCATGGCCAGTGTCTCGCGCTGCGCCTTGGGCAGTTCGATGCTGGTGCGATCGCCGCCCTTGAACCCTTCCTCGTTGACGCGCATCTCCTCGCCCTCGAGCCTCGGTGAGATGCCACCCACGAAGACGACGGTCTCTGCATCGCCTATCTGAGCCAGCAGCTGTTCGAAGGTAGGAGCCAGCTTGTGCTGGATATCAAAGCCCAGGAAGGCAAAGGCAGCCTCCTGCACGTAGTCTATCTGGATGCGGTATGACTGTCCGGCTTTGACGGCCATCTCGCGCTGGGCACCCTGAATGCGCTGGCGCACCCGCCAGATGTCGACGATGGTATCGCCGTTCACGATGAGCCGAAGCTTGTCGTCGCCATTGATGTTGAAGATGACGGTCTCATCCTTCGTAGGGATGAAGGTACCTTCAAGACGGGCTGAGAAATGCTCGAGATTCACGCCTGGGGCAAAGACGGTGTTGCCGCCATTGCTCAGCAGGATGGGCTGGGCGATGGTGACGGTGGCCGCAGGGGTGCCCTTCATCTCTGTATTATTATAATAGGTAGCGAGGATGCCTTTGTCACCCCGAGGTGAGGTGATGTTGGCAAAACGGCTCTCGAACACCTCGTTGCGGGTGAGACCGCAACCACTGACGTAGCGCGACTGGGGCGACAGGGTCTGGATGCCCTCAAGGGCAGTGACGGTGCGGGTGGGATAGCCGCTGTAGTTGCCCCACTGCATCACGGAGTCTACGGCATTGGCACCCATCACGACGACGGGTGTGCCCTTAGCCAGCGGCAGCACGCCATTCCGGTTCTGGAGCAGCACGATGCTCTTGCGGGCCATATCGAGCGCCAGTTGTTTATGAGCCTCGGAAGCCACCACACTATCTGGTATCTTCGTCCAGGGATTCTGTTCATCGGCATCGAAGTCGCCTAACTCGAAACGGGCTATCAGCAGGCGGCGCAGACTCTTGTCGAGATCGGTCTCACGGATATCACCACGGCGCACAGCCTCGGGCAGGTTCTTGTATTCAGAGCCACACTCCACATCGGTACCTGCCAACACGGCCTGGGCAGAGGCTTCGGCAGGATCCTTGGCGGTGTTGTGCCAGCGGGGCAGGAAATCGCGAATGGCACCACAATCGCTGGTGATGAGTCCGTCGAATCCCCATTCATCGCGCAGGATCTGCTGTTCGTAACGCGTCTGTGAGCAGCAGGGTTTGCCGTCGATGCGCTGATAGGCGCACATAATCTCGGCCACCTTTCCCTCCTGCACCAAGGCCTTGAAGGCGGGGAGATAAGTCTCCCAGAGGTCGCGCTCGGGCAGGTTCTCTACGTCGAACTCATGGCGGTTCCACTCGGGGCCACTATGGACGGCAAAGTGCTTGGCACAGGCGAGCAGCTTGCGGTACTTGCTCACGCCGAGGTCTTCGCCGTGATAGCCTACACCCTGCAAGCCACGCACGACGGCAAGGCCCATCTGCGCCGTGAGATAGGGATCCTCGCCATAGGTCTCCTGCCCGCGCCCCCATCGGGGATCGCGGAAGATATTGATGTTGGGCGTCCAGAACGAAAGGCCCTGGTAACGCTGGATGTCGCCCGAACGCTTGGCCTGTTGCGCTTTCACACGGGCCTCATCGCTGACAGCCGTAAAGACCTGATGCAGCAAGGCATCGTCCCAGGAGGCTGCCATCGCCATGGTGATGGGGAAGACGGTGGCAAAGCCATTACGCCCTACACCGTGCAGGGCTTCGTTCCACCACTGGAACTGGGGGATGCCCAGGCGCGTGATGGCGGGAGAGGTGTCCATCATCAGACTGACCTTCTCGTCGAGCGTCAGGCGTGACAACAGGTCGTCAGCACGCTGAACGGCTGACAGACGCGCATCTTGATAGGGCCATGTCTGTGCACAGACGGCTGTAGCACAGAGCCCCATGATCATCGTCAGGAATAGTTTAATCTTCATGTCTTGTTCGTTTTTATTTGGTTACTTTTATCCAGTCTGCATCAATCCAGCCACGATCGCATTTGGGATCCGTTTCTACGGAGACAAAGCCGAACTTGGCACCAATCCACTTGCCCTGGCGCATGGTGAAGGTATCACCAGCCTCGGTGAAGCGTTTGCCATCAGCGGAATAGGCAAAGCGCACGGCTGCAGCGTGCTGAGGACTGCCATCGGGATTGCTGCCGCCGAGATAGCTGACAGAAAAGCGCAGGTAGATATCCTCGTGGATGCCTGGCTTGTAGTCGATCTTGTCCTCGGCAGTGGGTTTCAGCGTGGCAATCAGCTGTTCTGTCTGGGGCTGTCCCTTGTCGGCATCCTTGCAGGTAAGCTGCAGGAGCTGGAAAGTCTTGCCCACGCGTTTCACCACGAGCGCAGCATAGTTGAGTCCCATCATGATGAGTCCGCCCATCTGGCCGTCGGCCTTCGAGGTGAAGCGGAGCTTCGTGGTCACCGTGAAATTGTCAGCGGGCGTCTTCTGCAACAGCATGTTGGGCACCTCCCAGAAGTTCTTCCAGCCGTCGGAGAGTTTATAGGTGTAGATACGATAGGTGCCGAAGGCGGTAGCAGTGCCGAACTTCTCGTCGTAGTTGGCATGCCATTGCCACTGTTTGCCCAGCGTGGGGGCATCGAACACATCGCTCTCAGCGGGATTCACGATCACATTGGAACTGCTCTTGGGCTTCCGATAGGTGCTGACGGGTTCGCCTTTCTTACCCATGACGGGCCATCCGCTCGTCCAGTCTACGGGATTCAGATGAACCACACGACCGTAAGCCTCCTTGTCCTGAAAGTGCAGGAACCAGTCTTCGCCGTATTTCGTGTGTACCCAGCCTCCCTGATGCGGACCGTTGATGGCAGTCTTACCCTGTGCCAGCACAATCTTATGCTCATAAGGGCCGTATGGCGACTTGGCGCGCATGGCGAGCTGGAAACCCGTAGGCACACCACCGGCAGGACACATGATCCAGTACCAGCCGTCGCGCTTATAGAACTTCGGGCCTTCGCAGGTACGGTTCTCTGTGCCATTGCCGTCGAAGACGATGACAGGCTCTCCGATGGGGCGCATGCCGTCGGGCGACATCTCGCGCACCGTTAGCACGGAGGCAAACTTGCTGCGGCTGTTGGCCCAGGCATTGACCAGATAACAGCGCCCGTCGTCATCCCACAGCGGGGTGGTATCGATATAGCCCTGGCCCTTGATCACACAGACGGGCGGCTCCCACTTGCCTGCAGGATCCTGCGTCTTCACCATATACACTCCGAAGTCGGGGTCGCCCCAGTAGATGTAGTACCAGCCGTCGTGATAACGGATGGAGGGTGCCCATACGCCAGCACCGTGGCGGGGGGTGCTGAAATGCTGTTGCAAGGCCTCGTCGCCCTCGTAGAGATTACCCAGGGCGTAGTTGATGATCTGCCAGTTTACGAGATCCTTGGAGTGGAGGATGGGAAGGCCGGGGGTACACTGGAACGAGGAGGCCGTCATGTAATAGTCCTCGCCCGAGGCCCCGACACAGACATCCGGATCGGAATAGTCGGCATTGATCACGGGATTGGTGTAAGTGCCGTCGCCATTGTCGGGACTCCACACCTCAGACACATACTGCGCTGAGCACAGCAGGGGCAGCGCGATGGCCGCCAAGAGAATCAGTCTTTTCATATTTACTTGTTACAAATGTTTCTTAAAGAACGCCAGCACGCGCTGTTGGGATCGCTTGCCGCTACTGTGGGGCATCTCCCAGAGTTCGGTTTCCAGACAATCGCCGGCACCTTGGCTCTCCCACGTCGCACGCATCGTGGCGAAGGCCTTTTCTACACCCGCCACGGGGAAGAGCTTATCCTGCGAACCGTTGATGAACAGCATGGGTTTCGGACAGGCGATGCTGGCCACATGGGGATAATCGAGCCAGCGGCGCAAACCCGGGATACAGTTGGCGAAACCACCATTCTCCGTGCGGCTGTATCTGAACGACAGCTGCTCGTCGGTGGTGACCATCCAGCACACGGCAGCCCCTACCTTGATACGGTCGGAGAGTGCCGAGAGCATCCAGGCCCTGTAGGCACCCATCGACCACCCTGTGCAGCCGATGCGCGAGGCGTCGACTTCGGGTATGGATGCCAGGAACTCCGTGCCAGCGATGTCATCGTAAGTCATCCAGGCAGAGAGGTCGATGCCATACATCATCATGTTGCCGGCTATCATGTCGTAGCGGTCACGACGGGGCCCTTCCTGCTGACCGCGCTCACCCCACATCGGGGCATCGGCAGCGAACACCACGTAGCCGTTCTGTGCCAGATAGTCGCCGAAGAACTGTCCCTCGTAGCCCGTCAGCCACGCCTCGGCATCCTTGATGACAACAGAATCCTCACACGCCAAGGGGCGGATCACCTTCTCCTTACCTATGAAGAGATGGGCACCATGGTCGTGCAACACATTCACGGCGGGGAAAGGTCCCTTGCCATCGGGAATGAGGAGATAGGCAGGCACCGTATAATAGCGGGAGAGACGGATCTCGAGTTTCTGGGCCCGATAACCGTCGCGCTGTTCCTCATAGAGCACCTTGAGATCGTAGCCATGGGGAGGAGGTGGCGGCGGCATGAGCATACAGTCGAACACTTTCTGGCGCGCAGCCTTCTTCCAGGCATCGAAACCGGTGATCTCGCTGTTACCCCACGCCAACGGATAGGTGAGGTCGGCTATCAGCGAGTCGGCATAGACAGGCAGATTGCGGCTGAACTCATACTTCTCGCGCTGCTGTGCCGAGAGCCTCAGCCCCACGAAGAGACATGCCAGGAAAAAGAGGAAACGCTTCATATTCGTAGTCTGTTTGTGCGCAAAGTTACAACTTTTTCCCATAATCACAAAAAATAGTCACAAGAAATTTGTAACTTTGCAGCCAGAATAACTTACTAAGGAATATGAAACCCTTCAAATTATTTAAGATCAAGCGCGAGGAACGGCTCCAGGCGGTGATTGCCCTGGCAGTGATCGTGGTGCTTAACGGTTTGTTTATCTATCGCATGCACGACTTGTTCATGCAGGAGGGTTTCGGCCCCTATTGGAAGGTGTTCGAGCGTGAGCTGCATCTCTCGGGATACGATCCGCTGACGTATCTTGGCGTGACAGACTGGGATGTAGTATATCAGGTGTACCGTCACCCGCTGCTATCGTTCCTCATCTGGCCGTTCTGGCTGATCAACGAGGGACTGGGATGGCTGCTGGGTGTGAACTGCGTGCAGTATCTGGTGGCACTGCCGCTGATTGTCTGTTCGTTCTATTCCTACATCTTCCTGTATAGGATCCATCGCGAGGTCGTCGGACTGGTAAAGTGGGATGCCGCGCTGCTCACGGCCTTTCATTTCTCCTTCGCCTATATCCTGATGTCGGTATTCGTGCCCGACCATTTCACGCTATCGATGTTTCTGCTGCTCATCACGCTCTACATCTCAGGGGTATGCATCCAGAAGGGGCGCGAGTTCAAGTGGTGGCAGTCGGCAATCATGTTCTACATCACAGCCGGCGTGACGCTGAGCAATGGCATCAAGGTGTTTATGAGCGGCTTCTTCGTGAATCTGAAGGACTTCTTCCGCCCGAAGTATCTGCTGCTGGCGGTGATCCTGCCTACGGCCCTGCTGTGGGGTACCGCCGTGTGGGAGTACAAAACCTTCGTGCTGCCCAAGGAGAAAGCACGCGCCGCACTGAAGGTGCGCCAGGCAAAAGCGGAAGAGGAGAAAGTGGCGAAGATGGCAGATGCAGAGCGCGCACAGTATGAGGCCCGCAAGGCGCGCCGCCAGGTAATCTTGAATCGCCAGGCTGCAAAGACTGGTAAGCCCATGGAGGACGAAGGATTCCTGAAGTGGACTGATATCTCTACCTCGCGCTGGGAGACCATATACGAGAACCTCTTCGGCGAGTCGCTGCAGTTCCATAAGGAATACTTTCTAGAGGATGTGCTGGTGCGCCGCCCGGTGTTCGTGCCTTACCAATGGAGGCTCTGTTACGCTGTCGAGGGCTGTATCCTGCTGTTGTTTGTGGCGGGTATCTGGTTTGGCAGGAAGAGCCGTTTCCTGTGGCTCTGTCTGTCGTGCATGGCCTTCGATATGTTCCTGCATATCATCCTGGGCTTCGGCATCAACGAGATCTATATCATGACCCCCCACTGGGCTTTCGTGCTGCCGATAGCGACGGCCTTCCTCTTCGCAAACGTGAGGGGCTGGTGGCTGCGGGGCATCGTGCTGCTGCTGACGCTCTATCTCTTAGGCTACAATGGTTATCTGCTGACAGACTTCCTGCTTACACCCATAAAGACTACGCTCTAGGCGTGGTGGAAGGTGCCTGTAAGCTTGCTCAGGCGGCGCATGACCGATTTGCCGATGTGCGAGAAATTGCCGTGGCACAGGTTCAGCCACAGTTCCTCCAATGAATAACTGACTTTCGTCCAGGGATGACGCCAGGCATTGACCTTGTAGAGCCGCTCCTTGTATGCCACATTCTCGATGACGTATCGCGGATGCTTCAGGGGGAACGTGAGTTCATGGCGCTTCATGGTGAAGATGCGGCGCAGGCGTTTAGGTGTGGTCGCAGCCGAGGCCGTGAAGTGGGTAGAGTCTGCCATGAGCCCTAGATTGTTGATCTGGTTCTTCGCGGGCATGATGGCCAGTCCTGAGTTGAAGAGCATGGCTGCCCAGAAGATGCTCTCATAGTATTCCTTGCCCGTGAGACGGTGGTTACGGAACATCGCGATCATGTCCTTGCGATAGCGGCGCTGCTCGCCCAGCGCCTCCAGCTGGCGCATGTTGTAGTCGTCATCGAGGAAGGAGTACTGACCATCCCACTGATCGATGACCCTGCGCCACGAAGCCCAGCCCCAGATGGCGAAGGTGGAGGTGAAGAAGTAGTCGTAAGGACAATCCGCCGTCACCTCGTCGATGTTGAAGCCTGAGATCATCGCGATGCGCTCGTCGTGCTCATAACGGTCGAGCATCTC
Source organism: uncultured Prevotella sp. (assembly GCA_900314995.1). Lineage (GTDB taxonomy): Bacteria > Bacteroidota > Bacteroidia > Bacteroidales > Bacteroidaceae > Prevotella. Next base: position 32,655 of record OMXK01000028.1, read on the forward strand.
CTTACAGAAGGGGAAGAACGACTGCGAGGGCACATCGTCGTCCTCGAGCACCATACACTTGTCGACAATAGAAAAAGCCCATTTCTGCGAGATGTATTCCGAGGGATCGCAGCCGAAGTTCTTCTCCTGATACAGGCGGTGGACCTCGCATACCCAATCAATATTCTCGTCGCTGGCTATCGCGCGGCATGCCTCGATGCCCTCCCTGTCGCGCTCTCCACGTGGACCATCCTGATAGAGGAACAACTTGGAGGGGCGTGCCTGGCGCACGGCATCAAACACCTGCCGGAAGGTGTCGCTGCGATTGAAGAAGAGCAGCAGTACGGCGATGTCGGTTTTAGCGGAATACTTCATTTTGACACTTTTTCGCTGCAAAGATACAATTTTTTGGCACGGATTACACGGATTTACACGGATTTTTTATATTTTTGCAGCAAAATAAAGCATTTAGGCATTATGCAGGCAATCATTTTGGCGGCAGGAATGGGCCGCAGGTTAGGAGAACTCACCAAAGAGAACACCAAGTGTATGGTTCCGGTGAACGGCATTCCGCTGATAGACCGTCTGTTGCGACAGCTGGCCGAACTCCAGCTACAGCGAATCATCATCGTGGTGGGATATAAAGGCAAGGAGCTGATGGATTATGTCAACGCCAGGCATGCAGCACTCCACATCGAATTCGCAGAGAACCCCATCTACGACAAGACGAACAACATCTACTCCCTGTCCATCGTGAAGGAGCAGCTGCAGGAAGACGATACCCTGCTGATAGAAAGCGACCTCGTGTTCAGCGACCGTCTGTTCCCGATGATCCTTGAGGATCCCAGTCCGAATCTGGCCCTCGTGGCGAAATACGAGTCGTGGATGGACGGTACGATGGTGCGCCTGGATGAAGAGCAGCATATCGTGAACTTCATCTCGAAGGAGGCTTTCGACTACGACGATGTGGACGCGTACTACAAGACGGTAAACATCTATAAGTTCAGTCGCGAATTCCTGCAGCACCAGTATGTGCCCTTCCTCGATGCCTATACGAAGGCGGTGGGCAATAACGAGTACTACGAGAACGTGCTCCGCATCATCTCGTTGCTGGACAGTCATCACATCAAAGCCCTGCCTGTAGGCAACGAGCGGTGGTATGAAATCGACGACAAGCAAGACCTGGATATCGCCGAGGCACTCTTTGCCGACGATCAGGACGTGATCCGAAAATACTACGGGCGCTATGGCGGCTTCTGGCGCTTCCCGCAGATGCTCGACTTCTGCTATCTGGTTAATCCCTATTTCCCCTCGAAGCGCATGAAAGACGAATTGCGCAGCAATTTCGATACCCTGCTGACGGAGTATCCCTCGGGCATGAAGGTGAACACGCTGATTGCCAGCAAGAGTTTTGGCGTGAGCGAACCTTATATCGTGCCTGGCAACGGTGCTGCCGAACTGATCAAGGTGCTGATGGAGCAAACGAAGGGTAAGACGGGCTTCATTCGCCCCACCTTCGAGGAATATCCGAATCGTTTCGATCCCTCGCTGCAGGTGACGTTTGTGCCTCAGAATGAGGACTACCGCTATACGTCAGAAGAGCTGATGGACTACTTTGCCGATAAGGACATCGAGACACTGATGCTCATCAATCCTGACAACCCCTCGGGCAACTTCATCCTCAAAGAAAATGTGCTGAGACTCGCCCGGTGGTGCGAGGAGAGAAGCATCCGTCTGGTGGTAGACGAAAGTTTCGTGGACTTCAGCATCGACTATAAGACGAACTCGCTGCTCTCTGACGAAATCCTCGAAGCCTATCCCCACATGGCGGTGATGAAGAGTATCTCGAAGAGCTTCGGTGTGCCGGGATTGCGCCTGGGCATCCTCGCCTCTGCCGACAAGGAACTGATCGCACGGATGAAGAAAGAGGTCTCTATCTGGAACCTCAACTCGTTTGCAGAGTTCTTCATGCAGATTTACAACAAGCACGAGAAGGACTACTTGAAGGCTTGTGATAAGTTTGTGGCAGAGCGTGCAGACTTCGAGCGCCAGTTGCGCACGATTCCCTTCCTCCGCGTGATGCCCTCGCAGGCCAACTACTTCCTCTGTGAGGTGTTGCCGCCCTATACGGCAACGCAGATCGTGATCTACACACTGCGACAGCACAACATCCTGACGCGCGACTGTAGCAAGAAACCGGGACTCGATCCCGAGAAGCAGTACATGCGCATCGCTGTGCGCAACCACGAGGACAACACCAGACTGATAGAGGCGCTCAAACTATTGGCGAAGCGATGAAGAAGAAGGTCTGTATCTGCGGAGGCGGTAATCTGGGCCATGTGGTAGCAGGATTCCTGGCAGCTCACGGCGACTGTGAGGTGTCGCTCCTGACACGCCATCCAGAGCGCTGGCAACAGCAACTGGCCATCAAGACGCCGGAGGGAACGGTGCTGGAGGGGCGTCTGAAGACAATCTCCGCTGATCCGCAAGAGGTAGTCACCCCTGCGGATATCGTGCTGCTCTGTCTGCCTGGTTTCTCCATCCGCGAAGTGCTGCAGCAGATAGCCCCTGCCCTATCGCCTGGAACTGCCGTGGGCAGTATCGTCAGCAGCACGGGGTTCTTCTTCGAGGCCTTTCACACCCTGCCTGCTCAGACAACCTTGTTCGGCTTCCAGCGTGTACCTTTCATCTCACGACTGACGGCATACGGACGTGCTGCCGATCTGCTAGGCTATAAGCCAAATCTCAGTATCGCCATCGAGCAGACAGACAAGAAAGAAGCGCTGAGAGCGACCATCGAACAACTGTTCCGAGTGCCTGTCCAATTGTTGAAGAGCTATTATGAAGTGAGTCTGACTAACAGCAATCCGCTGCTCCATCCTGCCCGTCTCTATACCCTTTGGAGTGGCTGGCACGAAGGTGTGGTCTATCCCGAAAATAGCCTGTTCTATGAACAGTGGACTGATGAGGCATCGAAACTGTTGATACAGATGGACGAAGAGTTCCAGCAGCTGCTGGGCGTGCTGCCAGTTACCAAAGGCAGCATCCCCACGATTCTCGACTATTACGAGAGCACCGACGCCGCATCGCTCACCCATAAACTGCAGTCCATCGAGGCCTTCAAGGGCATCAAGTCGCCGATGAAGAAAGTAGCGGGTGGCTATGTGCCCGACTTCGAGAGCCGCTATTTCACCGAGGATTTCCCCTACGGCCTGCAGATCATTCAGCAGCAAGCCCGTGAGCATGGCATCAAGACCCCTATGATCGACAAGGTACTGCGCTGGGGTCTTACGTGTATCGCTCATACGAAGTTCAACCCCGAGGGGTCGCTGCTGCGGCGCCAGCAGATGCGGATGCTGGAGATATTGCTCGAGGTGGACAGGATCTGCAAAAAGCACGACATCAGATACTGGCTCAGCAGCGGCACACTGATAGGTGCCCTGCGCCACAACGGCTTCATACCCTGGGACGATGATCTCGACATCGAGATGCTGCGCAGTGACTATGTCAGGCTGATGGAGGTGCTGCCCTCAGAACTGCCTGAATGGCTGGCTCTGCAGAACGACGAGACCGATCCCAACTATTTCTTCTACTATGCGAAGGTGCGCGACAAGCGTTCAAGGATGCTGGAGCAGAACACCTACGACCGCCGATGGAAAGAGCAGGGTATCTATATCGACATCTTCCCAATGGAACGCCACCCAGTCTGGCTTCACAAACTGACGGAGAAGACCGTGGGGCACATGTATAAGATCTGGCGCACAAGCACTGATGACGACAAAGCTATCAAGCAGGTGCGACGTATCTTTAACTTCAACAATCGGGTACTGTTCCCTTGTCTGAGAACGGTTCTTTCGCAGGTGACCTTTGGCTCGTCTGTCATCACCAGTGGCATGGGCATCCCCTTCCACAATCCGCGCTACCTCGAGGAGATATTCCCCTTGACAACCCACGTGTTCGAGGGTCATCAGCTGCCGGTGCCCGGCAATGCCGATGCCCATCTGCGCCATATCTATGGCGACTATATGCAATTGCCTGATCTCAATAAACTATCGCCACATGTCGGACAGCTTGAATTCTTCGCTTAGCCCTACGGCGAAGACACCACGCATGGGCTGGCTCGATGCCCTGCGGGGATTTACGATGATCCTCGTGGTCTCCAACCATGTGGCCCTGAAGTCATTCGGCATGCAGATCCGATGGTCGGCAGCCCTCCAGTTCTTCCTGCTCTTCCGCATGCCGCTGTTCTTCTTCATCAGCGGATTCCTGGCCTATAAGGCGAGCCGTATCTGGAACGCGCAGACGCTCCGGGAGCTGTCGCTGAAGAAGATGCGGGTGCAGCTGATACCCACCATCGTGTTCTTCCTGCTCTTTCTGGCGATAATTCCCACGACACCTTTCGAGGCTAGTCTGGCAGAGGCGCTCGCCTCAAGCATGAAGGCGGGCTACTGGTTCACGCTGGTGCTGCTCTACATGCTGCTCACGTATTATCTCTTCAGCTATGCAGAGAGCAAGTTGCCCTTCAAGTCGTGTATCCCTGTGGTGCTGCTGTTCATCGTCTCACTGGGATTCTTCGAGACGTGTTACCTGCCGCGCTATTTCTCCTGGGCCCTGGGATACAAGGGACCGCAGAATGAGTTCCTCAACTACACCAGTCTGGTGGAGATGATGCGCTATTTCCCCTTCTTCCTCTTCGGCAATATCGTGCATCGCTACTGGCAGCAGGCACAACGGCTGATGGACAGCAAGTGGTTACTCCCCGTAGTGACGCTGCTGGCAGTCGTCTGCACTCTCGAGGTGCTGAAGTGGCATACCCTGCGGTTGGCATGGGCCTCACTGCCCCACACCCTGGCGATGTTCCTCCTGCTGTCGATGGTCTTTATGTTCTTCAGGTATTACCACGACTTCTTCGAGCAGACGCGCTTCGGCTCTGTGCTCCAGTTCATAGGCCGCCGCACACTCGACATCTATCTGCTGCATTATTTCTTCCTGCCGAAACTGCCGATGGTGGGCGAATTCTTCAAGGTAAACCGCAGTAACTTCATCCTCGAAACCACAGCCTCCTTTTCCCTGGCCTTCTTGGTCATCGGCTTCTGCATTGTCACGTCTCAGCTGTTGCGTGTCAGTCCTTTCCTGAAGAAATACCTTTTCGGAAGATAAACGCCATAATCTCCTTCAGGATCACAGCCCCTGCCAGGCGCATCACGACATAATAAAGCAAGGCGGCAAGCACCACGCGGCACAGCAGTTTCAGCCACAGCATCTCGATGGCGTGTGTCACAAAACCTGTTACAGCCATCACACCCGCTGCAGCAAGGGCGAAGGGTAGGATATCTTTCAGAAATGGTATCAGCCGGTAGTTCATCAGCCGCTGCACGAAGAAATGCCATACAAACACCCATGCGATATTCAAGAGGGCATAGGCAATCACCATCGTCATGATGCCCTCGCGCCACAGGGCCACCATCAGCGCCATCTGGAGGATTCCCAGGGCAAACGTGTTCCAGAGATAGATGTCGCTGCGATGCTGGCTGATCACCGAGTCTGTGAGCAGCGTAGAGAGCGGCAAGAAGGCACCGCAGAGACAGAGCAGGGGCAGCAACGAGGCAGCAAACGCCCACTTCTCGCCTATCGCCAGCACGATAAACTCATGCGACACCATGCCAAGGCCAAACAACAGCGGGAAGGAGATAAAGGCCGTAAAGCGCATCATCTTCCGCAGCACGGCTAACTGACGCTCACGCTCATCACCGAGTCCTACGAGCACCGTCTGATCCACTTGTTTCAGCATATTCCCCACCAGCAGGAAGCACTTCGAGCTCCACTGGTAGGCCTGATTGTAATGCCCCGTATTCGTCTCGCCGTAATAACGGCCCAGCAGCAGGTTCATGATATTATTGTTCACCTGCGTGAAGATGGCCGAGAGCATGATCTTGAAGCTGAAGGGGAAGAGCCGGCGTATGGGTTCAAAGGTCATTTTCGTCGTTGGGCGCCAGGGGCTGAAGAACCATAGCAGCAGGGTGTTCATGGCGATATACAGCAGATACTGCGTGGCGAGGGCCCAATAGCCGAAGCCCATGACAGCCAGGATGACACTGACAATACTCGACGTGAGCGTAGCCGTCATGCCGCACTGTGCTATCTGCTTGATCTGCATCTGCTTCGTGAGATAAGCCGATTGCGCCATGCCGAAACTTGAAAAGACAAAACCGAGGAACACATAGCGGCTCAGCGGTATCAGCTTGGGCTGGTGGTAGTAGTCGGCTATCAGCGGGGCACAGAACCACAGCACCACATAGATGGCTGCCCCTGCGAGGACATTAAACCAGAACACGGCATTATAGTCATCGTGGGTGGGCGACTTCAGATTGATAAGTCCCGTCTTGAAACCACTCGACTGCAGTTCGTTGGCTATCACGGAGAACACCGCCAGCATCGCCGTCATACCATAGTCAGATGGATCGAGCAGGCGCCCCAGAATGATGCCGAAAGCAAGTCCGAGCAACTGCTGTACGCCGTTGTTCATCCCGCCCCAGAAGAGCCCCTTGGCCGTTTTCTCCTTTAGTGTTTCCATTATATTTTGCGACAAAGGTACGAAATATTTGCGAATTGTGTCGCGATAATTACAAATTATTTGTAATTTTGCAACCAGAACAAAAACCATTTACCGATATGAGAAGATTTCTTACCCTCCTGATGCTGTGCACCACACTGGGCACAATGGCACAACAAGTGACTACCGACAAGATCCAGAACCCCATGCTCTGGGCTGATGTACCCGATCCCGACGTGATCCGTGTAGGCGACACCTTCTACCTCGTCTCCACTACCATGCACCTCATGCCTGGCGCCCCTGTCATGGCCTCCAAGGACCTGAAGAACTGGGAGACCGTAGGCTATATCTTCGACCGTCTGACGGATTCGCCGAAGTACGACCTGCTCGAAGGCACCGCCTATGGACGCGGACAGTGGGCCACCTCGCTGAAGTACCACAAGGGTAAGTTCTACGCCCTGTTGGCTCCCAACGAGCAGGGTGCCATGGGCGATACCTATATCTTCACCGCCGATAAGGCTGAAGGCCCTTGGAAGATTGTCTCCCGCATGCGACACTTCCATGACTGCTCGCTCTTCTTCGACGACGACGACCGTGTGTACGTCATCTATGGCACGGGCGAGATGATGGAACTGAAGCCCGATCTCTCCGATGTCATCGAAGGCACCCACCAGAAGATCTTCGAGCGCGAGGCCGATGAGACAGGACTGCTCGAGGGCTCCCGCATGATCAAGCACCGTGGCAAGTACTACCTGCTGATGATCTCCCACGTCTATGCCCCAGGGCGCCATCGCCGTGAGGTGTGCTACAGGGCCGACGACATCCACGGCCCTTACGAGAAACAGGTCATCCTTGAATCCGAGTTCGGCGGCTTCTCCTACGAGGCACAAGGCACGATTGTCGACAGTCCCGACGGCGACTGGTATGGCATCATCTTCCAGGATCGTGGTGGTGTGGGCCGTGTGCTCACCGTGATGCCCTGCCGCTGGATTGACGGATGGCCGATGCTGGGCGACGAAGAAGGCAAGGTACCAGCGCGTGTACGTCCCCTCGTCAGCAATCAGCCCGAGACTGCCATTGTGAAAGCAGACGACTTCTCAGAGCCCAAACTCGGTCTCCACTGGCAGTGGAACCATAACCCCATCGATGAAGCCTGGAGCCTCACGGAACGTCCTGGCTACCTGCGTCTGAAGACTAATCGCGTTGTTCCTACCCTTTATCTGGCTCCCAACACACTTACCCAGCGCATGGAGGGTCCACAATGCAGCGGAGCCGTCTGCATCGACCTCTCGAAGATGAAGGATGGCGACTGCGCAGGACTGGCAGCCTTCAACAGTGACTCAGGTGTACTGACCATCAAGAAGCAAGGCAAGAAACTCACGCTGGAGATGAGTGAGCAGACCTGCAGCCTCACCGAGCGTGAGAAGGCCGTGGAGCATTACGATGAAAAGGTCATCGAGAGCGTCAATCTCACCTCTCTCCTCTCTCCACTCTCCACTAAAATATGGCTACGCATCGATGCCGACTTCCGTCCGCAGGCAGAGCACAAAGGAGGAATGCCAGGTGCTGACCTTGCCACCTTCTATTACAGCCTAGACGGCCAGCAGTGGACTAGGATTGGCAGCGACTACAAGATGTCCTTCGACTGGCGCCGCTTCTTCATGGGCACCAAGTTCGGCATCTTCTGCTACGCCACAAAGAAAAAGGGCGGCTACGTCGACGTTGCCCAATTCGATTATCATCGCCTGAAGTGATGTGAATACTAGTTTTTCCAATGCGCCTTCATCCATACACGGCAACGAATTCCAAATATTCTGACTGGTATGCAAGCTAGTTTAAAGTCACCGATCACCTTATCACCGTACAAAGCTTTTGCACATCCTCTTCAAAGGTGTCTTTATTGATTGCCTTGGCCTTGGTGACGGAACGACAGTTGTAGATAGTTTGGGTGGAGAGGAAAAGCAGGCCTGCGATGTCTGCAGTATTCTTAACACCCAGTCGGATAAGGGCAAAGGTGCGCAGTTCGGTGGTCAGCGAGTGAGGGGACTTCTGCTGGATGCGTCCATCTTCTGTGAGTAAGGCATTAAACTCTTCTACGAAGGTTGGGTATAGTTCGATGAACGCCTTATCGAAATGGGTGAGAAAAGTTGCTGCATCTTCCTCAGATATTCGGATTGAAGAAATGGTCTGGAGTAAATCC
>OMXK01000082.1:0-415 GCA_900314995.1 uncultured Prevotella sp.
CTATAAGGACAAGGATTGCACGGATATGACGGACGAGAAGGGGCGACATATAATAACAAAAGCCCATGAAGCAACATTCGGTGACGTGCAGCTTGATGTATCCGACAATAAGATGCAGTATGTATTCTTTCAAGACTTCCCCGTTTCGCTGATTTCAAAGGTCGTGGATGCGGACGAAGGGCTGAGCCATGCACTCGCCGAAGCCTCCCCACAGGCCATCACAGCCCGCTATGGCTTTGACTACGATACAGACTATTCGCACATCAAATGGGCTTTCATTCCCAATGTCATGCAGCTGAACTTGAACTACGTCGGTGCCGACCACCACATTCGCTTGGAGTTTAACAACAACAGCCAGTATTACACGTTTACGAAGGACGAACTGCAACAGCCAAAAGCGTTCCGTTCACTTGCC
>OMXK01000082.1:422-2653 GCA_900314995.1 uncultured Prevotella sp.
ACGGTTCCACTCTCATACAGCGCTTCGGCTATGAGAAAGGGAACTATATGCATATTATCTTCAAAGCAGAATAAATGAAGTCAGACAGATAAATAAATCAGATAGATGGATTAAATAAGTAAAATAGGAACTGCCTTTATTTACAAAAGGTTTGCGATTTTATCCAAAATTACATGATAAAACTGACGTAGCAAAATATTTCTGGCAGATTAACATAACAGCGGGACGAATCGTGGAAGAATGTTGCGATACTGGGCGAAAGTTGATGTTTTTATACATATTTTCGCCCGTTATCGGTGATTTTTTAAGAAAAAGTTGTAACTTTGCGGCAAAAATAGGAATATATGCAAAACTCAATTATTGGTCGCAAAGAAGAAATCGCTCTGCTGGAGAAGTATATGTCTTCCAACCACTCAGAGTTCATAGCCATTTATGGACGCAGACGTGTAGGCAAAACATTCCTCATACGTCAGTATTTTCAGAATCAATTTGCCTTTGACATGACTGGCATTATCGAAGGAAAGAAAGCGGAACAAATGACAGCGTTCGGTCATGCGCTGAAACAATATGGCTACAAAGGCAGAAAACCTGCTACATGGTTGGACGCGTTCTTCGCCTTGCGTGGGTTGCTGGAACAAAAGTTGGAACAAGGAAAACCATGCGTGGTGTTTATAGACGAGATGCCCTGTCTTGACACTCCAAAATCAGGCTTTGTTCATGCATTGGGGCATTTTTGGAACAGCTGGGCAGCATGGCAAGCAGAGATAAAGCTGATAGTTTGTGGTTCTGCTACCTCATGGATGGTGCGGAATATCATTGACAACCACGGTGGACTGCACGACCGCGTCACTCACGAAATAGCATTGAAACCCTTTACGCTAAGTGAGACGGAAGAGTATTTTCAATCCTTTGGTTTCCCTTGGTCACGTTTAAGTGTGTTGCATACTTACATGGCAGTGGGTGGCGTACCTTACTATCTCAGTCTGTTCAATCCCGATGAAAGTCCGGCACAAGGAATTGACCGCCTGTTCTTCTCTGAAAATGGAGAACTACAGAAAGAATACAGAAGGCTGTTTGCTTCTCTGTTCAGAAATCCAGAACCTTATCTTGCTGTCATCAAACTGCTGGCGGCAAAGCCTTCGGGAATGACTCGCGAAGAGATACGTGAACAGTTGGGCGGCAATAACAACGGGCATCTGGGCGACTTGCTGACAGACCTGGTATATTGTGATTTCCTACGGAAGTATAAGGTAAGGGAGAAAAAGGTGAAGACCAATTCGTCCATTTACAAGTTGGTGGACTTTTATACATTGTTCTACCATTCATTCATCGGCAAGGCTTCCATGAATACAAGTTATTGGACACGTCTGCAAGGCACGCCCATAGTGAATACATGGCTTGGACTGGCGTATGAGCGTGTCTGTATGGCCCATGTATCGCAGATAAAGAGAGCCTTGGGTATTGGCGGTGTCGTGACGGAGGCTTATTCATGGCGAAGCAAAGACTCAGAGCATCCTGCTCAAATCGACTTGTTGATAGAACGTGCTGACAAGATGATTAATCTCTGTGAGATAAAGTACAGCGAAACAGAATACAGTCTTTCGCAGGAAGAATATCTGAACATTGGTCGAAGGGTTGAAAGTTTCAGAGCTGCCATACAGACACATTACGGCATCGTCCCTACGCTCATTACCACCTTTGGCCTGTCAAGGGGAATGTATGCAGACTCCATCCATGCCTCGGTGGTTCTGGACGACCTCTATTCTGAGTGATGAATATACATAACAGTGGGACGGTTCTTTTGTTATCGAATTGACGTGATAACAAAAGAACCGTCCCGCTGTTAGTGTTTAGAAGTTATACCAATGGGGGACGCAACTCTGTACGGCGAGGGTTCCCAGAACTGATGTGATGATTGTTGCGATGAGTTTCAATACCTTGGCAACGGTGTTCCAATTTACTTTGATCATTTTTGTAAAACTGATTTAAATGTTTTCTTATTAGAGCAGTAGTGCCCTAATGGGCACATACTGCTTCGGGGTTACGGGTTAGTCTGCTGAGACTGCTCGACGATCCAGTCCTCGAGAGGAGTAACCTTCTTGATGTAGGTCTTCTTCTTGGGGTCGGACTCCTCGGGTGTGAGGTCGATCTTCTCCTCGACGCCGTAGGTGCTCAGGGCGCACTGCTCCTTGAAGCGGCGGGAGGTGATGTCGTCGTCACCAGTGCCCTCG
>OMXK01000029.1 GCA_900314995.1 uncultured Prevotella sp.
GGAGAAGAAGGATGGTTCAATCACAGGGCGCATCATCAAGACTTATGCTACTACGCAGAAGTTCAGACAGAAAAAGACGAGTACCAGTCTTATGATCAATGGCCAGAAAATAGATTTTTCAGGTGCATTTGGAACACTGAACAGTTCTTTAGGTGGCAACGAATCGGAGGCATGGATTAGCAAATTCAATAATCTGCGGACACTCTTCCAGAAAAAAACAGAGGGTCCTGCTGCCAATACTTGGGCTACACAGATCTATAAGCTCTGCAAAGACAAAGATGCCCAGTCGCTTGATGATGCTGAGAAGAATCTGGTTGTAGCAGAGATCAAGAAACTGAAAGCCAAAACCTCAGACGAATTCATACAACAACTGTTCGATTTGAGTATCGAACAACTCAAGAAATAAACCGATGAAACATATTGGAATCATGTTACTCTCGCTGCTTCTGGCAGTGGGAGTAGGGGAAGCTGTGGCCCAAACACAGGCAGATTCAACAAGCGTTAAGAACGACTCCATCACCTGGAATAAGGAGTTGGAAGGTGTAGAGATTAAGGCCCAGCGCCAGTTTATCAAGCAGGAGATAGACCGCATAGGCTACGATGTGCAGGCTGATGAGGAATCGAAGACGCAGACAGTGATGGATATGTTGCGCAAGGTGCCGATGGTGATGGTAGATGGACAGGATAACATCCTTGTGAAGGGCAACAGTAGTTTCAAGATCTATAAGAACGGACATCTTGATCCCAGTCTGTCGAAGAATGCCAAAGAGGTATTCAAGTCAATGCCTGCCTCGATGGTAAAGCGCATAGAGGTGATTACAGATCCTGGTGCCCGTGAGGATGCCGAAGGGGTGGATGCTATCCTGAATATCGTGATGGTGAACGGCAGTAAGATGAGTGGTATCACAGGAGTCGTTTCTGCCGCTTATACCTCACTCAATCACCCCAACCTCTATGCCTCGTTGACAGGACAGTTAGGTAAGTTGTTAATGTCTGTGGATTATGGCTATGGGGGAATGTCAAGTAGAGAGACGGAGAACAGCACACATACGGAACGAAACTTTCTCGATACAGGCAACATGATGATGTTACATTCTGACGGCACGAACCCAGGAGGCATCCACTATACCAACCTTAATGCCAGTTACGACATCGATTCTCTCAATCTGGTTTCTGCCTCGTTCGGAGGTTATTTCTATAAACTGAACGTACAAGGTGACAGCAAGACTTCTTTATATAGTGCTTCTGATCAGCCCATCTACAGTTTCAGCAATCATTACTGGATGCCAGGCTATAGTCACTCTTCATGGAATGGCAGGTTTGATTATGAGCATAAGACGCGGCGGAAGGGCGAGCGGTTCACTCTCTCTTACATGCTCGCCTTCACGCGTCAACATACTGACGAGGAGAATACCTATTCAGAAATGGTGAATGCGCCTTTCTCATATACTGGTAGTCTGCAGTCAGAGCGTGAACGCTTTACAGAGCACACCTTTCAGGCTGACTGGCTACGTCCTTTGGGAAAAGGTCATCAATTAGAGATAGGCACCAAATATATCGATCGCAACAACAATAGCCACAATACGCAGGAGTTCTTTGGCACAGACCTGCAGATGGATGATGAGTTTCAGCATACAACCCGTGTGCTGGCTGGGTATGCTGATTATATCTACAACAGGGAGAAATGGTCAGCTCGTGCTGGGTTGCGCTATGAATACAGTTTTATGGAGGGCAGCTATCCTGATGGCAAAAAAGAATCCTTTAATAAGCACCTGAACGACTGGGTGCCACAAGCCTCATTGAAATACCAATTGACTGATGCCCAGTCGCTGAAACTGAACTATACCACCAGCATCAATCGCCCAGGAATCTCTTATCTGAACCCTGCTGTAGTGATATCTCCAACAATCATATATCAAGGTAATCCGCAATTGGTTAGTTCACGTACCCAGCGCATCAGCGTAATCTATTCATGCATCCTTCCCAATCTCACTCTTCAGGTGGCTCCTGGTTATCATCACACCTATGATGGTATTTCTGATATACAGACGGCCAAGGATGATATCCGCTATCGTACCTATGATAATATCCTCAGCTATCGCCGATTCTCTGTTGAACAGTATGTGCAATGGAAACCATTCGAGGGAACGACACTTGTCGTTAATAATAATCTCCGCTATGAGCATAACGAGAATCCGAACCTTGGCTATCGCACCTTCGGATGGTCTGACAACTACTATGTCAACCTGTCGCAGAAGCTCCCTTGGAAATTGCTGCTCTATCTGAGTTCCTATGGTAAGATAGGCCGTAGTCCGTCAGACGTTTATACGATGCAGCACTCTTATTTTGACTATTATGCATCACTTCAGCGTTCCTTCCTTAAGGCTGATCGCTTAACAGTGAGGATAGCTGCCAATGCGCCATTCAACAAGTATTGGTCGTCAGAGGCAGAAACGGTGAATGGCAGTTATCATGATTTCCAACAGTCTTGGAATCGAGCCCGCAGCTTCACGATTGCCGTAACTTATCGTTTTGGCTCCCTGAAAGCCAGCGTGAAAAAGACAGAACATAGCATTGATAACGATGATATCGTAGGCGGAATTACGAAAGGGAAATAGACAGTTTCCATTTGTTATAAGTAGCTGAAAACATCGTTTTCTACGGGATAAAACGACGTTTTCCATAGTTGAAAACGATGTTTTCCAATATTGATAATCATGGAGCGCATCAAGAATGAAACGAAAGAGGTGGCGTGGCACTTTCTCGTTGGATAAGTGGCACTTCTGCGTTGATAAGCGGCATTTCTGCCGAAATAAGTGGCACTTCTGTCCAAATAAGCGGCACTTCTGCTGAAATAAAGCGAAAATTTCTGCAGAAACCAGCGAAATTTTCTGCATTTTGGGCGCAATTTTTCGAATTTTTAGCTATTTGCTGCCACTGCTGCCACATTGCTGCCACACCTGAAACACCTTATTTTAAAGGCATTTTAGAAAATCCGTGGCAGCAGTGGCAGCAATTTTAGCAAAATAATTATTTCACGTAATCAGTAAGTGGATATTTCCTTGATATCTCCTGACTTCGGCACGGACAACTGGTATAATCCTGCGTTATAGGCTTAACAGTGTCTAATAATCATACGCTGAGGTGTCTAATTATTAGACAATCTGCTTCCGCCAGGGTGAAAAGCCTTGGCGGATTCGTTTTTATGGCGTAACTTTGCAGTGTCATTTTAGACATAAGAACAAAAGAACATAATCATAAAATATGAAGAGTTATTTCAGATTCCTTTCGCGCAACAAGCTATATACCTTAATTAATATAGCAGGGCTGGTGGTGTCGCTGATGTTCATCATCCTCATGGGTGATTATACCTGGCGCCAGTATAGTATCGACTCGTGGCACAAGAACGCTGACCGCATCTATCTGACGGGTAGTGGCGAGGACTTCTTTATGTGGCCGCAGGCTGCACAAGAGATTAATGCAATGTGCCCAGAAATAGAACAGACCTGTTGCGTGATGAGCCAGAACGGACGAATCAAGTACGGTCAGCGAGAGGTGAAGGAAGGAGATAAGGAGAATGGCATCATTATGCTGGCAGACTCGACCTTCTTCCATTTCTTCGATTTTGAATTAACGAAGGGAGACAAACGGACAGCTCTCGATGCGCCAGACAAGTGTGTCATCACAGAGCGACTGGCCCAGCGGCTCTTTGGCGAGAAGGATCCCATCGGCGAGTCGTTGCAGATTGTTGGCAAACGCTCTGTCTTCATGAATCACGAAGATCCGTACGACTCGACGCTGGTCTATACCGTCAGTGGCATCGTTAAGGATTTCGACCGTACGGTACTGCCCAATGAGACACAACTCATTGCCAACATGGAGCGTTTCCCTCAGGTGATGGGCTATACGCTCAGACCCCATTCTTTCGCATATAGTAGTACGGGAGCCTGCAAAGCATTTCTCATGTTGCATCCGGGCGCGACACTTGATGCCAAGAAAAAAGTGATAGAAGACTATCTGGCCAAGAACTATATGTGGGCGCATATGGACAATCAAGAGTTCTTTGCAACACCACTGACAGACATTATGTTTGCACCGCAGAACAATGGCTATGGTATGCAGAAAGGTGACAAGACGCGACTCCATATCCTTTTGGCAGCCGTACTGGCCATCCTATTCTTCGCTGTCAGCAACTATATCAACCTGACGGTAGCGAATACAGGCTTCCGCGCCAAGGAGATGGCTACGCGCAGGCTATTTGGGAGTAGTCAGTACCAGATATCACTGAAACTGATAGCTGAATCAATGCTGATGATAGCCGTCGCCTTCCTCATAGGCTTTGCTTTGGCGTTCTGTTTCCAGGATGATGCTGCAGAGTTGTTCAAGGGGAAGATTGCGCTGCTCAACGACATCAATCTCGGCACAGTGAGCATCTGTCTTGGTTTCATCCTGCTCGTAGGTATCATCTCAGGCATCATGCCCTCGTATCAGATTTCCCGTTTCCAACCCATCGACATCGTGAAGGGTAACTTCCGCTACCAATCCAAAATGGTGATGGGTAGGCTGTTCATCATTGTGCAGAATGTTGTAACGGTGACGATGCTCACAGCAGCCCTTGTAATCTGGCTTCAATTGAATCACCTCATTCATGCGCCGCTAGGGTTCAATACAGAACGGCTTTATTATGTGAATACGCCAGAGGGTAAAAGCCAGACGGTCAGGAGCCAGTTGGAGAAGATGCCTTTTGTAGAGCGCATCGGTGAGTATAGCGGAACCACCTTTGTCACCTACAGCAGTAGCATAAGAAGTATCACGAACGGCGACAAACTGACGAATCTGTTTCTGACCGATCTGGACTCGACAGCCTTTGCCCTCTACGGGCTGGACATCCTCAAAGACTACGGCAACACCAGCAACGGCTACTACTTGAACGAGGATGCCAAACACCGGTTGGAGTTGACGGATGATGACCGCGAGATGGTCTGGGGCAAAGACGAGATGGCTTCCATCAGTGGCATCCTCAAGGACTTCCACCGCATCAACGTGTTGCATGAAGCTGAGCCATTCGCTATCCGTGTGCAGGAGCATGTGGATAATCCTAACTTTCTAGTTAAGACGAATGGTGATAAGCAGGCAAAGACTGCTTTCGTCGAAATGATGAGAGAATTGGGTGTCCCAGAGGAAGCGATGGAGTGGTACGTCAGCAGTCTGGAAGAAGGCATTGCCGAAACCTTCGAGGATCAGCAGAATACGCTGAAGATTATCACGCTCTTCACCGTCATCGCCGTAATCATCTCCGTAATGGGCTACGTGGGCATGTCACTCTTCTTCATCCGTCAGCGGCAGAAGGAGATAGGCATCCGCAAGATTATGGGCTCGACATCGGGCGAAGTGCTGCTGCTGATGCTCCGCACGTTCTCCATCCCTATGCTGATTTCGTTTGTCATTGCTGTGCCCATCTCTTGGTACATCATGCGCGACTGGCTCAGCAACTTCAGTTATCGCATCGCGCTCAGCCTCTGGATATTCGCTGCTGCTGGGTTTACCTGCTTCATCATTTCCCTGCTCACCGTTATCATCCAAAGCTGGCGCGCTGCTTCTGAGAATCCCATTAACAATATTAAGACAGAATAGAGCGGCTCTAACCATAGAAATGGGCGAAATCTATACCATTTTAGGTAGATTTCGCCCAAAATATTTGTTTGTATCAATAGTTTATTGTATCTTTGCATCGTCCGAAAAGTGTTACACCAAAAGTAAAATACTAAAAGTGAAATAGCGACGATGGCAAAGAAGAGTACATTTAAACCGAGGAATCCCTTTATATACGAGGGATATGAAGGACCTGAGTACTTCTGCGACAGAACAGAAGAGACGGAAAAGTTGATTTCAAATCTCCAAAATGGGCGTAACACTACACTCGTTTCCCCAAGGAAAATCGGAAAAACCGGACTCATTAGCCATACCTTTAATCGCATAAAACAGCAGGATAGAGATGCTGTATGCATCTATATCGACATCTTTCACACCCAGAATCAGTATGACTTTGTACAGACGCTGGGCAAGGCTATTGTGGAAGAAAGACTGCTCGACACGCGGACTCCGATGGTAAAGGTGCTTAATTACTTCAGCCACTGGAGGCCAACCATCAGTCCCGACCCTGTGACGGGAGCCCCCACTGTATCCGTCGCTATTGAACGCACGAACACTGAATACACGATTAAAAACATTTTCGAATATCTCAATCAGAGCGGCAAGGAGGTTTATGTAGCCATCGATGAGTTCCAGACCATCACCGAATATCCGGAACAGGGCACTGAAGCACTCCTAAGGTCATATATCCAGTTTATCCACAATGTCCACTTTATCTTTTCTGGCAGCAAACAGCACCTGATGTACGAGATGTTTGGTTCGCCTAAGCGCCCCTTCTATCAGAGCACATCCATGCTGACACTCCTACCGCTGCATGAAGAGGTTTATTACGACTTTGCCTCGAAATGGTTCGAAGGGAAAAAAGGCTCTCTCAGCAGAGAAGTGTTTCAGCAATTATACAATCTGTTCGACGGTTATACGTGGTATCTCCAGTCTGTACTGAACCGCCTTTATGAGTCTGAGCGCCATGTCACAGACTATCAGCAGGTACGAGAGGCCATTTTGAGCATTCTTAAAGACAAGTCGAGTCAATACGAGATGATGATGACTTTCCTGACCGACAACCAGCGTAACCTCTTGATAGCTATAGCCAAGGACAGTTGCGTAGCACAGTTGCAGGCCAACGATTTCATCCGTAAGCATGAGTTGCCCAGTGCCAGCAGCATCAAGAAGGCACTGGCGGTATTGCAGGATAAGGATCTTGTCTATCAGACTCCGAAAGGCTATATCGTCTATGACCGCTTTCTCGATCTCTGGTTGAAACGGACATTCATCTAACCTCAAGTTGTCTAATAATCATACGCCGAGGTGTCTAATTATTAGACAATCTGCTTCCGCCAGGGTGAAAAACCTTGGCGGATTCGTTTTATTGGGCTAACTTTGCAGTGTCATTTTAGATATAAGGGCAAAAGTTATGATTAAACTTGAAAACATTCAGAAGGTGTTCCGTACCGAAGAGGTGGAGACCGTAGCATTGGGCGGTGTGTCGCTCGAAGTGAAGAAAGGTGAGTTTGTGGCCATTATGGGGCCTTCGGGCTGTGGCAAGTCTACCTTATTAAATATATTAGGCTTGCTCGACAACCCTACCAGTGGCAAGTATTGGCTCGATGGCGAGGATGTGGGCTCGCTCAAGGAGAGTCAGCGTACCAAGGTTCGCAAAGGACAGATAGGCTTCGTGTTCCAAAGCTTCAACCTGATAGACGAATTGAATGTAGAAGAGAATGTAGAGTTGCCATTAACCTATCTGGGCGTGCCTAAGAAGGAACGCAAGGTGAGAGTGGAAGAGGTGCTGCGCCGTATGGCCATCAGCCACCGCGCACACCACTTCCCCCAGCAGCTCTCCGGAGGTCAGCAGCAGCGCGTGGCCATTGCCCGTGCCGTCGTGATGAACCCCAAGCTGATCCTTGCCGACGAGCCTACGGGTAACCTCGACTCGAAGAACGGTCTGGAGGTGATGCAGCTACTCACCCAACTGAACCAGGAAGGCACCACCGTACTGATGGTGACACACTCTGAGCGTGATGCCGGCTATGCCCAGCGCATCATCAATCTGCTCGATGGTCAGGTGGTGCCCGAAGTCAGTCTTTGAGCACCCTGATAATGACGTTTTTTAGTGCTGAAACGAAAAAACTGGCCAAATAATACGCTGTTCTCAATTAAAATGATTATCTTTGTGCACAATTATTACGCAAACTTCAAAACAATAAGAGAATCATGAACAATGAACACTTGATTATGAATGCCAATCCTATCGTGACGGCACTTGAAAAACCCTCGGCTGAATTTACCAAGGCCGACATTATCGACTACATCGTAAAGAACGACATCCGCATGGTGAACTTCATGTACCCAGGCGGTGACGGTAAATTGAAGACGCTCAACTTCGTCATCAACGACCTGGCCTATCTCGACACGATACTTACCTGTGGCGAGCGTGTGGACGGCAGCAGCCTGTTCTCGTTTATCCAGGCAGGCTCGAGCGACCTTTATGTATTACCCCGCTTCCGTACAGCCTTTGTAGATCCCTTTGCAGAGATTCCTACCGTTTCGATGCTCTGTTCGTTTTTCGATAAAGACGGTTGTCCGTTGGAATCATCGCCAGAGCACACGCTCCACAAGGCGGCAGAGGCATTCCGTGAGGTAACGGGAATGGAGTTCCAGGCGATGGGCGAGTTAGAGTATTATGTGATCAGCGACGACGAGGGTGTATTCCCCGCTCAGGATCAGCGAGGCTATCACGAGTCGGCTCCTTACGCCAAAGCCAATGAGTTCCGTACCCGTTGCATGCAGTATATCGCCCAGGCTGGTGGACAGATTAAATATGGTCACTCTGAGGTGGGCAATTTCTGTCTCGACGGAAAGAACTACGAGCAAAATGAGATAGAGTTCCTGCCCGTAGATGTAGAACAGGCTGCCGATCAGCTGATGATTGCCAAGTGGGTCATCCGCAACTTGGGTTATGAACTGGGCTACGATGTCACCTTTGCCCCGAAAATTACAACAGGCAAGGCTGGTTCAGGACTCCACATCCACATGCGAATGATAAAGGACGGCCAGAACCAGATGCTTTCAGGCGGTGTCCTCTCGGAGAGTGCCCGCAAGATGATTGCAGGCATGATGGATCTGGCGCCTGCCATCACGGCATTCGGCAACAAGAATCCTACTTCCTATTTCCGTCTGGTTCCTCATCAGGAGGCTCCTACCAACGTATGCTGGGGTGACAGAAACCGTTCTGTGCTGGTGCGTGTACCACTAGGTTGGGCAGCAGATGTGGATATGTGTCATGCAGCTAATCCGCTTGAGCCAAAAGCCAATTATGACACCAGCATCAAGCAGACCGTAGAGATGCGCTCGCCTGACGGCAGTGCCGATCTGTATCAGCTGTTGGCTGGACTCTGTGTAGCCTGTCGTCATGGCTTCGAGATGGAAAATGCACTCGAGCTGGCAGAAAAGACCTACGTGAATGTGAACATCCATGCAGCCGAGAATGCAGACCGTCTGGCCACATTGGCACAGCTCCCCGATTCATGCGTAGCCTCAGCAGACTGCTTAGACCGTCAGCGCAAGGTGTTCGAGGAGCACAATGTGTTCTCGCCCGCTATGATCGACGGCATCATCAATCAGTTACGTGCTTATGATGACAAGATGCTCCGCAAGAACATCGAGAACTATCCCGAGGAAATCCAGAAGTTAGTGACCCAGTACTTCCACTGCGGATGAGATAAACGACTCATTTTTCTGGTCTCAATACCTACTTTTGATTAATCAGTCTGTAGGTTTGTTAAGGTGCGCAATTCTAAAACACTCGGTTTTAGGTATTGCGCACTTCATTTATTCGCCGTACCTTTGCATCCGAAATCAAGAACAACAAGAAAATGAGAACGACGACAACGATTCCGACAGAGATGAAGGTGCTGATGAACCATATCTATGAGCTGAATAAAGGCGTGCGCCAGATGGTGCTGTTTACCTGCAACAAGAAATACAGAGATCAGGCAGTAGAACGCCTTGAGAGTCAAGGGATCCCCTATATCTTGCAGCCTGCAGGTCAGCAAAACCTGAATGTCTATTTCGGACGTCGGGAATGCATGGAGGCCATCCGCCTCATCGTTACCCGTCCGTTAAACCAGCTCACACCCGAAGAGGACTTCATCCTTGGTGCCATGCTCGGCTACGACATCTGTGCGCAATGCGAACGTTATTGTAAGCGCAAATGCAAGCGCGAATGTAAAGGGGAATGCAAAGGGGAATGCAAGGAGAAATGCATCAACAAGAATTAATCAACTGATAAAACATTAAAATGAAAACAACTATTGTTATCTATGGTTCCTCAACTGGAACTTGCGAGGCCATTGCTGAAAAGATTGCCTCAAAACTAGGCTGCGAAGCCGTGAATGTCCAAGACCTTACGTCAGATATCGTGGCTGCCAATCAGAATCTCATCCTCGGCACTTCAACCTGGGGTGCAGGCGAATTGCAGGATGACTGGTATGACGGACTGAAGACCCTTCAGGGCAGCGACCTCAGTGGTAAGACCATCGCCATCTTCGGCTGTGGCGACAGCTCGTCGTACAGCGACACTTTCGTTGGCGGCATGGGCGAACTCTACAATGGCATTAAGGCAAGCGGAGCAAAATTCATCGGCAGCGTGGAGACTGACGGCTATACCTTCGATGATTCTGAAGCCGTAATCGACGGCAAATTCATCGGACTACCCCTCGATGACATCAACGAGGACGACAAGACCGACACCCGTATCGAAGGCTGGCTCGCTGCGATCACTCCCGAGCTATAATCACAGGTATAATATTCATAAAGTATTTGTTTAGTTTTATTAGAGGTGGTTGACTGCGATAGTCAGCCACTTTTTTTTTGTAAATTTACGGGCATAGATAACAAATTATTTGTATCTTTGTAGCCAAAAAGTCACCGATTATGAAGAAAGTCATCGTAGCCATCGACTCATTCAAGGGTTGTATGTCCTCGAAGGAGGCCAATCAGGCAGCGGCAAAGAGTATGCCCGACGCTCAAGTGATCCAGATCCCCGTCAGCGACGGCGGCGAGGGTTGGCTGGAGGCATTCCAGTCAGCTATGGGCGGAGAGTTAATGGAGATTCACGTGAAGGATCCGCTAATGCGGCCTATCGTAACTGAATACCTGATAAAAGGTGATACCGCTGTCATAGAGATTGCGAAGGCTAGCGGACTTCCGTTGCTCAGCGAGGAAGAACGCAATCCCATGGTTGCCACCAGCTATGGCACAGGTCAATTGGTGGCAGATGCCGTGCGCAAAGGGTGCAAGCAGATTATCGTGGGACTAGGCGGCAGTGCGACGAGCGACTGCGGCATCGGCATGCTTCGGGCTATCATCAAGACCTTTGCCAAAGACAACTGGGATGAAATCAGCGAACTTGACGACGTTCACTTCACGATAGCCACCGATGTCACCAATCCCCTCTGTGGCGACAACGGTGCCGCAGCCGTCTTTGCACCCCAGAAAGGAGCCACGCCCGAGATGGTCGCCGAACTCGATGCCCGCGCCAGACGGTTTGCTGCCGTTTCCGCCAAGCACTTCGGATATGACCGTCAGGATATGCCTGGGGCAGGAGCCGCTGGAGGTCTGGGCTATGCTTTCCTGCAATACATGGATGCAGCTTGCCGCTCTGGCATCGACCTTCTGCTCGATGCCGTCGGCTTTGATAAACTCCTAGAAGACACCGATCTCGTCATTACTGGTGAAGGGTCGGCAGACCGGCAGACGCTGATGGGAAAACTTCCCTATGGCATTCTGCAACGAGCCAAGGCGCACCAAGTGCCCGTCATGCTGATTGCAGGCCGCATCAAGGATCAACAACAGTTACTTGATGCTGGTTTCTCACGCGTAGAATGTATCAATCCGCCAGGCCTTTCCCTTGAGGAAGCCATGAAGCCAGAGACAGCCAAGCAGAACATCTGCCAGTGCATCTGTAAAAAGTTGATCGTCTAATTGTTTTTCTTGTAGCTCTGTACAGCCCAAACCGCCATAAAGAGGCCGATGCCAAGGAGGGCAAAAACCTGATGAGCGACATTGGCAAACGTACCACCTCGGATAAAGACGGTGCGCATGGCATCGATGAAATAGTGCATGGGGTTGATATAGGTGGTCAGATAGGCCAAAGCAGGCATAGATCGGGTAGGTGTAAAAAGCCCGGAAAGCAATAGGATCATCACCACGAAGAACCACATCACGAAGATGGCCTGTTGCATGGTATCGGAATAGTTGGAGATGATGAGTCCGAACGACGAGAAGAACAGTGCCAATAACATGGCCAGAACGTAGATGAGCCAGACGGAACCAGAAGGAGTAATGCCATAGACGAGCCAGGCCAATAGCAGACAGACGGTGATGACGAAGAGTGCTATCAACCAGTAAGGTATCAGTTTCGATAGGATAAAAGCCCACTTCGAGACTGGCGTTACATTCATCTGTTCGATGGTACCTGCCTCTTTCTCGCCAACGATATTGAGCGTAGGCAGAAAGCCTGTCATCAGCATCACCACGATAGCAAACAAGGCTGGAATCATGAAGAGTTTATAGTTCTGCCCCTTGTTATATAGTGTAAGTGAACTCGCTCGGGTGTTTGCTGCCCCACTGACGATCTGTGAGAGATAGGCAGAGCCTATAGAACCCTTGGTACCATTGACAGCATTAGCAGCGATGAGGTACTTGCCATCACGAATCTCTAGAATCACATCTGCCCGACCTTTCTCAATATCCTTCATCGCCTCACGGTAATTCGCTTTCTGACCATTGAAGATAAAATAGTTGCTGGCCGCAATCTGCTGGATCAGACGCTGCGACTCTACGGTATGATCAATATCCACCACATCTACCACAATGTTCTTCACCTCCATCTGCATCACCCATGGCATCACACACATAATCATGATGGGGAATAAAACGATGAGTTTGGGCAGAAACGAATTGCGGCGTATCTGGATAAACTCTTTCTGTATGAGATATTTCAGTGTCATGACTTACTCCAATCTAACATTAAACTTCTTGAGGGCAATGGTGAGAAAGAATGCCGTCATCGCGAAAAGGATGACCACCTCCTGCATCACGTCGGCAATGCCCACACCCATAATCATCAGTTTGCGCATGGCCTGAATATAATAGCGAGGAGGAATCACGGCTGCCAACCATTGCAGCACACGAGGCATCGACTCCACAGGAAACAGCATACCTGAGAGCATCACAACAGGAACCAGGAGCATCATAGCCGACATGAGCAGGGCCACCAGCTGTGTCTTCGCTATATTCGAGATAAGCAAACCCAGTGAGAGCGCCAACAATATATATAAGGTAGAGACGGCGATAATCCAGAACAAAGAACCAGCCAGGGGAACGCCCATCACGAAACGCGCCATCAACAAGATGACGATCAGGATACAGAAGGCAAGCACCAGATAAGGCACGGCTTTGGCGATAATCACCATCAGCGGACGAATGGGCGACACCAACAGCACTTCCATCGTCCCTCTCTCCTTCTCACGCACAATCGAAATGGAGGTCATCATGGCACACACCAGCATCAACAGCATACCCATGATGGCAGGCACGAAATTGTAGGCCGACTTCATCTGAGGGTTGTAGAGAAGTGAGGTGTGCAGCGCCAACTGTGAAGCACCTGCTCCTTGCTTGCCTGCAACCGAAGGGACGCTAGGACTTGCTGCCGCTATGGTTTGCTGGGCATAGGTCACCCATTGTTGCGACATATTGGGGTCAGAGCCGTCAACGATAAACTGGATGCCATTCTTTTTTGAGGCAAAGTCGCTTGCGAACACCACAGCCATATCTGCCTTCTGACTACGTATCAGATATTCTGCCTCGCTTGGGGTGCTGACGGTCTTCGTGATGATAAAATACTCTGAGACAGCAAGACGTTCAATGGTCTGCTGCGTGAGATGATCCATCTGCGATGTTACCACCACTGTCCGAACGTTCTTCACGTCGGTAGTGATAGCGAAACCAAAGATGAACATCAGCACCACAGGCATGCCAAACAGGATCAGCATCGTACGCTTGTCGCGCAGGATGTGCTTGGCCTCTTTGATGACGAATGATATAAACTGCTTCATTTCATTGAACATTAACCATTGAACATTGACCATTAGTCTGACGACCTCGTGGCCTGACGCGCCAAGTAAGTAAACACATGGTCCATATCAGGTTGATTGAACTCCTGTTTCAAGGCTTCTGGCGTGCCCATTGCCTTGATCTTACCATCCACCATAATCGAAATTCGGTCACAGTATTCTGCCTCATCCATATAATGGGTGGTTACAAAGACGGTGATGCCGCGACGGGCTGCCTCATAGATCAGCTCCCAGAACTGTCGGCGCGTGGCTGGATCGACACCACCCGTGGGTTCATCGAGAAACACCACACCAGGCTCATGAAAGATCGATACGGAGAAGGCGAGTTTCTGCTTCCAGCCAAGTGGCAGCGATCCCACCAGGTCGTTCTTATGTTCTTCGAACTTCAGCTGGTGCAACAACTCATCCATCTTCTTGTTGATCGCTTCTTGCTTCATGCCGTAGATACCAGCGAACAGACGGATATTCTCAGCGACTGTCAGATCCTCGTAAAGCGAGAACTTCTGCGACATATAGCCGATATGTTTCTTTATCTGCTCATGCTCGGTACGAATATCATAGCCCACTACCCTACCCGTTCCGCTAGTCGGCTGATTTAAGCCTGTCAGCATGTGCATGGCTGTGGTCTTTCCTGCACCATTGGCACCAAGGAAACCGAATATCTCACCTCTCTTCACTGAGAACGATATATCATCCACCGCATGGAAATCGCCAAAGGCCTTCACCAGATGCTCTACTTCTATCACAGGTTCCGTCTGCTGCTGTGCTGTGGCAACGGGCTCGATACCTGGCGGATTAAACACGTCCCTGAACTGTTCAAGGATAGCATCCGGGGTATCAACGCCACGGATCTTACCATGCTCGAGAAACGCTACGCGCTCACAACAACGCACCTCATCGAGATACGGCGTAGAGGCCACAATGGTGATGCCCCGCTCCTTCAGCATCAGCAGCATCTCCCACAGCTCCTTGCGGCTCACAGGATCCACCCCCGTAGTGGGTTCATCGAGAAAGAGCACACTGGGCTGATGCACCAACGCACACGAGAGCGCCAGTTTCTGCTTCATACCCCCCGAGAGAGCCCCTGCACGACGGTCCTTAAAGCGCTCTATCTGCGAATAGATGGCCTTGATGCTGTCGTAGCCTTCCTCGACGGTGGTGCCGAAGAGCGTGGCAAAGAACTTCAGGTTTTCCTCGATGGTCAGATCCTGATAGAGCGAGAACTTGCCAGGCATATAGCCTACACGGCAGCGGACCTCGCGCATCTGCTTCACCACGTCATAGCCGTCTACTGACACCGTGCCTGCATCGGGCAGCAACAGTGAACAGAGGATACGAAACATCGTGGTCTTGCCTGCTCCATCAGGGCCGATGAGTCCAAATACCTCACCTTTGCCCACAGAGAACGACACGTCATCGAGTGCGCGCACCCTTCCGTAGTCCTTGCTTACATGATTAACCTCTATCGAATACATGATTCTTCAATCTTCACTCAACACAACCTCCCCGTACATGCCAATCTTCACGTAACCGTCGTTCTTGACGGCCACCTTTACGGCATACACCAAGTCAGCACGCTCATCGTCAGTCAAGATGGTCTTGGGCGTGAACTCCGAGCGACTCGAAATCCAGCTAACCGTACCATCATACGCCTTCTTCTGCCCGTCGCCATAGTCGGCAAACACCTTCACATGCTGTCCGATCCTGATATTCTGAAGTTGGGCTGAGGTGACATAGGCGCGCATAAACATCTGTTCTGTATCGGCTATCTTAAAGAGCGGCTTGCCGACGGCCACAAACTCGCCACGCTCCACATACTTTTCGAGCACAGTGCCCTTGGTGGGCGCCACGATGTGGCACTTGCGGAGCATATCACGCAATTGTTCTATCTGGACATTGGCTGCAACCGTCTGCTTGTCAAGTGAACGGGTGCTGGTGCTCAGCGATGATATCTGCGCATCGAGCTGTTTCTGCAACACCTTCACCTGACTGCTGGCATCGTCGAGCATCTTTGACGGTGCAGCGCCGTCAGCAACCAACTCACGATAGCGCTGTTCGTCCTGCTGGGCCTTCGACAGTTGTTGGCGCGTGGCAGCAATCTGGCGCTCCATATCAGGTTTCTGACTCTGATACACTTCCTTGGTGGCATCCAATTGCCGGATCTTCAGCCATGTCTGAGTAGTATCGATAAGCCCCACCTCCTTGCCTGCCTCTATATGGTCGCCCTCGTTGACGCTGAACGTCAGGAGTGCTCCGCTCTGCTCGGCATATACCGTCGTCTCCGTAGCCTCAAACGTGCCCGTGGCATCGTACGCTTTCTCGTTTCCTCCGCAGGCTGCCATCATCAATGCCACACCTGCCAATACGTATATCTTTTGCATATCCTTAATTGTTTGTCGTGAATTTGTTGTCAAAAATCTGTTTCAGCATCTCGATCTCATGCATCGACTGCTGTACGCGGGCTGCGTTTTCGGCATTGATCTCACGCACCAGATCGTTTACGTCGATGATGCCGTGCGAGAGTTTCGACTCGGCAGCCTTGCGCACCGCCGAGCGAAGCGTGATGATCTCCTCATCGTCAGCCATCAGTTTCTGAAAGCGCGCGATATCCTCGTTCTGCTGAATCTGTTCCAAATTGTTATTGAACAGGAACACCTCGCGATTCGACTCCGTCATGTCGCGCTGCAGCTGAAGTTTCGCTTTATCGTTCTTGCGGGTATAGAAGGCGCCGATGTTCCACGTCAGTCGTGCGCCGATGATGCCATTGAGGCTCCAGTCGCGCCGCATCATATCCTCAAACATATTCAGACCTGGGTAGCCGTAGAACCCCTGTGCAAAAAGACCCAGTTTCGGCATCATAGCTGAGTTAAGGGCTTTCTCCTGAGCGTCAGCGAGGTTCAGCTGGGCATCGAAAAGCCGCATCTCAGGACGCGCAACCGCTTCCCGTTGGGGAGAGGTCAGAGTCGAGGCTTGCAACGCTGGCTTCGCCACCTCCTTCACCTCTATCCCGCAGAATGTTGAGAGCATCCGCTGCAGCATCCGTTTCTGCGACTCCAGACTGGTGGCTTGCTGCACAACGTTCAGCCGCTCAGCCTTCACATTCTGAAGGTCGCTCTCTGCTGCCGTACCTTGCCTGACCATCGAGGCCAGCTTCTGTTCATTACCTCTGAACAGCTCCTGCAAGTCATGGTTCAGCAGTATCTGCTCGTCGAGCATGAGCAGAGAGAAATACATCTCGTTCACGCGCTTGCGGACATTATATATATTTACTTCGTTCTGGGCAGCCTGCACTTTTCCCTGCCCACGGGCGACGGCTTTCTGACTGCTGATGGCGCCACCGTCGTAAATGGTCTGGCTGACATCAATGCCTACACGATACTGATCCTTCGTCAGTCCTTTCATGTTGAGTCCCATCTGCTGATAGACTGCCTGCATCTGCTCCGGAAAGGCAACGACATCACTCTGATACGTAGCCTGTGCCGATGCCGACACCTGCGGCAGCCATCCTTTCCGGATATTCGCCACAGTCAACTCCGTTGTCTTCTCGATGAGTCCATACTGGCGTATCAGCGGGTAGTTCCTTTCCGCTGCCTGCTGACATTCTTCCAATGTCTGCGCAGTCACCATCATCGGCAGTATCATCAAACTCAAAAACAGTTTCTTCATATAGTTCGCAGTTGTATTACTAAATCACGCTGCAAAGGTACGATGAGTTTTCGGATAACAGGTTATCTTTCAGCAATGAAAATTGTTCTTTTTGTTCGATTTGTGCAAAAACAGAACTGAATATCACGGAAAATGATTATCTTTGCAACCAAAAAGGACAGAATATGAACAAGCAGCCTCAACTGATGGATTTCTCACGCATGCGTGACATCCTTGAGCCCCATCTGTCACAGATGAGCGAGAGCATCTTCTTTAACGGCGAACTGGGTATGGTCCGCGGCGACCACACCGTGTTTCGCCTGCTGATGCGCCAGAAGCCGCCTTTCACCATCAACGACCATCGCTTTGGCATCATCATGAATGGAGAAGCGCGCATCAACTTCAACCTGCAAGAGCGCCACGTCACCGCAGGCACGCTGGTCTATATCGGCCCCGGCACCATCATCAACCCCATCCGCCTTTCCGATGACCTCCGCATCTTCGTCATTGCCCTCTTCGCCGACTTCCCCATGCCCTTCGCCCAAGGACAGATGCCATCGGCTTTCAACGGTCAGGTACGCGACTTCCATCTTCCGGCAAACGAGGCCGACATCAGCACAGCCCGCCACATTCTCGACACCATCTGGCATGTAGTCCATAGCAGCGACTATCATCGCCCCGTCGTCATGTCGCTCGTTGCCGCCCTGATGCACCACTACGACCATCTTTTCCGCCAGCAGTCAGACATGCAGGCTTTTTCACGTTCTCGCGAACAAACCATCTTCGACCGTTTCATCCAACTGGCAGGCCAACACTGTGCAGAGCACCATCAGATAGGCTACTATGCCGACCGTCTTTGCCTCACCGAGCGTTACCTCAGCACCGTCATCCGCCAGGCCAGCGGCACCACCGCCAAGGACTGGATAGACCGCGCCCTCATCACCCGCATAAAAATAGAACTGCGCCACACGGACAAACCAGCGGCGCAGATAGCCGAGGAGATGCATTTCGCCAATCCCTCCTTCTTCGCAAAATACTTCCGCCGCCTCACCGGCATGACTCCCATGGAATATAAAAAATTTTAATAATAGAACGATGATGAATATCAAAAAACTTACCCTCATGGCAGCAGGGCTGCTGTTAGTGGGAAACATGGAGATGAGCGCCCAGGGCCTCGATCGCCAGGCTACCGATGTGATTAACGAAATGGCTCCGGGCTGGAACCTCGGCAACACGTTCGAGGCTGTGGCAACATGGGAAGGTGCAGACTTCCTGAACAACAAGGGCGGACTCAAGGCCGAGACCGCCTGGCAAGGCACGAAGACCACTCAGGCACTCATCGACTACGTCAAGAGCCTCGGCTTCAAGAGCATCCGAATCCCGTGCGCCTGGGCTTTCGGACATATCAGCGATGCCTCGACCTACGAGATTGACAGCGAATGGATGGCTCGCGTCAAGGAAGTGGTCGACTATTGCATCAACGACGGTCTCTATGTGGTGCTCAACGACCACTGGGACGGCGGATGGCTCGAAAACCACATCAAGGACAGCGATGCCGCCACCATCCAGAAGAACAAAGAGATACTGACAGCCCTGTGGACTCAGATTGCCAATGCCTTCATCGACTACGATGAGCATCTGCTCTTCGCAGGACTCAACGAGCCCAATGCCG
Organism: uncultured Prevotella sp.; assembly: GCA_900314995.1. GTDB lineage: Bacteria > Bacteroidota > Bacteroidia > Bacteroidales > Bacteroidaceae > Prevotella. Next base: position 19,108 of record OMXK01000029.1, read on the forward strand.
AGGATCAGGCTGCCACAGACAATCTGATACAGTACAATCAGACCTTCGTTGACGCCGTTCGCGCCACGGGAGGCAACAATGCTAAACGGATACTCGTCGTACAAGGCCCCTCAACCAATATCGAGCACACCTGCAACTATATGGCTGGCAAGATGCCAACTGATATTGTGGAAGGCAAACTGGCCATCGAGGTACACTACTACAACCCCTGGCAATTCTGGGGGATGGAGAAAGACGAATCGTGGGGAAAAGTGTTCTATTACTGGGGCGAGGGCAACCACTTCGAGGGATCTGCCCACAACGCCAACTGGGGCGAGGAAGACGAAATGAGAAGACAAATGCTCATGATGAAAACCAACTTCATAGATCAGGGCTACCCCGTCGTCATCGGAGAATTCGGAGCCAACTGGCGCGATCTGTCCTCATTGCCCAATGAAAGTCAGGAGCACCACAATGCCTCCATCAAGTCCCACTACCGCTTCTTCCACGAGCTTTGCAAGGCGATGGGCAGCGTAGTGCCGATGACGTGGGACGTCAACTATCCCAATCAGGAGGGCACAAAGGGCAACATGACCATCATCGACCGCAACGAGCTTTCCGTCTTCGGCGTCTATGCCCTCGAAGGCATCAACGAAGTCTATCCCCGCTCATCCGAGACATCCATCGCCCCGATTATGATTTCAGAGAAACAGAGCGCCGGCATCTACACCCTTCAAGGCACGCGCCTCACCAGCGCCCCCACCTCCCCCGGCATCTACATCATCAACGGCCGCAAATATGTGAAATAACCCATCCTGATAATTAGATTATAGGAAAAAATACTCTAAAAATTTGGATGTTTCAAAGATAGTTCTTATCTTTGCAGCGTCAGAATGTCGTCAGAGGGCGCGAACGATTTGCTTTCGGAGCAATATTCAAGCTGGACCTTTCTGACTATATCTTTGTCTCAGAACAGTATTCATTAACTTTAAATTTTGTGCTTATGGAAAAGAAAAAAACAAAAAAATCTGCGAAAAGTTTCATTATTTTAAAACTTTTGCTTACCTTTGCACCATGAGAAGGAGGATCATTGCATTTGGGTCCTACTATGAAGACTTCATAAAGACCCTATCAGGGAAAGAGAGAAAAAAGATTGATTACATCCTCTCACTATTGGAAAGAGAAGACCGAATGCCTGTGAAATTTATCAAGCATATTCAGGAACACGGCAATCTCTATGAACTACGAATGAAGTATGAAACCAACATCTATCGGGTGTTTTTCATCTTCGACGACGAGTGTATAGTGGTGTTGTTTCATGGATTTCAGAAGAAATCTCAAAGGACACCAAAGTCAGAAATAAACAAGGCATTGAAAATAAGAGAAGAGTATTATGAGTACAAAAAAGAACATGATCACTGACATCAGTGCGGAACTGGAACAAAAATATGGAGTTCCAGGAACCCCTGAACGCGAGCGTTTCGATGAAGAAGCCTACGCTTTCTATACTGGCCAGATACTTCAAGAGGCCCGAAAAGAGGCCAAGGTAACCCAGTCAGAACTTGCCAGGCGTGTCAATTCCACGAAGTCATACATCTCTCGTGTTGAAAATGGCGATATCATCCCGAGTGTAGCCAAGTTCTGGGAGATGATCACCTCGCTCGGCATGCGCGTAGAAATCGTAAAGCCCACATAATCCTCAAAATGATATGACGAATGAAGGGGCGCGAAGGAGTCAGAAACCTTCGCGCCTAAATATTTCTGCTACTTTTTGTTTTTTGCGACACGAAAAAGACTTGTCCCCCTACTCTGTCGCAGATCCCCTTAGGGCACAACATCTGTTGTTAGTGGATAAGGATTATTTTTGAGAATTGTAACCTTTTTGAGGAAAAAGTTCATTGGCGAGAGGTTCTCAGTAAGAAACGATCAGCTTCTCGGTAACAAGCTACCAGTTTCTCGTAAGGAAACTCATGCTCGCATTACGGTTGAAGGGCGCTCGCATTACGATTGAGCAGGGCTCGCATTACGATTGAGCTGGGCTCGTATTACGGCGGATTTCAAAGGAGATTACAGGGGATTTCAAAGGGCGTTATGGGGGATTTGGGGGGCGATTTGTTACTTTGTTTCTGTTTCATTGTTTCATTAAGCACCTTACGCGCCTGCTGCCGAACAAAAAGAGAAGAGAGTAATATATTATTATATATAATTGTATTTATCATAATACTTATACTTTACCTATCCACCACCCCGCCTCCGCATATAAAACGACCTTAATGAAACAATGAAACAGAAACATCTGAAACATTTGCCCTGATGCCGCTTCTGCAAATAATTACTAAAATCCCGATGGGGATGAATGATTGTCGGGGATTTCTTCGTATCTTTGCGCTTCAACAATTAATAAGGTATAGAGATATGGACACTCAGATTTTGAAGTTAGACCCGCCGTATGAGTACATCTGCTGTAATGGGCGTACGGCTTTGCACATTGCCACATTGATCGTATATGAGACAAAAGTGAATGCCGATGGCGAATACGAACTTGAGACGCACAGTCATCCCATAGTGAGGAATTTTGATACGCCAAGAGGATCGGTGTGGAACAAGGCTGAGTTGCGCGACTGCGATATCCTCTGTAGTGAGGACAATATGCAGATTTCGCTGAAGAAGTTCCGAAAGATTCTGAGCCGTTACCCTGAGAGCGATGAGAATGTCTATGAAGGTAAGGGCGAATACATCAACCCTATCTGGAAGAAGGATCTGGAGGATATAGGCATCATGGTCACATGGCCCGTGGGTGATGACGGACAGGAACACTTCAAGGAGTTCGTGGTGAAGTTGAATATCAAGCCCAAGGGTGCTTATAAGTATTTTTGCGAAGATTGCTATACTGACTTCTTCTTCTATGTAGAAGCCGATGACCTGGACTCATTGAAGTCGCAGTTGATTCACAAGCGCGACTGGTATTACTATATTTTCAAAGAACACGACTTTGCCATCCGCTTTACTTGCGATGACAAGCGCTACGATCAAATTCTTCAAGAAATCAACAACACGAAGCCTGAAAAGTACTAAGCGCAGATGGCATTATCGGCTATTGGCATCATAGAACAACAAGCCATTGCGTTTCTCGACAACTTTGCAAGTTCGCTCGATGCTCTTCAACAACTCTATGAGCAAACAGGCGACAAGCAAGCCCTGGAATGTCGTAACCGCATGCTGGCACGCTATCAGAACAAGCCATTCGCAGGTTCGCCTGCATCAGCGAATAATGGCATGTCTGAGGGCTGGGCCGTCATGCATGGTAATCCCGAATCGAAGCCGAGGGCTACAGGCGGCGGACGCCCGAAGAAGGCTGGCACTCCGATCAGTCGGGCATTCGTCTATAATGCTCAAGACAAGAGCATGCGGCTGAGTATGTTCTACAACGCCCTGAAAGCATTCGGATGGATTGATTATGATACTGACCTCCAAGTGTTTCTCGACCTCTTTTCGGGTTGCGACACAAGCCGCAGAGTCATCTGGAAAGGAAGTGCCAAGGTACTTGCCGGTCTGTTCAAGCAGTTGGTAAACGAACGCAAGCTGATCTCGCTCCCCAAGGGCTATAGTCTGTGGGTCATGGTGAACGGCCACTTCTGGAACAAGGAGCGCAACAAGGAGTTTGGAACTGACAGCCTTCGTAATACCCATACTCCCGAGAACGATGAGCAGGCGATTGCCTACGTGGTGAGCATTCTCGACCCAGGCTGCACGTTGGAAGAACTGCGTGAAAAACTACTGAGTCAGCGTTAATCTGAAGGAAAAACAGCGGAGGCTGGAAACCCAATATTATTTTAACAATTAGATTTCAATTCCCGTAAACGGCACTAAACAAGCCGTTTGCGGGATTTCTGTTTTTATCCCACACCCCAATAGTCAGCGTTAATTACAGTTTTCGCTGACTCCCTATTCATTGTTCTTATAGAGGCGCCTCTGACGAGAGGCAGATGCCTCGAAAGCGTTCTTTGACATGTTGACACAATTTGAGACACAGCACAGGGTTATCGCCTGCGCACGAACATTATTTATTAATCATTTAGAGTCGCTTAAAGGAGGCGACATTAAACAAAGAATCATTATGTAACAGAAATCATCATCCAAACGAGACCTGAAGAAATGACTGGCGCTTCATGGTCTTCAGAATCCAAAGACTGGTCAAGAGAGAATTATTAACATTAACAAATCTGAGACGAAAGTGAGTGAGGGAAGTCTCGCGAGTGAAAAGGGCCTAATTTCAGCACTTGCCGAATCTCACCGAACAAATCAGATTTTTATGGAAACAAATACAATTAATCAAGTTAGAAAGATTCATTTTACATGTATTGGCAAGGGGCACGGTGCTCCTTGCACCCCTGCCACCAAGGAAGATTGGGAGGCTCTTCGCCGCGAATCGTGGCTGGCGCAGATGTGCGCACGTATAGAAAGAGGTGACGATGAGCTGAAGCATCGTTTGCCTGTTTGGACACCTCATTGCTCTGAGTTTAAGGACAATCACAGGGCCGTAGCCGATGCTGTCAGGCCGTTGAGGAGGCTTATGCTCGACTTCGATGAGAAGGGGCATACGGACGAGATCAAGGCCCGACTGCTGGAGGCGAGTCCGTTGGTGGTGTTGCTGATAGAGGAATCGGTGCGCCGAGGGACTCATGTGCTGGTGGAACTGCCTGAAGGGATGACGGCCGAAGAGGCTCAGGCATTGATGAAGGAGGCTACGGGATTTGAGCCTGATGCGGCTGTGAAGGATGTGGCGAGGTGTATCTATATGGTGCCTGAGAGCCATACCCGATACGTCAATGCTAAGCTGTTTGAGGTGGAAGAAGGATGTGAGCCGAAAATTCGGCCGACATCCAACGAGCGCAAAGATGCGCCCGTTGATTTGCATGAGCTGAAAATTCAGCCGTCGTTCAAGGGGATACCTTATTCTTCTATCATTACCGAATGGTGGAGGAGGAATGGAGGGGAGCCTGCCGAGGGGGAGCGCAACGTGAAGTTGCACAAGTTGGCGGTGAACCTCCGAGCCATCTGCGACAATAAGAAAGAGGTGTTGATGCAGGTAATGCCACGATTCGGGCTTTCGGAAACGGAACTGAAATCGGTGGTTGATTCTGCCTGCAAGGAAGAGCCCAAGGGTATCTCGAAGTTGATGCAGCAGATCATCGATGCACTTGAATTGGGCATCGCCTCTGACGAGATCGAGGATGCCGAGGCGGTGGCTGAAGAGACAGGCGTAAAAGTCAATGTCAGGACGCTACCCATCGGACTGAAGGAATCGCTTGTGGGTGTACCTGTATCGATGCACATGCCGGTGCTCTGCGGTGTGCTGCCCATCGCTGCTGCCTATGCCGATCTGGTAGAGGTAGAGTATTGTGACGGCAACACGCATCATCTTGGGCTGATGTCGATCATCCGTGGCGAACAGGCTTCTAACAAGAGTGTTGTCAAGAACGCTGTTGACATCTGGAGGAGGCAACTGGAAGAAGAGGATGCCATCGCCCGTAAGCGCGAAGAGGAATGGAAGGAGCAGAAGAAGAGCCGCAAGGCCAACGAGAAGGCTCCTGAAGATCCCCATGTGCTCATCAGGATGGTGCCAGTCACCGTGTCGTGCTCCACATTGCTGAAGCGATTCAAGAACGCACAGGGGCACACCTTGTATTCATTCGGTGAGGAGTTGGACACCCTTCGGAAGACCAATGGCGCAGGCTCGTGGAGTTCGAAGTACGACATCTATCGCCTCTCGTTCGATCGAGGCGAATGGGGTCAGGACTACAACTCTGATCAGGCCGAGTCGGGCGTGGTGAACGTGGCCTATAACTGGACGATGCTTGGCACCAATGGGGCTCTGTACAAGTGCTTCAAGAGCGACAACATCGAGAACGGCCTGTCATCGCGAGTCCTCATAGCCGAGATGCCCGACTCGAGTTTCTCCAAGATGCCCAAGTTCGGCAAGCGCTCGGCAGAGGATGAAGCCAAGATCCAGGAGGCTGTGACGCGTCTGCGTTCAGTCAGCGGGCTTGTTGACACGCCTCGTCTGAGAAAAGCCATCGAGGCTTGGGTTGAAGAGAAGCGTGTTGAGGCCGCCAAGGACATTGACCATGTGAAGGACACCTATCGCAAGCGTGCAGCCGTAATCGGATTCCGCTGCGGAGTGATCTTCCATCTGCTGTCGGGAAAGGACAAGGAGACGAAGGCTTGTCTGGACTTTGCAAGGATGATGGCCGACTACTGTCTGAATCAGCAAATCAAGGCATTCGGCGATGCGCTGTCCAATCAGTACATCGATGCCCGTGATGAAGGTCAGCGCTACAGTCAGAACCACTCGGTGTTCGATCAGTTGCCCCCTACTTTCACAATGGACAACCTGAGGGCTCTGAAGGGCAGAACCTGCGGTGAGACTGGCATGAGGGTCATCATCAGCCGTTGGACGCGTGACCGCTGGATCGAGAAGATTGAGAAGGGTCGCTGGAAAAAGCAGACGGTCTCGTAAATTAAGCATCATCCCCAAGGCGAATGGCCTTGGGGATGAATATCAATAGGCCTGCTCATGCACGCCCTTGACGACGATATTTGTCGTTCCGTCAATAGGCCTGCTCATGCACGCCCTTGACGGCTCGGCCTGAAGGGTCGTTCATGCCCCTGAAGGCGGCATCCCATTCGAGGGCGATAGCAGTTGAGCAGGCTACGCTGGCCTCACTGGGGACGCTGAGGGCGGCACTGTCGCTGGGGAAATGCTCGGCGAAGATCGAACGGTAATAGTATTCCTCCTTGTTCTTCGGCGGGTTGATGGGGAAGCGTTCTGCAGCGTGGGCCATCTGCTCGTCGCTGACGGCCTCAGCGGTAATCTGCTTCAGGGTGTCGATCCATGAATAGCCCACACCGTCGCTGAACTGCTCCTTCTGTCGCCAGGCTACTTCCTCGGGCAGCATGTCGGCAAAGGCCTCGCGCACAATCTTCTTCTCGATAGTAGAGCCAGGGCACATCTTTGCCGCTGGATTGGTGCGCATTGCCACATCGAGGAACTCCTTGTCGAGGAAGGGCACACGCCCCTCAACGCCCCAGGCACAGAGGCTCTTGTTGGCGCGAAGACAGTCGTAGAGGTAGAGTTTGCCGAGTTTGCGCACGGTCTCCTCATGGAAGTCCTTGGCCGTCGGGGCCTTGTGGAAATAGAGGTATCCGCCGAATATCTCGTCAGCGCCCTCACCCGAGAGCACCATCTTGATGCCCATCGACTTGATGACACGCGCCAGCAGATACATCGGCGTAGAGGCGCGGACGGTGGTGACATCGTAGGTCTCGATAAAGTAGATGACGTCGCGGATGGCATCGAGGCCCTCCTGGATGGTGTAATTTATTTCGTGGTGAACAGTGCCTATATGGTCGGCCACGAGTTTGGCCTTTGCCAGATCAGGCGCCCCCTTCAGTCCTACGGCAAACGAGTGCAGGCGGGGCCAGTAGGCCTTAGTCTTCGAATCGTCCTCGATACGCATCTCGGAATATTTCTCGGCGATGGCGGAGATGACACTCGAATCGAGACCGCCGGAGAGCAGCACGCCATAAGGCACATCGCTCATCAGCTGGCGCTTCACGGCTGCCGTCAGAGCATCGTGGATAGCCTTGCTGCTGGCAGGATTATCCTTGACGGCATCGTATTGCATCCAGTCGCGACGGTAGTACCACTTCTGACCCGGATCGACACTCCAGTAATAATGTCCGGGCAGGAAGGGCTCGTAGCGCTCACACTGGCCTTCGAGGGCCTTCAGTTCGGAGGCCACATAAACGGTTCCATCGCTATCATAGCCGATATACAGAGGAATCACCCCTATCGGATCGCGGGCAATCAGGAACTCATCGCGCTCCTCATCGTAGAGCACAAAGGCGAAGATGCCTGAGAGGTCTTCGAGGAAATTGATGCCTTTCTCACGGTAGAGTGCGAGGATCACTTCACAGTCGGAGCCCGTCTGGAACTCATATTGCCCTGCAAAGCGACGGCGGATCTCCTGATGATTATAGATCTCGCCATTCACCGCCAGAATCTGTTTCCTATCCGACGAGAACAAAGGCTGTCCGCCTGATTCTGGGTCGACGATACTCAGTCGCTCGTGGGCGAGAATCGCAGAACCGCCACAATAGATACCACTCCAGTCAGGTCCGCGATGACGAATTTTCTGACTCATCTTCAACGCCTTGTCACGCAGCTCATGCGACTGCTCCTTGACATTTAGTATAGCAACTATTCCACACATAATGCTTATTCTTTTTTTTATTAAAGGTACGACAAATACAGATAATTGGTTTGGGCAGGATACTCTGCAGCCAGCGTATCTATCTGGTTAACGGTAGGCACGATGCCAAACTCCTTGCGCCAGGCACGCACCCTGAGCCCCGCATCAGTCATGCTCATGAGCGACTCAAGCCCCAAGGCACGGCCTATCTGGAAATCGGAGAAGCCATACACCTTCGCCTCATGCAGCAGATCCACGAATTCAGGCGCCTCCAGATATTCCATCAACTCCGTATTATCCATAAAGGCCATGAGCTCCGAGACTTGTGCAAATGCCTTCAGACGCTGATCGATAGTGACGATGTGCTTCAGCTTGTCAAGAAACCAGCGGTCAATCATCGTCAGCCGGTGAATCTGGTCTACCGCATAGCCTATCTTCAAGGCCTTCGACACGACAAAGATACGCATATCCGTTGGCTCATGAAGTGATTTCTCGATATCGGCAATCTTGATCTCATGGTTCTCCACGAAACCATGCATCCCTTGTCCGATCATGCGGAGCCCCTTTTGCAGCGCCTCCTCAAAAGTCCTGCCTATGGCCATCACCTCGCCCACACTCTTCATCGAGGAGCCAAGCTGGCGCTTCACCCCATGGAACTTCGTCAGATCCCAACGGGGAATCTTCACGACCACATAGTCGAGAGCGGGCTCGAAGAAGGCGCTGGTAGTCTTGGTGACAGAGTTCTTCAGTTCAAAGAGCCCATAGCCGAGCCCCAGTTTGGCAGCGACGAAAGCCAGCGGATAGCCCGTAGCCTTCGAGGCTAAAGCCGAAGAGCGGCTCAGACGGGCATTGACCTCGATGACACGATAATCCTCGGATTCAGGATCGAGAGCGTACTGCACATTACACTCTCCCACGATACCTATATGGCGGATAATCTTAATGGCCAAGGCGCGCAGCTTATGATACTCAGCATTGGATAGCGTCTGACTGGGAGCCACTACGATCGACTCGCCAGTATGGATGCCCAGGGGATCGAAGTTCTCCATGTTACAGACGGTGATACAGTTGTCATAGCGATCGCGCACCACCTCATACTCTATCTCCTTCCAGCCACGAAGCGATTTCTCCACCAACACCTGCGGCGAGAACGAGAAGGCCTCTTCTGCCTGCGCCTCAAGTTCTTCGGCATTGTCGCAGAAGCCCGAGCCCAAGCCGCCGAGCGCATAGGCTGCTCTCAATATCACTGGGAAGCCCAGTTCGGATGCAGCTGCGCGAACCTCCTCGACGGTGCTGCAGGCCTGACTCTTGATGGTCTTCACACCTATCTCGTCAAGACGCTTCACGAAGAGGTCGCGGTCTTCAGTATCGATGATGGCCTGCACGGGGGTACCCAAGACCTTTACGCCATATTTCTCCAGCACACCACGCTGATAGAGCTCCACACCGCAGTTGAGTGCCGTCTGCCCGCCAAACGAAAGCAGAATACCGTCGGGACGCTCCTTCTCGATGATACGCTCTACGAAATCAGGCTGTACTGGTTGGAAATAGACCGTATCGGCTACGCCTTGGGAAGTTTGCACCGTAGCGATGTTGGGATTGATAAGCACAGAGTGGATACCCTCCTCCTTCAGGGCTTTCAGGGCCTGAGCGCCGCTATAGTCAAATTCGCCCGCCTGACCAATCTTCAGGGCACCGCTACCTAACAATAATACCTTCTTTATCTCTTCCATCATCCTAGCATTTTTACAAATTCATCAAACAAGAACTCAGTATCCACAGGGCCGCTACAGGCCTCGGGGTGAAACTGGGCAGACATCCAGGGGTTCCGCTTATGGCAGATACCTTCATTGGAACCATCGTTCATATTCACAAACAAGGCTTGCCAATCAGCAGGCAAGGTGGCAGTATCCACCGCATAGCCATGGTTCTGCGAAGTGATGAAGCACTGGGTCGTGCCTACCTTCTGCACAGGCTGGTTGTGCGAACGATGACCGTATTTCAGCTTATAGGTCTTCGCGCCAGCCGCACGCGCCAACAACTGATTGCCCAGACAGATGCCCATACAAGGACGCACCTCCTGACTGTGAAGGAACGTGCGGATGTGGGCTACCGTCTTCTCGCAACGCTCAGGATCACCGGGGCCATTAGCCAGGAAGAGACCATCAAACGCCAGCTGATTGAAATCATAGTCCCAAGGCACGCGCACCACTTCGATACCGCGCTTCAGCAGACAACGGATGATATTGGCCTTCACGCCGCAGTCCACCAATACTACTCGATGTTTCTGCTCACCGACGGGCTGATAAGTGATGACCTCCTTACAACTCACCTGCTCCACCCAGTTCACTGAGCCATAGTCCTCGGGAATCATGTTCCTATGATTTCTAGCTGCGCCCTCGATTTCCACACGTCCCATCATTACGCCACGCTCCCTGAGCAACATCGTCAGACGGCGGGTATCGATGCCTGTGATGCCTGGCACGCCCTCACGCTTCAGCCACGCATCCAGCGACTCTCTGGCGTTCCAGTGGGAATAAGTCTCGCTATAGTCGGCCACAATCAGCGCTGTGGCGTGAATACGTTCACTCTCCATCAGTTCGGGCAGACCGTTTTCCGCCATTCCTGTCGAGGGCACGCCATAGTTACCCACCAGCGGATAGGTCATCACCAGCATCTGTCCCTCATAACTGGGATCTGAGAGACTCTCGGGATAACCCGACATCGCCGTGTTAAACACCACTTCGCCAACTGCATCCTTCGCTGCACCAAAAGCCCAGCCACAGAATACCGAACCATCATCGAGGATGAGTCTTGCTCTAGTTTTCATCTTATAATTGTAACTTTAATACTTGTTCTACATAATTTACGAACGCCTGATTCACCATACGGATACCGCCCGGGGTGGGATAATGCCCTGAGAAATACCAGTCGCCTGGGTGATTCGGACAAGCCTCGTGCAGGCCTTCGATGCTCTGATACACGAGTTCGACAGGTGCCTGCATGCCCTTAGGGCGCAACATCTCCACAATCTTACGATTGATCTCATCGGGGCTAAATGATGCATAGATGGCTCTCACGTGATTGGCGACAGTGGGTGTTGCCTTACACTTCTGATAGGTATCTGCTATCAGCTGCTGCATGCCGCGCTCATTAATCAAGGCGATGGCAGCACGGAAGGCACAGAGTTCTTCCAGTCGCGACATATCGATGCCGTAGTAGTCGGGATAGCGGATCTGGGGCGAGCTCGACACCATCACGATCTTCTTGGGATGCAGACGGTCGAGGATCTTGAAGATACTCTCCTTCAGCGTGGTACCCCGCACGATGCTGTCGTCGATAATCACGAGGTTATCCTCGAAAGGCCGCAGCGAACCGTAGGTGATGTCATAGACGTGGGCTGCAAGGTCGTTGCGCTCCGCACCGTCAGAGATGAAAGTGCGAAGCTTGATGTCCTTCCAAACGACCTTCTCAATACGTACATCGTGATCCAAACGCCTGATGCCGTCAGTCATCCCGTAGAAGGCGACTTCGGCGGTGTTGGGAATATATGAAAAAACTGTGTTGGCTACATCGTTATTGATGGCGTGCATGATGGCAGGGGTCAGTTGTTCGCCCAACTGTTTGCGCTCCTGATAGATATCGCGGTCGGAACCTCGGCTGAAATAGATACGTTCAAACGAGCAGGCACTGTTGGCGACTTCAGCAAGAATCTGTTCAAGATGACTCTCGCCGTTACGTCTGACGATAAGTGCCTTGCCTGGCTGCAACTCATGGATGTCGTCGTATTGAAGGTCGAAGGTCGTCTGCAGCACAGGCCGCTCACTGGCGACAGCCACTATCTCCTCATCGCGATAGTAAAAGGCAGGACGGATGCCCCATGGGTCACGCACAGCAAACATCTCGCCAGAGCCCGTCAGACCGCACATCACATAACCCCCATCAAAATGGCTCATCGTCTTCTTCAGCACATTGGCCATCTCCACATGGTTGTCGATATAGGCCGTTATGTCCGTGCCTTGCAGACCCTTTTCCTTGGCTTCGGCAAACAGTCGCTCTACCTCACGATCCAGACGGTGGCCCATCAGTTCGAGGGTGATGTAAGAGTCGCCATAGATACGCGGCGACTGTCCCTGCGCAGTCAGGAACTGGAACACCTCGTCGATGTTGGTCATGTTGAAGTTACCACAAAGACAGAGGTTCTTGGCGCGCCAGTTATTGCGGCGCAGGAAAGGATGCACGTATTGCAGTCCGCTCTTGCCTGTGGTGGAATAGCGCAGATGGCCCATTAGTAATTGACCATTGAATGGTGAATGGTCAATGGCCTTAAACACCTCCGTGATGGCATCTTTGCCTTCAGCCTTCTCACGAAACATATACTCCTCGCCAGCAGGTGCATCGAGATTCACACAGGCCACACCAGCACCCTCCTGACCGCGATTGTGCTGCTTCTCCATCATCAGATAGAGTTTGTTCAGCCCATAGCGCCAAGTGCCGTACTTCTGTTCGTAATAACTCAGCGGCTTCAGCAGGCGGATCATCGCCACGCCACATTCATGCTTCAGCTGTTCCATCTATACATGCTTTGACAAACGACATAAACAGCGGATGCGGATGCAGCACCGTCGATGAATATTCCGGATGGAACTGCGTGCCGATATACCAGCGTTTCTCAGGGATCTCCACAATCTCCACAAGGTTGGAGGCAGGGTTGATACCCACACACTTCATACCGCTCGATTCGTATTCCTCCTTATAGGCATTGTTGAACTCATAGCGATGGCGATGACGCTCCCTGATGAGTGCCATTCCCGAGTCCGTCGGCTCGCCTGCCCCTAGCCTTTCATGATAAGCCTCAAAGGCACGTGAGCCTTTCACCAGTTCGCACTCATAGGCCCCGAGTCGCATCGTGCCGCCCATATTCCTCACCGTCTTCTGTTCCTCCATCAGGTCAATAACAGGATGTTGTGTATCCTTGGACATCTCTGCACTGTTGGCATCCTGATAGCCCAGCACATTGCGGGCAAACTCGATGACCATCATCTGCATCCCCAGACAGATGCCGAAAGTAGGGATATCATGCGTACGGGAATATTCGGCAGCGATAATCTTACCCTCGATGCCCCTTTGGCCGAATCCGGGACAGATGATGATACCAGCCATTCCCTGCAATCGTTCGCCAATGTTCTCTCGCGTGATCTCCTCGCTATTCACAAAATGTATGCGGGCCTTCACGTCGTTGTAGATGCCGGCAAGGTTGATGCTCTCACGGATGCTTTTATAAGCGTCCTGCAAGTCGTATTTGCCAACGAGTGCCACATGCACTTCACGGGTGGCGTTGCGCTGTTTCTCCAAGAAGTCCCGCCAAGGTTTCATGGCAGGCGTCTCTCCCACAGGAATACCGATCTTCCGCATGATGGCGGCATCGAGCCCCTGCTGCTGCATGCTTACCGGCACTTCGTAGATGGAGGGCATATCCTCGCTCTGCACTACGCACTCCAGATCCACATTACAGAAAGAAGCCACCTTCAGGCGGATAGAGTCGCTGAGGTGGCGTTCTGTTCTTAGCACGAGGATATCAGGCTGGATGCCCATCCCTTGCAACTCTTTCACAGAGTGCTGGGTAGGCTTGGTCTTCAACTCGTCAGCAGCTTTTAAATAAGGTACGTACGTCAGATGCACGCAAACGGCATCGCGGCCTAGTTGCCAGCGCAGCTGACGGATAGCCTCCATAAACGGCGCACTCTCGATGTCGCCGATGGTGCCGCCCACCTCCGTAATCACGAAGTCGAGTGCCTCATCGGCATCCTCGCGCAGCATCCGCCGCTTTATCTCGTCCGTGATATGCGGCACCACCTGGATGGTCTTCCCCAGATAGTCTCCATGCCGCTCGCGATCGATGACGGTCTTGTAGATGCGACCTGTCGTAATCGAGTTGTTGCGGGTCGTATGTATGCCCGTGAATCGTTCATAGTGCCCCAGATCGAGATCCGTCTCCATACCGTCTACAGTCACGTAGCACTCGCCGTGCTCATAAGGATTCAGCGTGCCTGGATCAATGTTAATATAGGGATCAAACTTCTGGATGGTTACCTTGTAACCGCGTGCTTGCAGCAGCTTACCGATACTGGCAGAAATGATTCCCTTTCCCAAGGAGGAAACCACACCGCCCGTAACGAAGATGTACTTTGTATCCATAAAACCAATCTATTTTATGGACTGCAAAGTTACGATGATTTCACAAAAAAACAATTCTCACCCGGACTATTTCAATTGTTAAAAACAGCCCGAACTATCATTTTGCTAAGATTCCCCACCCCTTACCCTATAGATTCCTTACATTTTGAAGCGAAATAGTTCCTATTTCTTACAATGTGTCAAATAAACTTATGAGACACAAGCATATTCTTCGGATCGAGTGCCTCATCGAGTTTCTCCTGTGTCATCAGTCCCTTCTCGAGCACGATGTCGTAGACCGAACGATTGGTCTCCAGTGCCTCCTTGGCCACTTTGGTCGATGTCTTGTAGCCGATATAAGGATTCAGGGCAGTGACGATACCGATGGAGTTCTTCACCATCTCCAGACAGCGCTCCTTATTGACGGTGATGCCCAGCACGCACTCTTCCGTCAACGTCTCAATGGCATTCTTCAGCCAGATAAGGCTCTCGAAGAGCGACTCTGTAATCACAGGCTCCATCACGTTGAGCTGAAGCTGTCCGGCCTCGGCAGCAAAGCTGATGGTCGTATCGTTTCCGATCACTTTGAAGCAAACTTGGTTCACGACCTCAGGAATCACGGGATTTACCTTTCCTGGCATGATGGAAGAGCCGGGAGCCTTAGGCGGCAGGTTGATCTCATTGAGGCCGCAGCGAGGACCTGAAGCCATCAGGCGCAAGTCATTACAGATCTTAGAGAGCTTCACGGCCAGACGCTTCAGGGCTGAAGAGTAACTGACGTACGCACCAGTATCAGGCGTAGCCTCCACAAGGTCGGTAGCTGATACAAAAGCCTCGCCCGTGAGTTTGGCTAGATTGGCTGCGCAGAGCTTGGCAAAGCCGGGGACTGCATTCAGACCAGTACCGATCGCAGTACCTCCCATATTGATCTCAAGCAGCAGTTTCACGTTGCGCTCCAGATTCAGGATCTCTTCCTCCAGATTGTTGGCATAGGCGTTGAATTCCTGCCCAGAGGTCATGGGCACAGCATCCTGCAACTGGGTACGCCCCATCTTGATGCAATCCTTAAACTCGTCACCCTTATAGCGGAAGGCACTGATCAAACCTGTGAGGGCTGCTATCAGGCTCTTGTTCATGTGGACGATGGCCAGACGGATGGTCGTAGGATAGACATCGTTGGTACTCTGTCCGCAGTTACAGTGGTCATTGGGCAGACAATACTGGTAGTCGCCCTTCTCGTGGCCCATGATCTCGAGTGCACGATTGGCAATCACCTCGTTGGCATTCATGTTCACCGATGTACCGGCACCACCCTGCATCATATCGATGGGGAAGTTTTCATGCCACTGTCCGTCGATGAGTTCGCGACAGGCCTGCGAGATGGCACCTGCTATCTCGTCGTTAATAACCCCAAGCGTGTGATTAGTCTGCACCGCAGCCAGCTTCACATAGGCGATGGCCTTGATGAAGTCTGGATACATCGACATTGTCTTACGCGAGATGTGATAATTGTTGATGCCACGCTGTGTCTGCACACCGTATAAGGCATCAGCCGGGACATTGAGCTCGCCTAATAGGTCGGACTCTTTTCTGAATTTCTGTTCTGACATAGCTTTATAGTTTTAGTAAAGGAATGATATGATCAAGTAACCAACGCCAATACTGACAAAGGTAGTGATGAAGCCTGCGAGCTGGAACGAATGGTTCAGCACATAGCGGCCTATACGCGTCGTTCCGGTGGTGTCGAAGTTGATGGCAGCTACCTCCGTGGGATAGTTGGGCACGAAGAAGTAACCGTTAACAGCAGGGAACATGGCCACAAGCGCCAGTGGCTGTATGCCCAGTCCGATGCCCAACGGGAAAAGGGTGCGCACAGTGGCAGCCTGGGAGAAAAGCATGATACTCATAATAAACAGGGCCACTGAGAAGAGGAACGGATACTGGGATACGACATCTGCAATACTGCTCTTGAAGAACTCCAGATTGCCATTGAAGAATGTGTCGCCCATCCACGCGATACCGAAGATCGAAATCATGGCATTCATACCCGCACCAAAGATGTTGCCACTGACGGCATCCTTCACACTGGCCTTGCCGACAATAAGAATCAGGGCAGCAATTGACATCATCACTATCTCGATTGTCTCTGGCATAGTAAGGCTCTCTGTTGTGCCATTTACCTCAAACGAAGGACGCAGCGAAGGAATGCTGCCGAACAGTACCACGAGAATAACGCCAACGAGAAATGCCAGCACGCTCCACTTGGCATGAGGATTCGGGCTCTGTTCCATCTGCTCCAGCGTCTTCGCTTCGGCTTCAGGATCTATCAGTCCCTCGCGAACGCGCTGCTGATAGACGGGATCGTCATCCAGTTCCTTGCCAACGCGGTTCTGTACAAACGCAGCCACGAGGATCGCAATGAACGAGGCGGGAATACACACCAGCAGGATATCCTTCAGCTCTATGCCCTGTCCACCTAATAAATCCGTAGAAATGACAGCTGCTGTGGCTGCTGACATCGGACTACCCGTGATACCAAGCGAAGCAGCTATCGTCGCCACCGTCATAGGTCGCTCAGGGCGTATCTTCGAGTTCTTGGCAATCTCTGCAATGATTGGCAGCAGCGAGTACGAGGTGTGGGCAGTACCTGCTACGAGGCAGAAAAGCCAAGTGGTAAGCGGGCCGTAGTAGGTGATGTGGTCGGGATGGCTGCGCAGGAACTTTGCCGCCAGTCCTACCAGATAGTCCAGTCCTCCAGCTGCCTGAAGTGCTGCCGTCGCGGTAATCACCGAGGCAATGATAAGCATCACGTCGATGGGAATCTTACCGGGGCGCATACCAAAGATGAACACAAGGATGAAGACACCTACCATACCGTAGATACCCATTCCGATACCACCGATTCTGGCTCCGATGAAAATCATCGTCAGCACAATGATTAGCTGTAAAATAACTATCAATGTAACCATAGGCTCAATTTAAAGATTAAGTTAGAGCAATTTCAAACGCAAAGATAAACAAATTTTTCCATCTATCAAAGGAAAATGGAAAAAATCGAGCGGAAAAACGCATTTAGAAACTTTATTTAAAAGAAAACGCTTTTTTCCTTTGTTAATACAAATATTATTTTTAACTTTGCAAAATAATTATTAACTAGAACTACTACAGTTATGAGAAAGAGCAATTTATTAATACTGGCAATCATGTTTTGCTATGGTTTCATTGTTTCCTCATGTGAAACAGTTGAAGACAATCCAACGGATAATCCACAACCCGTTGATACCGAGTTTGATTACGATTTCGACCTTTCCACTGACGGTGGCACTGCCAGGGTGACGTTCAACGAGGCTTTCTTCACCAAGATCAGTGCGGTAGAGGATGCGGATGACTGGGTGAAATTAGAGGGCTATGACTTCATGTCACTCGAGGATATCGTCGACGAGGCGACTGGCAATACTGTTCTTCCAGCAGGGAACAATTACCTAGTCCTCAACCTCAAGTATGATGCCATCGACTATGAGACGTCGGAAAGCGATGAGCGCGAGGCTACCATTACGCTGAAGACAGAATCCGGACAGAGCATCACGCTCCATATCCGACAGGGACACCCCTACGACGGCACCTATTTCTGCCCGGAATTCCCCTATGGCGACGGCTCTATGCTGGTGCTTGCCTATTATATGGGTAGTGATGATGACGACCCGTTTATCCCCAACGAAGAACAGAAGAAATTCCTTACCGACTGGGAAAACGTGAAGAACGTCACACT
Source organism: uncultured Prevotella sp. (assembly GCA_900314995.1). Classification (GTDB taxonomy): domain Bacteria; phylum Bacteroidota; class Bacteroidia; order Bacteroidales; family Bacteroidaceae; genus Prevotella. The sequence goes on from OMXK01000029.1 coordinate 37,288, forward strand.
CTATTATGATCACGGAGCTACCTCCAAAGTGCCCACGCCATGGAACTTACAGAACTCACAAATCGCCATTCAATCCTCAATAGGATCGGACGTATTGAAGGCCGACGGCTGGGAGATGGCTTTCAGCACTATCGGCTATGACAATCCAGGCCGTAACTACTTCGGGCTTTATAACAGGGAGCTTGGCATCCTGCGCATCTTCTACTATTGCGACAAGGACGTCACCGGCACTGGCAATAACTACTATTTCCATGTGCAGATGGGCGACCAGAGAAACCGTGAGTCGTTCTACGGCACACTGCCCTTCGGCGTGCCCATGAACCACCACTCCACCAAACTGACGATCAATGCCGACGAAAAGGTGTACACACAGGCTCTGACGCCCTATCACATCCTCGATGACAAGACCCTCGTGCCCGACTCCTGGAACTGCTTCGACATTGATATGTCATCCTATACGGAGCATCCGTTTACAAGCAACAAAAACGACCGCATTACCATGCGCCCTTACTTTGTAGATCAGTCATCTGTATCACTGGAGTCAGCGCTGACGGCTAAGATCGACGGTTCGATGAACATTTTCAAGGAGGTGGCACATCAGGGCATGGCTAATCGCGGTTTTGCCGCCAACCTCGCCGAATTCATCAAGTTCGGTAAAGACGGTTCGTCGGCTGTCAAAGATGTGGCTGTCGTCATTGGCAAGGCCTGGGCGGGCGACTATGCTGGCGCACTTGCCGGCATCGGCAATGCCGTTACCAGCGTGAAGGCTGCCGTCAAGACAGGTAAAGAGACATTTGCTCAAGAAGACTGGGTGGAGAAGGTGGAAGGCAGCGAGATGAAAGGCACCTTCGACCTGAACCTGAAGGGGGCTATCGACACCAAGGGCTTTACCACCACCACTGGTAAGCCGAGTGCCATCCCCGTCTATCACGTCACATCGAACCTGATACAGCCCGACACCCATCTGGGTGAAGGCGTCTGGAACCTGGAGGGCGATCCACAACTCCTCGTGGCCAGCGATATGGTGTATAATCCCATGCCAGGGACGCAGCGCCCATTCAGATTAGATGATTATCTGCGGGAAAGAACTGGTCTTCTCCAGATGTTTGATGACTTCCTAACTTGGAAAGACGCAGTCAAGCTGAGCCAGCATCTTACGACAATCCCCGGCTCTTTATCTGCCTTTGAAGATATGTATAACATCATAAAGAGCGGTAATCAGATCCTGATAGACGAAGACTACTATAAGGCCAATTATATGTACTGTTACCAAGACGGCTTGCTACACATGAGAACAAACAGTGGCTCGGCTTTCTCAACTTGTGTACCCGTAATATTAGACCCAGCCAGCGTGAAGGTGAAGATTAATCCCAACATCTTCCCCAACCCCACGAATATAGAGGTTAACGCCTATTATGGCTTCTTTACCGACGACGAGAACCTGAATATCCCCCAGTGGAGATCAGCACTTGGACTGGACTGCTTTATCGACAAGACCACACGCCCAGCTGTCTCTTCAAGGCCCGTCATTTTCTCCAAATTACCCACTGATGTCAAGGGCTCCACAGGCGACTATATGAGCGGTGAAACTGGGAATAAGTCCGACAAGCCCCTGTATGCTTATAGAGCGTTCTTCCTCAAAGGGGCAGGTAAGGAATTCCGCATGAATCCCTGGCTCTCAAATCATTTTACTAACTATAAATTTAACGATTATTGGGCGTTCTATAACACCTATGCCTTCTTCAACGGCACCACAGAGAGACAGAAAGAAAGTAGTTCTAATGATTACTGGAAGACGATGCAGTCGTTCAGATTCTTCGAAGGCATCAACAACTATAACGAGACGCTACAGCGCAAGTGCTATGTGGTGGTCACGCTGAAGTTCGAGTCCAACGGCAAGACCTATCTCTTCTCGCGCCGCTATCTGCCGAACATCAAACTGGCCAGCTTCGTCGACAACCTGGAGGACTGGTACGACTATTACACCCAGCTGAAAGGCAATGGCAGTAAGGCTGCCGACGGCATCAAGTATCCACTGTTCCAGGATCAGTTGCGCGTCCTGTTCTCCCTCTTCGACAGTGTGAGCGCCAATGGCGAGAGAATTCCCTCGAAGGTGAAGTCAGCAGTTCCCATCAATTAAGTATATATTGAAACGCAAACAAGGCCCGCATCTTGCGGGCCTTGTGCGTTAATGGGGGTGCAACTTCTATGATATTGGTCTGCCACGCCGCAAACGCTTCGCACTGCGCTCTGCCCCCGCCGCAAATCCGCCTCGCACTGGGGTCTGGCACTGCCGCAAACGCCTTGCACTGGGGTCTGGCACTGACGTAAAGTCGCGAGCGACTTTCTCGTCAGGGCCTGACCCTAGCGCGAGGCCCCGCCGCAAAAGAATGCTAAGTCTGCAAAAACATCACCTTCATCCGATTCCCCTCCGCCCTAACCGCGAAATGCACCCAATACGTGCCCTTCTTCGAACGCTCAATCAGCAATTCATCAAACTCCTGATCCGAATCATCCGCATAATTCAGCAGAATCACCGCATACCTCAACGCCTGCTCAATCCCAAACACCCGGATATCCGCCGCACACCCCGTCAGATGATTAGAATTGGGCGCACCGCCCACTCGCCTATTCACCTCCTCCGAGCGATACCCGCTGTTAATAATGATCGGATGCGACCCGTCATCATACAGCAGATTATACTGCGCCCTTAGATGCTCCAGCCATTTGCACAACCGCTTCAAATTCTCAATCGCCACATGACTAGGAATATTTCCATCCGCAGTCTTCACATTCGTCACCGTCAACTCCCCGAGCGTAAAGTGAGGCGATAAGTGAACGCCATTGAGCTCGCTCAAATGGCTGAGCGCAGCCTCACTCGGCAAAGCCAAGTTGCATTTAGGTTTTGTTGATTTGTTGATTTGTTGATTCGTTGATTCTGGTCAGTGCATTTCAGAAATCTTCCGATACTTACCCTTATTTTCACCTTCATCAATGCTCTCGACAAGTTTCATTTCTTTTAATCTGTTAATCTTAACCCATGCACCTCTTAAACTACTGTAGTCAAAGCATTTCATGATATCTTCACGAGTGAAGATCTCTGGTAGCATATTGAAGCCATTAACAGATCTTGACTGATGCCGTTTGCCTGTAATCTGCACATCCCCGTTCATGTCATCGAAATACTTCTCTGCCAGGACTCCGAAGAAATGCTGCTGCGTGGCATACTGGATGCGGGCGATCAGTTCACAGAGTTTCCAATCGATTTCATCGACTTCGTACTCACCAGTCCAATAGCTGCCTTGCTGATGCAGGCTTTCCCAGTGGCGCATGTCGATGAATGGTGCTGAATAATTGAGGGCGTGATAAGGCACGCGCTTCAACATCAATTCATTGGCTTCCGAATCATCCTCCGCGCAATCCGCCATTCGGTTTGCCGTCCAGTCATAGAGTTTTTTCACCAATGGCCATAGCGGAAGTTCTCCGTAACGTGAATCCAGTTTGAAAGCCCACATCTTCATACGCTCCAGACGCTGCCAGTCAATGGTTGTCTGCTCCTCGAAGTCGATCATCTCAAAGTTCGTCTTTGGCATAGGGATCACCGCTAGGCGCGTAGACAGGCCACTGCCGAAGTTCTGAGGTGTCACCTTCTTCTTCAGGGCGATGGGCGTACCTGTATAGATAAAGTTCCAAGTCACATGGAATTCATCTACCGGGGAATCAGAGTTCTGATACATCTGTCCGTCCTTCTCATTGTGGAAGGCTTTCAGCTCCATACTCTGCTTGTTGATCCAGGAGCCACCCTGCTGAAGCGTGATCGAGTTATCAAGCTCGGTGTCAAAAGTCACCATGTGCAGTTGGATCTCCTTGCCCTCTACAGTCTCTTTGGCATTCAACATATCCTGAATCAGCTGACCGTTAGAGGTACGCGCCGGGTGAATACGGATAATGCCCTGCGGCTTGTCCTTACCCTCCTTATTAGCCGCCTTCTTCTTCTGATCCTGCTTGTAGCGGTTCAGTGCAGCCTTGCCCGCCTTATCCGCTGCCGCTATGGGAGCAGAAAGGATATCAAAGATATCATCAGCCATCGACTTGTTGCTGGCAGGGTGTCCGATGATGAATAAGGAACAATTCAGCCTGCGCTCCTGCTGCGGGCGGTGATAAAAGCGGTACCAAGTGCGCGTCATCAGCGTCATGGCAGCACCGCCGGCTACGAACAATGCCGCAGGATACTGGCTGCGCTTCAACCCTGCACAGACATCTTTCAGCAGCGGGAAATAAGGGAAGAGTTCTTCGATCTCACGACCCCAGCCTTCCAGCATTTTGTTCATCCTGTTGCTGTAATTGCCCTCCGACTCATTGACTCTCTCAGCCCCTGAGACAATCTCTCGGAAACTCTTGCCTGTAAACGCCTGTATGGCATCCTGCATGGCTTTTGACGGTTGAGAGGAAGCATACTTCTTCTCTTTCTGCTTCACGCATTCCGCTGCTGACTCCACCGTCTGCTCTACATTCTCATCACGCTCCGCAATAATCTCCTGAACCCAACTCTGCCCTTCTACTATTCGCTGCACGAGCTGCTTGTCTCCGTCGAGCATGAGCAGGAGGTCTGTGGCGAGTTTGAGTGATTCATTATGTCTGTTGCTGTCCGCCTGGCATGGCAACTTGCCAGCGTAACGCTGATCAATGATAGACTGAATTTCATATCCTCGCCACCTTATAGCGTCACCCATTGATTGAGCATCCACTTGCCCGATAGGTACAGACCCTTGTTCAGCTGTTTCAGCGGCCACAGCAACAGTCTTAACAGCAGGATTACTATCAGTCCCATCAGCAGAAGGGAATTTGTGATATAACGGTTGCGTCTTTTTCTCACGATAAACGGGAGTGTACTTGTTGTCAAATTCTCCATTGTAGTAATTGAATAAAATTTCTTCATTAATGTATAAGATATCCTCTTCTTTGGGAGCAAAAGAGATTCTGGTAGCATCGATGCAGCTTTCATCAGCCTTAAAGCCAAGCTTTTCAGCTAACACAATCTGATTATCTGCAAGGTTACCGATATTAATATCAGCGATTCCTACAATCCTCGCCCCAAAGCCGCTACTCGTCAGATGCACCAGCGCAATTCGCTTCATGAGCTCTTCATCATCTCGCAGTTTCCACCATATCTCCATAGGATTCTCCACATGATCAATGTCGAGCAGAAAGAGACCATTCAGGTGACAGTCAGCTAATTTCCTATGGGAAAATGGATTCCCCTTACCCGTTTCCGTCTTATCAAACTCACGACATGAGAAGATAAAAGCAGGCAGATTTTCTTTGATTTCCTGCGCAAAGGCAAGCAATTTATCTGCATCCGACTTTGCAGCCCAAGCATCCTTGGCAGCCTTTTTCTTCATATTCTGCTTTTTCAGCAGAAACTTCTGATAGTCAGCGTTATTCAGCCAATTCTGAATGGCAGGTACACCCTCGGATTTTGAGGCTTCGACAGCTGCAAGAATTGCTCTTCTCGCATCTATACGCCAAGCCGTTGATGGCTTGCGAACTTGTTCCCAGAACTCTTCCCTTGTGCAGGGAAGAGCCTGAGAAAAGTGTGTATTCTCTTGGAATGTTATCATCGGCTACAGACTTTGTATGTCAGTAATGTAGAACACGTTCTCATGACGGTCGTTGTTGTCGCCCCAGACACGCTGCTTCCAGAAACCTTTCACCACATAGATCTGATTCTGATAGAACTGCGTATCGCGGTTCTTGCTCGCCGCCTCGCCTGTGAGTTCTCCATAGATCGTGTCACCGCCATGTTTTAGCGTGAATCCACGGCTCTTGAAATACTCCGTTGTTCCGTCTTGTCGCTGATACTGGCGCTCAGAGTATGCGCCCACCTCTACTACTGTTGCTAAAAATTCCATTTTATTGTTTTTAAGTTATTTAATCTGGTAAGTCTCTCGGATGCCTTTGCCTTTCTTGACATAATCCTTTGCCAATTCTTTCATCACATCTGCATTTAGGGCATTGATGAAGATGGCATAATTCTCCATTGTCAGGGGCTTGCGCTTGGCTTTCATCACCATCAGGAAGGCATCCGTAAGTAGGGCTACAAGTTCACTGGGCTTTGGGATCTCAGTGGACAACCAATCAGTCAACCATCTGGCTATCTCACTGACAATCGTGGCATAGTTAAGCCTTGCATCCACCTTGTGACTCTTCTTGCTAATGGCATCGTCAATGACGAGCTGGGCAAATACCTGCCCGTCGAACATGCTTTGATTAACCCATCCATTCATACGCAGTCAACCATTTTGATGATTCCTTCACCCTGCACGATCTCACAGACCTTCTCATAGACATCTTCAGCCGCAGCATTTTCTTCATCTATAGCTCCATTAATGGAAACGTTAATCGATGAAAAGAATCCGGTCTTAGCAGCATAGAGCAAAGCATAACCGATAACTTCTGCTGTGCATTCTGTTGTTGCATTCCCTCTCATTAAGACACCGCCTCCAAAGATTTCATAGCTCTTATGGCCTGGACTTTTTCTTTCAGTCCTCACGCAAAGATTGAGGGTTACAGGCTCCATATCCGACTCTACACCCCAGTATTTGAGATGGCGGGCATGCCTAAGGATTTCATCTTCCTCTAGCATTTCGCCCATTTGCAAAAGAGGAACAATCAGGTCTTCCGAACATACTTTTTCGCCTGTCATACATAGGTAATGGAAATAGCTTCCCTCATGCTCAGGATAAAAGTGATCAAAATTCATCCAGTTCTTGTCCTCGACATCCAGTGTTGTCAGTTCCATATTCGGAGCCATCAGCAATGTCTGGCGCCCTACATTCTTTACAAGGAACAAGGTTCCTATCTGTGATTCATATACGATTGGTAAATTTTCCATAATTAAACGCGATCAATGATTTCTTTGTCTGAAGGAGAATCGGCTTTCTTTTCCTCCTTCTTGACGGTGTTAAACACTTTGATAATCTCTGAGTAATTGGCATCGATGACCTTACCCATTTCGCTCTGAAGGCGAAGCAATTCACGCTCGATCGTGGGGCTGCACGGCAGGGTGGTCTTGAATACCACATTCTTCTGGGTCTTGTTCAGGTACACCTGAAGATACTCCGAGTCGTAGAGCAGCTTGCCCTTTACCTGAAGCTTCGGTTCCGTCTTCAGCTCTCCCTTCGTAAGATCGTTGAAGGCCTCCTGCATCGTGGCCACGGGATCGGGATCATTCGCATCCACGTTGATGTGGATTGAATACGAGGATTCCTTCTCCCCCTCGCTCTTGTAGAACGAGCTCTTCCCCTTCTGCTTGATCATCCTTCTGTTGCTCTCACGGGGCTCCATCGGGTTCACTACTACGACGTCATTGTCGTACATCTTCACTCTCGCGCGGAAATTCTTTACCGGCTTTCCTACCGGCTTTTCAATAAAGATTTCTTCCATCTGATTGTTTGTGTTTGTTATTGTTATGGACTCTATTATTCTCCGTAATACTGTCGCTTCGTCCAACTGATCAGGTAGCCTACAGAAATACTGTATTCACCATCTTTCCAGTCTTTATAGCCATGCTTATCCATAATCTCAATAGCCTCCGGGATAAAATCCCCTATCAGCTTTTCACATCCTTTCTCGCTCTTGGTATAGTGACCTAATGCATGCATCTTCTTCTCGAAAAGGTGATGTATTTCCGTTGCGCACTTGACCAGCTTCTCCGGGAAACCGTGACCTATCATACCGAAAACCATGTCACAAATGTGAGCCAAGTCGAATCTTGCCAGATTGAAACTCTTTTCTATTGTATTGGTATGGTTCGCAGCCTGCTCAAATCCCTTGTAGAGCAGCTTAAGATACTCCAGACATTCCTCCACGGATGTGTCTTCGTAAGGCACGATGGCCCATGTACACTCTGCCAGATGGTCCTGCATCGGTTCATCATAGCCCACTACTTTCTCAATCTCTCGCAGTCTGATCTGCTCCATGCTCCTGCAGAGGCATCTCAGGCTGTCAGCTAATAAGTTCTTTGCTTCAAATGTGTTCATATTAAATTGTTTTTTTTGTTTCTTTTTTTTGAACTTCTTTTCTTAATTGTTTCAATTCACGCTTCAGTCTGGCATTCTCCTGACGGATACGCGACAGCAGATAACCGTCCTTCAGCGCTTTTATCAGGTTGTTGGCATATTCCTGCGACAGCGGTTCCTCGATAACGAGACCCAGATGCAGGGCGATACCCCTGATGAGTTTATCAATACTGTGGTACATAAATGCCTGACCTTCAATTTCGAGCGAATACCCATTGGGCAGCGTCTCGACTGTAATATGTTTCAGCTCTTTTTTCATACAGTTTTAAATTTATAATTCATTCCACCCAACCTTCAGTTTCACGGGTTTCTTGCTGACGCTTATCTTGAAATCCTTTTTACTCCTATAGTTAACCTCACCAGTAAGTGCATTATAGTACACGACATAGTTGGATGTTGGTCTTTTGCACTTTCTGCCCGCTTTACAAAGCCCCATGGCATAAGCAAAATAATTGATGGTGATTAAAGGAATACCTAAAGTATCAGATATCACCCGATTAGGGGTTGTGGGATACATGGCCATGATGTTTGCAAAATCATCGAATTTCATAATTCTTACATTGTTACATCTTTAATTATTACTTTTCCTCACTATTCCATGCTCCCAGGCAATCAATGTATAGCAAAAGTCCAGGATCATATCCGCTGACGGGCATCCAGTGGTGTGCGCCACATGTTCCGATGCGAAGATTGTCAGGTCTTCGGCCATTTCCAGCTGCATGTCGCCGTGGAAAGCCAGCAGTTGCTGCATAAGGACACCGAAGGCTTCAGGGCTCACCTTTTTCTCCAGTGTCTGCATCTCTCGGTCTGCCAGCAGGTTGATACCATAGTCACGTCTCAGATCCTGATAGACCACCTTTACCTCATCGGCAACCATCTCCAGCATTAAATCTGTTTTCTTCATCTTTGAAGCTTTGTTTTACTTCGCCCCCTTCAAGGCGAACTTTAGTTTATTATTATTGTTATTTGTTATTTCTCTCTGAAAAGTCTCCTATTCTCGCGAACCAGAGACTTGCAAAAAAAGCAAAATGAAAAAAAGAAATTTTCGCAAACGTCGCTACGTCTTGATTCCGCTGCAAAATTGGGAATAATTTCTGAGATAGGTTTTGGAAAAAATCAGTTTGGAGAGCCCCACACTACCCACACTACGAAAAAGCCGTTTTCACACTACGCACACTACGGCAAGGGCATAAAAAAAGCCGAATAGCGCTATGCTATCCGGCTAAAGTCATTATCAAAATTAGACTAGATCTTGATCATCTGCCTATACAAATCCTTGATGATTATACTGTATCTTCTGAACTGATCTTCTGTGCATCCAAACGCGATTTTATAGACCATTTCATTGATAGGTGGCAGGCTTCCATTTAATACAAACCAGTTTTCTGCCTCTCGTCTGAGGAGTTCAGAATAAGCTTTATAGCGTTTGTATCCAGAAGCAGAGGGGGAGATCTTCTTCAACATTCCTGGCAGCAGCGTTTCGATATCCGAAAAGAATTCTACATACTCCAGTTTTGAGGAGAGGCAATCTTTGGCATATCTTTCAGCTGCATACACGCAAAACCAGTCCCTGCCATTATTCACATCTATCTTTTTGGCGGCATAACGAAGGACATATTGCAGCTGCTGCTGCTTATCATCAGAGCCATAACGTTTCATATCGAAAAACTTCAGTTCCTTCATCTCCCACGTTTCTTCTTCCGCAACCTCTGCCGGAGCCTGGTTCTTCACTTCAGGCTTCATGTCATGATTATAGAAATGGAGATGCTGATTGTCGTGGATGTCAAACATAGGGCCGTTAACGGTTATTCCTCCCATCACTGTCATGCCGAACATTCTCGTAGCTTGTCTATTCTTCATAATCCTTGTCTAATTTTACTGTTCTGTTTCTTGTTATCTTATTAAAAGCATCGAAGTGGCTGTTTTTTACTACTACTGTCTTTGCCTTGATTACTTGTAGGGGTTTCATTTCGTTGAAATGCTTCCCTATTTTTAATATCGCTTCCTTCACGCGTTTTGGAGGAAATAAACCATATGCTTTCTCTAAAAAGTCAACAAAAGGTTTTGCCTCCTCCCATGTTTGTCTACTTAAACAATATGCTTCAATCATTTCTACTGTTATTACTAAGTTGTTAAATACTAGAGGCCACAGTCTCTTTTTATGTTTCTTTCGAGGCTGTGGCCTCGAATCTTGTTGCTCATCTAAAGCGCCACTTATCATTATTTGGGTGTTGATGATAGTTCAAAACTTTACTACGCGACAATTTTTGCTGTCTCGCAATATACATGGAATCTCAAGGATTTCGATTTTCTCTTATTGGAAAAAGGACGGGGTAGAATAGCAACGACCCCAGCTAGGTAACCGCAACAGTAAGAACCTAAGAAGTACATACACTACTCCTACCCACGCCCCAAGGTGTGAGCAAGGTAGCCTTCATACTTCTTATATTCCTGATTACTTCAAATAGTTGCGGTATTTTTAGCTGGGGTTTTAGAAGTCCTGGCCCAATTCCAATAAGTAATATCGGGTGCAAAGATAGTACATTTATTTTGCACCACCAAATTTAGCAATGATTTTTAAGGGCTTGGCCCAATTAGCTTATTCATACTGATTGTTGAATTATACGTTAAAAATTGGGCGCAAATGTACTTAACTTGCGTCTAGTCAAAGTGGACACAAGATAATAAGATTAAAATAATTTATTACGGTTAGGCAATCACGCTATGGAGCTCTTCTACATAGTGCCTGATACTCACCATGTTAACACCAAATGCACCGTCGATGCCGTCAAAACTCTCGTTGGTCACAATTGTCATAGGCGTGATATCACCGTTCTCGCAGACGTAACCTATGATCTGATTGATGAACTCCTCTTGCAGCGATGTGAGGACGTTATCACTCAGGAATTTTGAGAAGCGCTCTTTTGCAATCCTCCTGTCTACGCCGATGATTGAGCGTATAAAGATAGCCACCTTGTCGCCGCACAGCATATCCCCTTTGTTCACAAAGGCTTCATACTCTTCCTTGGTGCCGAGTTCTTCCCAGCAAATCTTCTCCAATGCCTTGATATCATCTATTGTTAGTTGCTCCAGGCGGAAGATCTTCTGGATCACTGCATGGTCGCGGTGTTCATTCAGATAGTCGAGGATGCGAGTGCGATAGTCGGCTAACATCACCGGTTTCTCGCCCTCCTTCTCCTCCATGGTGTCAGAGATGTTGATGAAGAATTTCTCGTGCTTCTTGCTGAGCACGATACGAATCAGATCTCTCAACGACTGGCGGATATACTCCAGATTCTCCAGCGATGCACCTTTCCAGAAGTTAGGATTGCTTGCCAGTTCCACGGCATCCAGATGTAACTTCACGTCAGGCGTACCGTCATTCGCCAAAAGCACCTGAGCAATTTTTATCACCTTATTTATACTGCGCGTGGCATTCTTGTCTGGCACCAGTTTCGAGAGTTCGATATTAAGCATGAGCGCATCAAACATCTTGCTGCCATTGTCGTCTTTCTCGCCGACGATGAGTGGAGCTATCACCTTTTTCAGTTCCAGCGCATCGACAGGTGAGAGGTAAGCCCAATTCTCAGGCTTCTTGTATTTTTGCACGGTATCCCATACCCTTCTTACAGAAGCATGCAGTTCGTTCAGTTCTGCCACCTGCTTAGACAACGTGTCTTTCAGCTGCTCTTTCAACTCTCTGGCGAAACTATAGTCATACTTGTGATGCTGCAACTCCACGGCGAGATCTGTCTGTATACAGAAGATGCGTTCTGTAACGGATACGGTGTCCGTAGGCTTCCTGCCTTGCCTGTTCTCTTTGAAGAACTCAAAGTTCTCGCACCAGTCAAAGATATAGAACTCGCTTTTGTCAGTACCGTCGGCAAATATCTCTTTGCAGAGTCGCGTGCCGCGCCCAACCATCTGGATATACTTGATGCTGCTATATACGGGCTTGAAGAACACGAGGTTCAGGATGTCGGGCACGTCGATGCCCGTATCCAGCATATCCACGGAAACGGCTATCTGTGGTAAGTTCTCGCGTATCTTGAAGTTGTCGATGATGTCCTGTGCATAGTTCACGGAGTAGTCTATCCGTTGGCAGAACTTCTGGTCGAAACTAGGATAGAGATCATAGAAACGCTCCACAATCATCTGTGCATGCTCACGGTTATAGGCAAAGATGATGCTTTTCCCGATCTTCTCGCCATTCTCCACCTTCAGTCCGTGCCTCATCAGATCCTCCAGCACGATATCCACTGTCCGTTTGTTGTAGATAAACTCGAAGAGCTCCTTCTTCTCGATGTCCCTTGGCGTGATGGGCTTCACTTCACCCCTTTCGAGCGCCTTTGCCTGCTCATATTCCCATGCCTTGTCCAGTTCTGCTTTCTCTTCCTCTGTCAGCGAGTCATACTTGATGCCGCTACGCAGCCGTTTTGTGGTGCGGGCAATGGGGTTATAGTCCACCAGATGCCCTTCCTTCACGGCCTCTGCCATCGAGTATTCGAAATTAGGTTCCCCATCTAGATGGAAAAGTTCAAAGGTACTCTTATCTACCTCGTTGCGCGGGGTTGCCGTCAGTCCTACAAGGAAGCTGTCGAAATAGTCGAATATAGCCGTATATTTACCAAAGATACTACGGTGAGCCTCGTCAAGAATGATTAAGTCAAACCTGCCAATGGAGAATTCCTTTTCCTCCGCATCGATATAGTTGATCATCGTCTGGTAGGTGCTGAACATCAGCCTTGCGCCCTTTTCCTCGTCTTTCGCCCCCGTCAGTATGCAGGTCGTATAGTCAGGCAGCAGTTCCGTGAAGCTGTCATTAGCCTGGCGCACCAGTGCGGTTCTGTCAGCAAGGAAGAGGATGTTCTTCACCCACTTGTTTCGCAGCAGCACCTCGCAGAGCGATATGGCCACGCGCGTCTTGCCTGTGCCGGTAGCCATCACGACAAGTCCATGCCTGTGCATCTGGTTCAGATGGTCGCAGACACTGCGGATAGCCATCTTCTGATAGTCTCTGTTAGTGATCTCGTCCTTGATGGCGAGGTTTGTCATCTTCGCCCTGCCCCGGCGTGAGATCAGCAGTTCCAAGTCCTCCAGCGTATGGAATCCCATGACGCGACGCGGAGGATACCCGAGACCGTCGATGATCATTGTGCGGAAGCCATTCGTATAATAGATCACCGGGCGTTGCTTGTATTTCCTCTCCAGACAGTCAGCATAGAGTTCTGCCTGATGCTTGCCCTTTTCAGGCTCCACGCTGGTACGCTTGGCCTCGATTACAGCCAGCGGCTTGCAGTCGCGCCCATAGAGCACATAGTCGCAATACCCTTCCTCCTTATTGTTGGGCATACCTTCCACATAGATCTCTATGCCAGCCTTGCAGGCCATAGGGGCATTCTCTTTGTTGAGCACCTCCCATCCAGCCTCCTTGAGCATCAAGTCTATGAATACCCTGCGCGTCTCAGCCTCGGAGTAGTCCTTTGGCGTCTCCACTTTCACGGGCTTATTCACATGCTCCTCGGGCACTGACGCCACAAACTCCTTGGTGGCTTCGGGCACAATGTCGCTGGTGGCGATAAGAGGTTGCGGTTTTGTGGGCACAAGATCCTTATCGAATGGTGCCAACGTTTCGAGCACACCCAGGCGCAAGAGTACGCCCCCCACCACGTTGTACGTGTTCAGCAGACAGAAATAGGCCTCTCTCTGGGTGATGCCGCCCTGATGCACAGCCACGTTACCCACCTTGCGGATATAGTGTACAGCCATCATGAGCTTTTCATCATCGGCAATCAATTCGGCAAAGGGCTTGCCTGTAGAGAGTGTATAGAGATTATCCCGCTCACCTACAGGCTGGTGTTTCAGCTTATACACTGCCCTCACCAGCCATTCCAGCGCCTTGCGGCAGTTCCATCCGCAAGTGTCATGGTCAGCGTGCTGCATCTCTTCCGCAGAATTGCAGAAGTTATAAAGGTCGCGCAGTGCAGGTATCTGCTGTAGGTAGTCGAAATTCTTCATACTCGCCCAAAAGAACCTATGTTATTAGTATACAACCTGCAAATTTAAAAATAATTTGTCCAATCTACTTGGACTTAACAATATTTAATACATATAAGTGGTTCTTCATTCCATGATTAATTGGCTATATTTCTATCATCTGCCCCACATGATCGCTTATTTCTCTATCCCACGGAAGTAACCGATATTCTTTGAAGGGGATATTTGTGAAAGCATAATCGATGAAGAAAGGCGAATTCTCTTTAAACAGATGGAAATAGGTAGCAGCAGATTCGTTGCCCAATATTTCTCCTGACTTTTGATGATATGCACTCACATATCCCAATCCTTTCAGGTAATCGAATATGCTTTGTATGCTGAACATCTTCGTTTCTCCAGATTGCCCTTTGTAGCAATTCATGTCTCCTGTAATTAGAGATGGATATTCTGTCAGATAGGGTGTATATTCCTCTAAGGCCTCCATCATAATCTGAGGGTACTTTTTAGGCTTGTTTTGCTCTGTTATCGTTGGCCATGAGGCAAGAATCAGAGTTCCGTCAACAACCAATGGCATAAAATAGTTGTGATTCGGATTGAACCACTCTGGCACATCTAATTTCCAACCTGTATTCCAAATGACTCCTAATCCCTTATAATCAACATCTCCTGTCCATACCATCTCATATCCATCAGGCAACTGTACCATGGATGGACATGCCATCTCAGGCAGGATAAACACGTCTGTATTGAATTCCAGAATCTTATCTATCTTGTCTTGATTAAATTGACTGATGTTGTATGATAATATCTTCATTACTATTTGGGGCTATCAATTTCTATGGCAATTGTGGGATAAATCCTCTTTTTAGCTCAAATTACAAAAATGAGGGATATCAATGACATCAATCCTGTCATCATAAAAAACAATGTCACCATACATCCAGAGCCTGATGCTTTACTTGTATCATTCTTTGACGATTCTATCTTTGGAGTTGAAGTATTGTGGTAATATTCACAAGAAAGAAGACTCCCTTTACTGTCAAATGACAAAACATATTCACGATATACATATTTCGCCACCTTATCCAATCCTTCTTCATAATTACCTTCAAACTTCAATTCGTTATGACAAATGCATTTACAATCTTCATAACTAAGACCTTGCTCATTTTCTGTACCTCCATACTTTGCAACTAACAACATCTTGAAATTATACGAACCATCAGCATTTGCGAACTCAGGCAAAAATTGGTTCTGCATACCACTTGGTAGATTGTAAAATGCTTTAGATTGAATATTGATTTCATCAAAAATTGCTTCGTCATTAGATCCATGATAATTACGGGCATGTGATTCTATGAGATTATATAATCCCCCTGTCTCTTTAAGTTCATGTGCCTCTCGATTCAATCCGTCTGCAATTTCATATCCTATTAAGTAACCGCCTTCAAAGAAAAAGTTATACTTCAATTTGCTACTATATAATACTTTATCATCTGGCGAATATGGAATACCCAAGGTATCTGCAACAAATTGTATAGTGTAATTATGTTCGTCTATTGCACTATCCAAATCACTTTCCATAGAATAAAGACTATATTCTAGTGAATAATCAAAGTCCTGCATATAATGTTGGACATCAGCGTCTGTCAAAGATTTCCTACCAGGAGAGGTCATAACACAAATTATATCTTCTGTCATGACCTTTAGGCAAACATTAAAAATGTTATCACCATTTTCATCATAAGAGTAAGGAAGATTATAGTTCGTGTAACTATAAAATTGATTGTGATTATACCCTAATGCAAGAAGGCAATCATTGATAGAGCTATCCTCACTAATTCCTTCTTTAACAACCCATTGGTTGCCTTGTTTTACATATGTATTCATAATTAATCTATTTATAAAATTAATCCATTCGTTCGTTAAACAGCGTTTCCGTTTCTTTGAGAGATTGGCGAACTTTCGCCTTCATTGCTTCTATTGCCTCCACTTCTTGCTGGGGGCGCAGTTCTAGGAACCTTTGCGCCCTTCATCTATTCGCCTCCATTCTTTTTTTAGTTTCCATTAATTGATTGTATATAGCAGTCAAGCGCTTCTGCTGTTGCGTTAGAAATGCTTCTTCATCTTTTAAACCTTCTTGTTTTTGGAAATAAGTACTAGAATCCATTAACTGCATGCTAGGAGAAAAACCATTGTATCTTTCAGATTCATGCCTAACTTGATCTAGCCTCAAATTCACGGACTGCAGTTCATTGCCAATGGTTATAATCATAGACTCAATTTGCACTGACGAGATTTCTTTCAGGCTTTTTATTTGCTTTAACGCATCGTCAGCAGCCTGCTTTGATAAAGTCTTAATTGACTCTATCTGGCGTCGCGTGTCCTTACCGCTTCTATAGCTTGTATATGCAGCGATGCCTATAGCTATTACTGGGCTAAGAATTGTTGCCCATTGGACTATTGTATCTTGCATCTACGTTTACTTGTCTACTATTTCTACTATTGGCACGGTCTTTTCAAAGCCGTCTCTCGTAGGATAATGATAAATACCCATTTGTCTTATCACTTTACCTTTAGGCACATTGATGATTTCTTCATCATAATAACTTTTTCCTTCGTTGTTGATAAGCAGGTATGTCATACCCAAATACATGTTTGAACCCTTAGACTTGCCCATTGCAAGAGCGCCTTTATTAGCAAGAACCTGAAATACCTTCAAAGATTTGACATCCATGATATCTCCTGGCTCTTCAAACATCTTGACGCCATTATTATCCATTTGCTGCTCCTCTTTTCCTATCTCGCTAGTAATTGTGTCGTTGTTATCTTGAGAAGCATAAAGGATAAATGCAACTAATATCGTAAGAATTACACCAGACAGTAGTCCACACAAGAAAATCATCCAATTTTTCATAAGCATATCAGTTAAAATAATAATCCATTCGTTCGTTAAACAGCGTTTCCGCTTCTTTGAGAGACTGGCATAGGACACAGATATACCTGACACCTTTGCGCCTAACTACTTATTATACTTCTTCAAGAGACTAGCAAGTTTCTTACCTGCATTTTCATAGCCATCTCCCATCAGATTCGCGAATGTTCCCCAATTACCTCCATCACCATTAAACTGAGTTCTACCAAGTTCATTACCACTCCTGTCTTTAAGGATGTAAATCGACTTGTTATTCCCTTTATGATCCAACTTAATTGGGCATATAAAGATAGTATAAGAACTTTCCAGTTCACTACCAGGAAGAACAGCAATGATTCTCGAGCGCTTCAGATGATTATTCATATCTTTGACAATGCCCTCAATCACTTGCTTCTTGGCCTCAGGCCAATCATCACCCTTTACGGCCTTCCACTCTTTCTCATTAAACTTCTTGTCAAAGATTGTGTTAGAGCAATCCCAATCCAAGGTTACATACTTCTCATTAGCAGGTAATTTGAAATCTCCAGAGAGCACCTTCTGGGCGAAACCTGACACAGTAAACATCAAAAAGATAAAAACTAGATTCTTTCTCATATTGTTTTCAATTAAGATAATAATCCATACGTTCGTTAAACAGCGTTTCTGTTCTCCCATTCCTGATGAGCATCATACCACTCACTACTATGAGAGCCGAGACCGCCAATCTGGCGGGGGTGAGCCAAAGGCAGAATCTTATATCCTTTGCCATTAATGACAGTTTCCGTTACTTTGCCATAGCCATAGAGCTTCTTATAATCGAGCAAAGACTTGTAATCTATATCCGCCACAGCATTCAGGAACTGCTTAATGGGTATATCCCCCAATAATACCAGCATTTCTGCTTTTGACTCTTCTATCTCTGCAATAATCTCTTTGCATCTCTCGCCATCACAGAACTTTGAAGGTCGCTTGGGAATCGTCACTTCATTTAATCCATATTGCGCTCTATAACCGTCGTATGTCTTTTTGATGAAGTTCCACTGATTATCATTGAGCCTTGTTTCAGGGAGCAAATCGCAAAGCCATGCGTCCTTGCGAGTAAAACCTAAAGGAGCCAGAATGTGCTCATCAAGAACCTTTGCAGATGGTCCGTTAAACTTTGGATCTGCAGGTTCCAGCGTTCCTAATTCCTTAGGGAAGTTTATTCTGCTGATTATCTCTTTCGCTTCTTCAAGGTTACCATCCCAAAAGATATGAGGCTCACTTGCCACAGCCATGGCCGTGCAAACAGGCCTCTTTTGCCCAGGCTTCATCCATCGGGCATGAACAGCACTGGCATAGACACCAAGCACAAATACCTTTTTAGGGTTTCTGTCTTGCTGAACTAACGGCTTTACCGTTTCACCAAAAGGATAATAGTATTCCATTTATACATTCAATTAAAGTAATAATTCATACGTTCGTTAAACAGCGTTTCCGCTTCTTTGAGAGACTGGCGGACTTTCGCCTTCATTGCTTCTATCGCCTTCACCTTAGCAGCAAATTCTTGCTGGAGGGTGAGAGGGGGGAGCACTATATTACAATTATCTAATAAATTCTTGGGCAATGCTTCTCTAGTTGCTGCATTTGATCTACTTAACAATAACAAAACGCTCTGTTCTTCAATAGAGGTAAAAAAACGATTAAGGTAAATACTATTTGCCAAGTCTTTAATAGGTCGAATTATACAAACATGCTGATTAACTCTTGCTGGAAGGACATCATCAGGGACCATGCAGCATCTTGCGACAGATGCACCTGTAATATTTAAAAGGACATCGTTAGATTCTACAATCACATTATTTAGCAGTGCTGCTTGTTCATCATCGATTAAAGCCAAATCATCATAGATAAAAAAGTTATTGTGAACATTCATACTTCTAATCAGACTGACACCTTCATCTTTATAGCTTTGATTACCTCCTCTTGGTGTTGCACCAGAACCTATCTTGCTAGCAATATCTTTTAGTTTCTTTATCTCCCAGCCTTTTTCATTGGTGACGGGATCACCGAACATATCGTAGAAAACGGATTGGGCGAGTTTATCTAGTTCCTCTAATTGGGCCTTTTGTTTCTCTATCACTCCGCTTAGCAAATCTAATTCTGATACTATCTGCTGCTGTTCACTTATTGATGGTATAGGGATGGGGATTGAAAGAAGAGATGATTTAACAAGGTGTAATATTGTAACACCTTTACCATATTTATGATCAAGTATTCCTTTTTGCTTAAGATTTCGAAGATACAATAAACAGAAACGTGATATAATTTTGCCATTAAAACGGATCCTATGTAGAGCGTTTTGATATTGAATCACCTCATCTCTATCCCAAATCGCAGCGCGCCCAATATCTCCTCCTTCACAAACTAGTAAATCTCCTTTTTTTACTGAGTATCTTTCTAACTCCGTTTTTTCAAACCTCGTTTGCTTTAATGTTGATAAATCAATTTTATCCCATAAGATATTTACAGCGCAAAGATAAGGGTAGAGATCCCCTGTATCTTTGGACTGATTAAGAGTCTTGCCTAAATCACTTTGGCAAACATCTCCTAACTTCTTATATTCCCAGCCTTCTTTCATTTCTTTCAATTGTATAAATCTTCATAGTGATAGGCTATAGTTTTACTTTTTGCCTTGTTTATCAAATGACTATTTACCTATAACTTCTTTTACGATGCCCTCAACATCCATACCCATCGTTAGGTTATGTTCTTTGAGGATACTCTTTAATTCATATACGCTTTTCTTGCCGAAATTTGGAAAAACCGATATATCTAAGAGATCATATTGTACAAGATCGCCAAGTGTATAGATTCTTGCCTTTAATAATACATTCTTAGTACGAGCACTAAATGGCAGATCTTTGATTTCCAACAGAAAAGTTCTTATTACCTCATTTTCTTCAGCATATCTTTCTAAATGGCAAAAAGAGCGATAATACTCAAAGTCCTGATAGCCTTTCCCTAATTTGCGACGGAGCAGAGATTTTTCTGCTTGCAATATGAGGATTTCATTCCAAAGTTCTTTTTCATCCATAGTGATTTTTTCATTTTTATACAATAGGTTTCCTACTGTGTTTGATTAATTATTCATGTATTTCGTCTTGAACTCATTCATCGCCTTTCGATTCTGTCATAAGGCGTTTCATCTCCTCTTCAGGCGGCAACAACTCTTTCAGCCTATCTTGCATGTGCTTATATGTTGCCACTCCCATAGGTTTCAGGTAGTCTTGAAGCACATAGTCCACGTATGCCTTATCAGCTTTCTTGCACAGAATGATGCCCACTGAAGGATTCTCGAATGAAAGCTTCTCGTCGTCATCCAGTATTCGAAGGTAAGCTGCCAACTGGCCCAAATAAGACGGTTTGAACTGACCTTTCTTCAACTCTACGACAACGAGTGCCTGCAGCTCACGATTGAAGAACAACAAGTCTATCCAGTGGTCGTGTCCTAACTTGTCGTAATGCACCTGATGCCCCTTATACGTGAACGATTTGCCGAACGTCATGATGAAGTTCTTGATATTCATCACAATACTTTTCTCTATTACGGCTTCGTCAATATCTATTGGGTCAGACTCGTCAATATCTTCTACGTTGATGTAGTCCAGCAAATAAGAATCTTTGAACATCCTCAGCGTGCGAAATGCCAATTGCTTGTCTGGTATCGTTTTAAAGAAGTTGTTTGACAGGGCATCTTGATTTTCATACGTATGTTCCACCCTGATCTTTTGCTCCAAATCGTCTGCTATCAGCCTGTTCTGATAAGCCAGCAGGATATAAAACTTCCGTTCATCATAGTCTTTAGCATAGCGGAATATAGTGACATGATGCGTAAATGATATGTTCAAGAAGGCCGTGATAGGGAAATCTGTATCATTCGTCAGTTGCAGCTGACGAATTGTTTCAGCCTCAGAATCAAAGGTTTGCAATTCGGTAGTTTTGACTACCGAATTAGCGGAAGACTCCTGAGTGTTAAAATTTGTATTTTCGGTAGGTTGGACTACCGATTTAACTTCGATGTCTTTCCATGCCTCATAGAAGCGGCGCATCAACTTGATGTTTTCCTCAGAAAATCCTTTAAGTCCTGGTAATTCTGCTTGCAGTTGCTTACTGATTCTACCAATAGCACCGGTGCCCCAATAACCTTTCCTTGAGTGTTCTGATACATAGCGCCCTATGCCATAGTACAATGACAACTGTTCCTGATTAATCATCTGAACAGCACGTGCCTGACTTTTTAGTATAGCAGATTTTATTTGTTGTACTGCACTCCTAATTGCCGCACTTGATTTTTGTATATCTTTCTCCATGTTGTTACTTCATGTATTTCGTCTTGAACTCATTCATGGCCTCGGTGATCTCATTCTGAAGCTGCTCGAAACGGCCAAGGATGACCTCGGGGGCATCGTAGACAACACGTTCGCGCTCTACCTCTTTATATTTGTTGATGGCCAGCGAGTAGTCGTTGTCGCGGATTTCCTGCGCAGGCACGAAAAAACTCTGATCCTTGCGGGTGCGCGATGCCTCGCCTTCGAGGTTGTGGAAGCGCTGGATGATGTCGGGGATGTCATTCTCCTGTATCTCGTTGCGTTTGTCGTCGAGGCTGAAACCATCGGCTTTCATGTCGTAGAACCATACCTTGTCAGTGCTCTGACTGTTGGTCTTGGTGAAGATGACAATGGCTGTGCTCACGCCAGCATAGGGCTTGAAGACGCCTGAAGGCATGGAGATGATGGCCTCCAGACGCTGATTGTCTACCAGTTCCTTGCGCAGAGCGATGTGAGCCGTGGAGGTGCCGAAAAGCACACCGTCGGGAACGATGCTGGCGCAACGCCCGCCAAGTTCGAGCATACGGATGAAGAGGGTCATGAAGAGCAGTTCCGTCTTCTTCGTGCGCGTCTTGGCCAAAAGGGTGTCGTTGACGACCTCATAGTCGAGTGTGCCGGAGAAGGGGGGATTAGCCATAATCAGCGTGTAGTAGCCCTCGGTGGTGTTCTGATTCGAAAGACTGTCCTGAGCCCTGACGTCGGGATCGTCGACGCCATTGAGCATCAGGTTCATGGAGCCTATGCGCAGCATCTTGGGGTCGGTATCGAAGCCGCTGAACATGCCCTTGCGGTAGTGCTGTGCGTTCTGCTTCTTCAGGAGTTCCTGCTGATAGGCTGCCTTCACATATTTGGTGCTCTCTACGAGGAAGCCCGCGGTGCCCATGGCGGGGTCGCAGATGCGGTCTGTGAGCTTGGGCTCCATCAGTTCCACCATCATGCGGATGATATGGCGGGGGGAGCGGAACTGGCCGTTGGTGCCCGAGGCTGCCATCTTGCCCAGTACATACTCATAGACATCGCCCATCGTGTCGCGATCGTTCATGTCGAGGCCATTGATACCCTCGACGACCTTTACCAGCGTGCGCGGCTGCTGGATCAGGAACACGGCATCGCTCATAAATCGGCTGTAGGCAGAGGTCTTGGCATCGCTGAGGTGCTTGATGAAGTTGAACACGTCGAAGCGCACGGTGTCGAACATCTGCTCGGGGGTGAAGTTGCGGAACTCGCTCCAGCGCAGGTTCTTATAGGGAACATCCTTCTGGGTGTCGGGATTATGCCAAAGGCCTTTCTTGAAGACGGCATCGGGCAGCTCTATATCGCCCATGCCCATCATGGCGGCCTTGGCTTCCTGCGACAGCTGGGCATCGTCGAGCATCTTCATGAAGAAGAGATAGGTCATCTGCTCCAGCACATCGATGGAGTTGGTGATACCGCCAGTCCAGAAACTCATCCAGATGGCGTCTACTTGATTCTTGATTTTTCCTGTTATTCCACTCATAATAGTCTTTTTGCCTGCAAAAATAGTCTGATAGCGTCCATCCAAAATGGACTTATTCATAATTGTTCAAACTTTGGCGGGTTCTCTCCTTGATTTTGTCCTTCAGCGAGGCTGGGGCCAGCACTTTGGCATGCTCGCCAAGGGCCAGGATAGCCTGCTCTAACTCATAGTTGGGTATGAGATCAAACTCCACGATACCGCCGTCGTCATCTCTGCTGACGATGCGCTGGCTGCGATGCAGGGGCTTCGTCTCCAGATAGCCCAGCTGTTGCTTGGAGATCCAAAGTTCAATGCGCTCTACCGGGTTGTCGGAGATCGTCACACCTATCACGTTCTCGAAATAGGCATCGAAATCGACTGTCGTATCCTCGTAGGGCAATCCTGCGTTAAACAGATGCTTGATCCTGTCAAGCGCATAGATGCTGATACGCTCATAACCAGGAGACTTGCCTAACACAAACCAACGGTTATTATATTCTTTGAGATAATAAGGCGACAGCGTGAAATCCTTAGACTCATCGCGCTTGAAACTCTGATAATCAAGCGTGATCGTGATCTTGTCGCAAATCGCATTGAATATGGGCGTGAAGTATCCAATACCTGTGTTATACGCAGAATCCTCGAAGGCCACCAGCGTGCGGTTCTCTTCCTTGCCCCGAAGTCCTAAATTCAGTCTGATGTCAAGTTCGTCTGCCCATTCAAACTGTGGCATGCCATGGAATTTCTTCAGTATCTGAATGGTTTCCTTCAGGTGGCAGTAATCCTCATAGCTGAGTTCATTCTTATAAATGGAGAATCCTTTCTTACTGTAACGGTAGAAGGTGGTATGGCCTGATTTCTTCGTCTCGATACCGACCTTGTATTTTCGCTTGATGGTGACGAAATCATTCATTATAGTCTGGCGCGAGGAGATTGCATACTCGCCATGAGCCTCCAACGCCCTGTTGCATGCGTCTTCGATCTGTTTCCGTGTGTACCATCCACGGCTCAGAAGCTCGTCTATAACCTTCTCGCGCAGAGAATAATTCTTGGTGTTAGCCATTAATTTTAGGTTTTTATAATGAATTAGTTGCAAAGATAGGTGTTTTTTATGATAAAACCAAATGTTTCGGGGCTTTCTTGCGCGAAAAATCAACAAATCAACAAATCAACAAATCAACAAAACCCATTTTCAATATGCTTAAACAGATCGATTCAACAAATTTATATTATATTATATAATATTATATTATATAATATAATATAATTATTTAAGGCTGTTTTGTTGATTACTTCAAAACAGCCTTTTGTTGATTTGTTGATTTGTTGATGTTGACAAAATCGAGGGTAAACGTACTGATTTCGTTTACTCTTTCATCTGATAAGGTTGACTGTTTCTCTAGAGTGGTTAACTGTTTTTCTTATAAAGTTGACTTTCTTACCGAGAAACTATCCGCTTCTTTTATTTGGACGCATAGTTTCTTACCGACAAACTCGGGGAGCACTATGGCTCCCCGAATTCAGAGTAGATC
>OMXK01000054.1 GCA_900314995.1 uncultured Prevotella sp.
TATTGATGTTGTGCTGTTGCTTTTTACTGAAAGCTGCTACTAACGACTCATAAATCTACCCTTAATCGTGTATTGGATGATAGTTGCGGATTTTAGGTAAATGAAATAATCTTGTTGTTTTTTTATACCCGGCGTTTGCAAATTTGTGATTTTGCAAATTTCTAAAACCCTGCTGCATCAAGCTTTTCCGCCATCCACTCCTCTAATAAGGCCTGCATGGGTACACCCTTGTTAGCTGCCATTATGCGCAGTCTGTCACGAAGTTCCTGGCTGCAGGTAATGGAGCGATTACTCACTCTCTTCGTCTCTGAAGGCTGGGTGGTGGCCACCTTCTCTACCTTCGGCTGCTGTGACTTGTTGCCACTGGCAGCAGCATTTAATTTTGCTGTTAAATCCATAATCTATTTTGTTATTTTAATTCTTTGTAAATTTCATCAAAACAGTGCATCACTCCATTGGCCTGCCAATGATTGAGTGGGTCTATGGTGTTGAATCGACTGTTATCAAAAACAATACTGTCTTTGATACGTGCGACTAAACTTCCGTAGGTATGTACTTTGTTCCATGCTTTGTCCCTGTTTCTCTTTGCCTCTTCTTTGAATTGTGCCTTACTCTCGTTAATTCTATTAGGGGCAAAGATAAGTTTTGCCGTTTCGTTGATCTGTCGCAGAACAGGAACAAACAGCTCTACCGTGGCATCGAGGTCGTTGTCACCATATGTTGTTGGGATGACAACTGAATCGGCAGCCTGAAAGACTGGTATCAACCTTTCGACTTCCATGTTGCCAGGACAATCGACAAGAATCCATCCGTCCTGCTCTTTAAGAACAGGTAGCAGCTTCTCTATCTCTCCTTTGTCATTGTAGTCAAAGATGGAATATACTTCCCATGGTAATTTATCATCAGGTCGTGATTCTTTGTCTCTCGTTCTCTGTCTTGCTATCGTTCTTTGAATGTCTGCATCGATAACGGCTACATCTTCACCTTTAGCGGTGAGATAATGTGCGAAGAGAGTGCAAAGGCTGCTCTTACCGATGCCGCCTTTGATGTTGCTGAAAAGCACAAAATGATTCTTGCTCATAATAGTAAATTTATCGCCATTCAAGATACTTAATGACGAGCTGTTTATTTTCTTCATCGAGGTTGTATAGATACTCCACGATGCTTTGCTCGTCATTGTTAATATACTGTGTTACCATGTGATTTACAAAGCCGATGCCGCCTCTTTCCATCCAGTAGGGCTTGCAGAACTCTGCGAACTTGGCGCGTTCTTCCGTCCAGTTCCTGGTCAGTTCTGCGCCTGCCATCAGCAGCTTATATATATTACTCATATCTCTGTATGTTTATATCGTTTGCAAATTTATAAAATTGCAAGTTTGCAAACAAATATTTTCAGTTAAAAATATACAAAACCATTCTTTTCCCTTCTGTTGTTACTCTAACTGCTCGATGATGTTGCTCAGGAGGAACTTCACTCTGTCCTCTTCATCGGGATGCTCCCTAATGAAGTCGTTGATGGATTTCACCTCGTCGGCAATAGAGCCAACAACCCTGATGGCCTTCGACTGTGCCTTTTCTGTGTATGGCTTCTTTGGCCTTCCTGCGTGTTTGGGGTTTCTCTCTTCAGGATCCTCTATCTCGGCCAACTCTCGTTGTCTGGTGGTGTATGCTGACAGTCGCTTGACACTCTTGTCGGCATCAATCATCTTCTGGTACTCTGCCTTCGTGTCATTCGTGCCATCCTCATATCCGTCATCATATCCTTCTTGGTATCTTTCATCGGAAGGGTTCTCTCTTTCCTCGTCCCAGAAACCAAGCATTTCTCCTTGCCGATCCGGACGGTGGTCACCACTCATGAAGCGCAAGACCGCATCAGATGTTTTAACCTTCTCTGTTGTCAATGTACCAATAATACGCATCCCTGCGAGTGTGCGACACCTCGACAGGGCAACGTACAGCTGGCCTTCTGCGAAGATGCTGCTGATATCAACATTTACACGGTCGTATGTCTGCCCCTGCGACTTGTGGATTGTAATCGCCCATGCCAGACGGACAGGATACTGCTCAAAGGTTCCTCGCTCCACGGTGCCTAACTTCGTGCCTCCGTCTTTCGTCCTGGTTATTTCGTAATCAAGGAACGTCCACTTGTTGGGCTTAACCTCGACGGGCTTCCCTTCCTTCCCTTCTATCCTGACAGTCAGAATGTCGTTGTTTACGTCAGCAACGGTTGCAAAGGTTCCGTTAACCCAACGACCATCAGGATCGTTGTTCAACATCACGACCCTGGCACCGATACAGAGAGCCATTTCGCGCTCAGTTGGAAACTCTGCAGGCTCGACAGTGCCGCCGATGGTGGCCGTGAACTTGTAAATCTTTGCACCCTGTTTTACCAGGTTCCTCATTTGTGCCTGGTTCTTATCGTCGGCTTCCCGATTGGTTCCGCAAACGGTAAGGGCTGTGGGGTCAGCTGGTTTGTCCGTTTGGAACAGGGAAAAGTCTGGGTGTCCGGCTCTGATGTTATCGAGGGCAGACACGAAAGCTTTGTCTTTCTGTCTCATTGATGTCTGAAGCTCCATGGTGTGCAGCTCCAGCATCGTCCACATTTCGGACTCAAAGGCAAAGAGTTTGTTTCCGTAGATCTGAGAAAATGCGCTGCTGTCCTGACTCGGCAGAACAGGAGGCAACTGGTAGAAGTCGCCAACGAAAAGCAACTGTTTCTTCGGCTTGAAGTAGAGCAGCGTCTTTGCCACATATTCAAAGACGTCAATCCTGCACATGGATATTTCGTCGATGATGATGACATCAGCTTTGGCGATGGTCTCCAACTTTTTCTTCTCATAGCAACGCTCGCCCTTCTGAAGAATCCTCGCCGGAACTTTGAATACTCTGTGAATGGTGCTGCCTCCGATGTTGAGTGAAGCAATACCTGTAGGCGCACATATCAAGACAGACTTATTGTTCCTTTTGCAATAGTCTATGATATACCTGGTAAGGAAGCTCTTTCCAGAACCACCCTTACCACACAAGAAGATGTTAGCACCCTTCTTGAAAGAATAGAACACTTTTTCCTGTTCCTCGTTCAGTTCTTCAACTTTCTTCTTTGCCATAGTCAATGATGTTTTCTTGGGTGCAAAGATACAAAAATATAATTGCGTACACAAAATTAAGAAGTTAATAATTTATAATTGCGTACACAAATTATAATTAAATCGGGTTTCCTCCGAGAAAATGGGGATATCCTCCGAGATAATCCAAGAAAACTCACTTTTTTCGGAATTTATTTGGAGATATCAAGGAAAAAGCGTATTTTTGCACCGAAAGTGGAAAATAAAACATAGTGATAACATACGCCCCCCGATGGATGCGCCGACAACGGAGGCGCACTCCCTGCAGAAAAAAGAGTCTTGGCGGCAGGCGGTAAAAAGTGGAAAATAAAACATAGTGATAACATACGCCCCCCGATGGGTCGAGCCGACAACGGAGGCTCGCATCCTGGGGTAAAACCAAAAATATCGCGAGTATGGAGAACGTGTACAACCTCACCGCTGAGGACATAGCGGAACTTGGTTTGGAGTCGGTTGACCCATCCGCCATCGACTGCACAGAGCTGGCAGAGTACAGAGCAAAGAGTCGGTTTATCAACACCCAGCATGACTTCGATGTCAGCCGGGTTTACCTGCGTGACTTCATTGGTGAAATCTTCGAACGCCCCATGAACGGTGAGGCGAACTTTGAGCCGTTCGAGGAACGGATGTGCGACTCCTACCGCAAGTGGGCAGACGAACGCAACAACGGACTGCCTCACGACTACAGCGAGAACCAGTTCACCTACAACCCCATCGTGTTCTATAAATCGCCTCGATCCAAGAAGGGGTCGCAGAAGGCTGATGGCACCGATACAACCGATCGCAATACGCACAAGATCATCTTGAAGAGAGACTGGGAAACCGACAGTTGGCTGGAGCATCGCTACTTTGCGCTCACCTCCCCCATCACCTACGTCGGCAACCGTAGTACCAACAAGAACGCACGGATGTTGTATGCATTTGCCATCGACCTTGACGATGTTGGGCCTGAGCAGATCCAGGTGCTGTGGAATGGGTTCCTGCGACCACTTGATCATGCTCCTTTTACTGGTCTCGGTTTGACACTCATTCCAGTGCCAAATCTGATAGTAAGCAGCGGCCATGGACTGCACCTGTACTACATCATGCGTACCCCGATGGCTCTTTACGGCCATAACGTTGGTTTGTTGCAGCAGCTCATAGCACTGCTTTACGACCTGGTGTTTTACCCTTCCAAGGACGGCAAAGGTGGTACGAGCCGTGTGGAGAAGTTGAAGTGTCACGGCATCTACCACTCCTTCAGGTTGCCCGAGACCCGTACCAAGCCATTGTGCAAGGATATGGAAACGAAGAAGACTGTCGGCATGGGTGCCTGCATCGAGGCTTGGAAATTCAACGATCGCGATTTTTGGACTCTCAGTGAACTCGCCCAATACTTCATTGGTAACAAGAGATTGAGCAAGATCTTCTCGACGAAAGTTCTGATGGAGCTTGAACGTGGTGGTCGTGCTCACAACCCACTTCGTATGACACGTGCCCAGGCTCTTAAAAAATACGGAAAGCTTCTGGCACCGGGCGAGAAGAAGAAACACTGGATTACAGACAGGTCGCTTTATGACGGCTGGCTTGAGCGTCTGCGTAATCCAGCTGAGGGAGGTGTGAAGTACGGCCATCGTTTTTACTGCGTCCTTAATCTTGTGGCCTGCGCTATGAAATGCAATGTTCCTTACGAAGAGGTCAAGCGTGACGCTATGGATCTTATTCCGACACTTAATGCGCTTTCTCCTGATGCTTCGAAGGAATTTACCGATGCCGATGTGGTAAAGGCCTTGAAATCTTACGGGAACGAAGATCTTATTCGATGGAGGCTTGAAATGATTTCCGGCATGACGGGCATAGAGCTTAAGCGTGTGAAGCGCAACAAACGCAAGCTGAACGTGCATTTGGGCGTTTGTAGGGCTACAAGAGACGTTCTTTGTGCAGAACGGGGTGAAGCCTGGGACGCTCATAATGGACGCAAGCATGAAACCGTTGAGAACAGCAAGAATGCTGTCATGATACTTAAATGGCGTGAAGAGCATCCTGACAGCCACAACAAGTCTGAATGTGCAAGAGATCTTGGACTTACCCGTCCAACAGTCAGGAAGTGGTGGAATCTGCTCGATGAGCCAGGAACAAACGAACGCGCGAGCCAGGAGCCTGCTTTTACATCGTTTGAGGATATGAAGCGGTGGATGGCTGAGAACCTGGAGCCAGTCCGTCCTCAGTATCAGATGGAGTTGACAGCTGATGAAATGATGTCGGCTCTGACTAATCCGGATGACCCAAATTATCATAAGATACACAGGGAGGTGGTGAAGAAGGAATGAGACTTATACGAGGGAGATTTCTTGTCCGCCATTGGCTGAAATCTCCTTGGCGGTTATACCATCTGCACCGTCTCGTTCCTCAACGTCTGGCTGGCGGCTCTAAGGAGCAACCGCCTGTAACCACTCCCTGAAGGTCGCTCTGTTGTACTGACGTTATGGGGTCTCATGCGCCGTCCCCCATCCCCCTTGCTGTTAATTCCGTTAACATTCAAAGTAAAGGCAGAATGTTAATGAAATTAACGAAAGCGGTATCGAACAGTCTGCGTCCGTCGATGTTATCAACATCGCCTGGTCCTGTCTGCTCTCCATTGTTTAACGTGTTTGCAAATTTGCAAGTTTGCAAATAAATAAATTTGCAGATTTGCAGATTTACAAAGCACGGATGACCCGAAGTTCACCACCCGTCATCCGCTCCACCTGTCACATACTTCGGCAAGAGGGAGGATGACAGGCACCTCCCACATGCTGAAGTATGCACCAGGCTCCACTGCTGCCAGCTGATGCACTTCGTGAACTTCCCACACGTATCAGCCTGCGCAGTCCGCTCAATTCCAGAATTACCAAAATTTTCTGGCGAAATATTTGGTAATTCCGAAATTTTCACTACCTTTGCAGTCAGAAACGCGCGTGAAGTAGGCAAGATGTCTTTTGTGATGCAGTTACGAGGCTACCCACCCCGAACTCCATACAAAACATCTTGGTCAGGGGAGACCCCCGACACCCCATGTCAGGGAGACCCCGACACCCCCTCCGGCATCGGCTTTGTTTCGCAAATCTGCAAATTTGCAAACAGCCTCGCCCACGCTCTAAATTTGAAGTTGAACTTAAAATTTCTCGCTATGTTCGCAAACGTGCAACCTACCCGTTCGCTCAAATCCTCCCTCTACTATGATCGCGCCCTGCGCCATCCAGAGAAGGGAGGCAAGGTCATCATGGCGAATGGCGTAGGACTTAACATGAGTCCTACAGCCCAACTTGCCATGCTGGAAGCATACGTCAATCCGAAATTTAAGGTCAAGGCTTACAGTGTTGTCATCAGCCATAGTGATGAAGATAACGAACGCCTTAAAGACCCTAAATTTCGTGAGCTGATGCTTCACGAGTTTGTGAATGAATGTAAAAATAGAGGCATCGATTTAGACAACATTCCCTATATCATTCCTGAGCATACCAACACTGATAATGACCATTATCACATGCTCATGTTGATAAACGACTTCAAAGGTGAACGCATCAATACCCAGTACCTCGGCAAACGAATGGCCAAGGCTGCAGTCGATGTTTCTAAGAAATATGGACTGCACTATCCTGAGGGGTGGGATAGACGCGAAGAGAGAAAGCTGAAGCACCAGGCATCAGGTGCCACTACCGAAGAGGAAGGTAGGAAGAGGAAGCCTCGCACAAGAACCGCCAACACTACTAAGCCAGTTGTTCCATCTGTCAAGGTTGGTCTGAGTGAAGAGGAACAGAAAAAGTTGAACGACCGCATCCGGAGGCAGAGGGCCATCCAGGAAGCACAAAAGAGAAAAGAAGATGAAGCAAAACGACAAGCCGAAAGGGACGCCAAGGAAAGAACTAAAGTTCAGAAACAGGAAGCCGAAAGAGGAAAAAAGAACGGCCAGGGTAACGATAAGCCTGAAGCCGAGCGAGAAAACAAGCCTCGCTTCAAGCGCTAAGGACTATCACATGACGTTGGGTGATCTGATATATTATATAGTTACAGACCGCCCCGTCAAAGTGCTGGTTCCAGAACATACAGAGGCATTGAGGCTTATCGCCACGATGTCTAACAACATCAACCAGCTGGCACATGATGCCAATGCTGCAATACTGTTTGGACAGAATATACCAGAGACAACGATTAATGCCTTAAACGATGTCCTGGCACGACTGGAGGATATATTAATTAAAGAATCAGGCTATGGGGAAATACAGTGAGAATCCAATAGACAATATCCAAGGCTATCTCAACAATATTGAGATGGTGCTGGCGAGGATGGAAGCACAGCAGAAAGAACATGCTGCAGCTCCATCACAGTCTGCTGATAACTCAGAGCTGGAGTCCATGAAGGATGAACTGTCATCCATCAGGACGGCCATCGATGAAATCCGAAAGGATAATGGTCTTGTCTCTGCCTCCATGAAGACCGTTGCCGAAGCCATCGGAACAGTACCGACGGAAGAGGAAAGGAAGAGGCAGCATCAGGAAGATCTGCAGTATGTCATTGACAATACAAGGAAACATGTGACTGTTGACCTGGATTCTTCGACCAAGGCGCAGCTCAACAACATATCAGGTGGCATCAGTAACTTTGAGAATGCTGTTAAGAATGCCGGAGAATCTGTCGGAAAACAGATAGACCAAAAGGCAAACAAGTTGTCAGAGCCTTTAGATAGAATAGCCAGCGACTTTGAAAAGAGAATCGGGAGAGTCGTGGAAAAGAAAGCGGAACAGGCATCAAACGATATTACGTCATCTATGGTCGAAAACTGGTTCTGGCGGACAATTGCCCTGGTAAGCCTGATTGCGTTTTGCTTAACTTGGTTGTTCCCTAAAATTAGAGAAATCGACTTCCCTAATGGTGCAGAAGGTTTCTTCTATACTGTTGTCGGAATTATTATTATAATCTTCATTCTTTACGGTATTTACCGATTGGGAAAGATGAATGGACATAGTTATTATTAGAATCTATTTTAGTAGGGATTAAAAGCTGTGAGGTATGATGACGAATAAAGAAAAGTTTGATTACATCATTGACCAGATGGTCGTGATGGGCGAGACAGGTCATATGAAGACGCTGCCTTATCTGAACGTGAACAACTTCGCAAGAGAGATCATCGAGGATGAAGGTATCACTCCTGGAGAGTTGACAGACCGCATCAAACAAGGCTTGCTCGATGCTGGTATCAAAGATAAGTTCGACGAGAAAACCGTCGAGCTGTTGATGGGTAATGCGGAAACTCTCCGCAATATCACGGACTATACCCAAAAGGAACCAGTTGAAACAGTGACTGTCGAGGAACCTGAAGAACAGGAAGTGACAGTCAGCAGGTCAAAGGGTAGGGGTATATGATGCAACTGTGAAATGTTTGCAGATTTATAGATTTGCAAATTTGCAAAACGACATAGTTATGAAGTTTGGGTTATTCTAAACTTCTTCAGGTACTTCTGACTGTGGAATGTCCTCGTCTCTTTGTTTCAGGAGTCCCTGCTCTTGAAGTTCTTGCAGATTGAAGCCAAGTTCAGCCACATATTCCTGTACGACTTTTACGTCGACGGTGTCTGCGTCGGACTTGTCGTAGATGATAAGAAAGTGGACTTTCCCTTCTGCTTCAGACACATAGTAAGTTAACGTAATCACACGGGCACCGCCAGACTTTCCTTTCCCCTTGGACTCTATGGTCATCCTGACCTTCCTTATGCCAGGCACAAGTTCTGAACCCTGAAAGGGATTCTTTATGATGCTGTCCTTGAAATCTTCAAGGTCCTTCATAAAACTCTTGTATCGCTTCTTCAGAACCTTGGCTCCCTTGGAGAACTCCGTGGTGAAATCAATCATCCAGTTCATTGACAAGTTCCTCCCAGGTCATCAGATTCTTCTTACCTTCCATAGACTCCTTTACCTCCATGAGGGCATTACGCAGCTCTTGGGGTAGGTCTCTCTTGTTCACCACCACGTCATCCTCTGTGATTGGAACGACCTTCCAGCTGCCGTATCTCGCCTTTACGACAACATCCTCACCCTTTTGGGCTAATCCGTAATACTTGGCCAGGTTGGCCCTGTAATCTCTTCCTGTTACTACTACCATAATCGTAAATTTTAGTATCTGGGTGCAAAGGTACAAAATAAAATTGAAAAGTGTACCATTTTGGCACACTTTTTTTATTAGAGGCGTTGTGAAACAGTTTAAAACCCTGAAAGCCAGTCATATACAAGGCCTTTACAGAATGCCCTTGACATCGAACGCCACGCATAGTATATTGTGGGAAACAACAATAAACACAAAAAAGATGAACAAGACGAACTTAATTAACAGCATTTATAAAATGTGGGTAGCCATTAATTGGATAGCGACATGGTATCTGGAACATCAGATGATAATATCTTTAGTTGTAGACATTATAGAAATGATACTTTGGCTATATGACAAATGGGTTATATAAGTAAAGACCGTGCCGGCTGTAAAGTCGGTACGGTGAACTTATAGTAATAAGAAATATAGGTTATGACTTTAGCTGGTGAATTATCTAATTTCTTCTACAGAAGAAAATTGATTCCAAAACTCAATATTCTTGTATATATTGACTGTTCCACTGGGTACATACAATGTTGCGTTCTTAAATGTATAACTGGAGAATACTGTTGGATCAATTTTAAAAGGCTTTGTAATCTTTGAAATCACTTCCGAAATATTGCTCTTATAGAAAGCAAAAGCCTCAATTTTTGTTACGCTGCTGGGAATAGTGACTGATACCAGTCCAGTTTCCATAAAAGCATAACTTTGAATGCTCGTCACACTATTAGGTATTGTAACAGATGCCAGACTACTGCATCCTTTAAAAGAACTATCTCCTATAGTAGTTACTTTTTCTGGAATAGAGATGGAAGTTAAGCTGGAACATCCTGAAAAAGTGTACCTACCTATGTATGTGATATCGGCTGGAATAGCAAAGGATGAAAGGCTGGTACAACCCTCAAAGGTGCGATCGCCAATACTTGTCAAATTGCTGGGTATCGTAACGGATGTCAGGTTAATGCAATAGGAAAACAGTTTATCTCCTATGTATGTCACACTATTTGGAATTGTGATAGATGTCAGACCTTTGCAACCATAAAAAACTTCTGGTCCTATTTCTGTTACGCTATTTGGAATTGTTATGGATGTCAGGCCTGTGCATTCTTGAAAGGCTGCTTGTCCTATTCCTGTTACACTATTTGGGATAGAGACAGATGTTAAACCAGAACAGAATGCAAAAGCACTATACCCAATAAAGGTCACACTGTTAGGAATGGTTATTGAGGTTAGTTTCTGGCAGCGGGCAAAAGCTCCCATTCCGATGCTTGTCACATTGAATGTACGTCCATTATATTTTAATCTGGAAATTATCTTTGCTGAACTGAAAGAAGAATTTTTATCATAACCAGAAACGGTTAAGTTTCCTTCTGAGATGGAGTATTTTATATCGTCGATATAGAAGTTTGTATCGTCGATTTTCGAGAAACGATGCCCGTCAGAAGCTTTCCCATTGCTGTCAACATTAACGGTCTCACCATCAAAATAGGTTTCATTACCACCACTATTGTTATCATCGTCGCTACCACACGAAATAAACCCAATACCCATATATGTCACCATTAAGATGACTGTCAGTTGAAATATGTTTTTTTTTCGTAGTTGTTTCATGCTATTGTATAAATCCTTGAAACGGCAGAGCATACTGTCCATTGCCATACGCCGTGCATGGTAATGCTCGATATCTTTATCGTTCCATTCCAGTATTGTTTCACCCAATAGAG